>JBDLRP010000041.1:0-150139 GCA_039799905.1 Pseudomonadota bacterium | reverse complement strand
ATGCACATCTCTCATAGCATGATAGGGAAGATGCGGCAGCAGGTGGTGGATGCTGTGATAATTGGAATTTAGAGGTCCCCACAGTGGCGAAAAAGCTGTCTCTGAAATCGATATGCTGTCGAAAAATTGGTTTTGTGCCGGTTGCGGCTCAAAATTCGAAATGTAGCGGTGAACCCCGAGCGCACGGAATGATCCGAGCATGTTCGCGATGACCAAAGTCGAGTACTGAATCAGCGCGGCTTCAAGAAGAATTTCGAAATAAGACAGAATACTAGCTGCCAGCCATGTGAGTGCCATTGCGACCAAGTCGAGTGACTTCACACTTCCGAGCTCTTCATCATTGGTTTTGCCGTTTTCATAGGAAGGGTTCATGACGATCGAGGAAAACCGACGAACGATTGCCTTCAAAAAGCCCTTGCCGGCAAAAAGATACATGAGAGGAATGACTGCAATCCGTATGAACATGAGAAGTGGAGAAACGAAGCTGGCAATGGCGGGTCGTAAAACGTTGGCCGGATGGCGGCGTGACCAATTTTCATATTCAGGGTCCAGCTTTGTTCCAAATTTTTTTACCGAATGGTGATCTGCATGCGAATTGCCGAAGTATGACAAAACACGCGTATAGAGCCCAAAGAAAACGTTGTATGCGATCGAGAGGCTGTGCAGCTTACGCGGATGGTGGGAAATTTCGTGAACAAAGTTAACGCCCTTGTAAAAGCCACAAGCTGAAACGAAGACGGCCAAAATCTGCGTAGGGCTGAGTGTTGAGCTTGCCAGCGCAACAAAGAGCGCCGACCATGCAACCCATGCGGTTAATAACAAGTCAAACCAATACAAAAACATATCCGGTTCATGCAGATGCTCAGTCAGTGCATTGAGGCGTCTGTAGTCATCGCGTGTAATGTTTCCGGAATTGAGCATATTTGTCGACCTCCCGTGTGAGTCTGCGGGAGGTCTAGAACGGTGGGGGTTGCCAATCAATCCGGTTTTCGGCGGGACAGTGAAACTGATACCGAGGGGATCAGTTTCACTGCTGGCAGGCACGACTTGTGAAAGTCAATTTGAAACTTACTTATCGTCAGCCGGATCGCAGGAAGGACCTTCAAGCTCTACTGCGGCACCACTCCCGTCGGTGCATGCCAGTGCCCCTGAATCCGCGCTGCAGCTCAAGGACTGACTCACAGCACCGGCAGAATCGAGGTACTTTATGGAAACACTTCCCGAATTTGCTTCGCAACTTTCACCCGAACCGCTCATAACAAAGTTGCTGAAGTTGAGCTCTACGGAAGTTCCGTCACTCATTGTATTTTTTCTAGTTCCAGAAACGATCTCACGCGAAACCACTTCCTTTGATGAAAGCGAACGAGTCACCTTGACGACCATTGGATCGCCCACTGTCGCGCTGGAAAAACTTCCACTTTTAGTCTGGCCGTCCTTGTCGACGTAAGAAAATGAGCGGTTCATGCTTCCGGAAACTTTCTTTTCCTGAACCGATGTCGATCCGCTCTCCGAGTATGAGACGACAGACACACTCCGCTCACCTTTCATGCTGAAGGACCGTGACTTAGATCGTGTTTCATTTTTCTTCGTATTGACTTGAGACATAGATTGCTGGCGTGTGCGATCGATTGTGACTTTGAGGCTGTATGAGGCTGCATCGTTTTTCAAGTTGAGCTTTGCGCGCTCGCCGTTGAGGCACTCAACGCCGGCAGGATGACTCCAAAGTCTTGTTTCGGTATTTGTGCCGGACATTTTTTGAGTGCGACTGACTTTGTCGTTTCCTGAAGTTTTTTCGAAGTCAATCTCTGATGAAATCGTCACGAGAGCACTGCCATCGGGTTGTACTGCACAGGTTTTGCTGCTGGTTTTAAATGGGCTTGAAGAACCAGCCAAAGATAGACTGAAACCGCCCGAACCTTCGCTGTCGCCTGCGGCAGCTGCACTGACTGCTTCGCTTGTCGTTTGTGTACCAAATTCGTAAACGCCCTCGCTGTCTATCGCAGCTGCTATTTTCTTTGCAGCGTTAGTTCCGCAGCCGTAATGAACGAAGGTCAACGTAAGAAGTGGAAGTGAAAGAATGGATTTCATGTAAGTCTCCTCTATATTTTGAGTACCAAAAACGGAAGGAGCAAATCCTCCGTCCAACTAATTCATCGGCACTAAAAAATGCAACTTTAAAAGTGCATTTATAATACCGTAAGTACTGGAAAAATATAAATTCCAACGGCCACTATCAGAGTCAAATTTTGCACACTTTTTTACTCGATGCAGACAACGGATTTTGCAGGCCTTTTTCACAGGCCTAGTAGATGACTCAATTCAGGAACGGCCTATTTGCATATACAGCTGGACCTTTGAATAAAGTCTCTTCAAGGCCTCATTTCCGCTCGACGACGCAAACATCATTCGCCGATGATTTTGACAAGAACACGCTTTTTGCGTCCACCGTCGAACTCACCATAAAAAATCTGTTCCCATGGACCAAAATGAAAAGCTCCCTTGGTCACAGCTACCACCACCTCTCGTCCGAACAACTGACGCTTGATATGAGCATCCCCGTTGTCTTCTCCGGTGCGATTGTGCAGGTAGCGGCTGGTTGGTTCGTGTGGAGCGAGTGTTTCGAGAAACTTTTCAAAATCCTGATGCAGTCCGGTCTCATCATCGTTAATAAATACGCTCGCGGTGATGTGCATCGCATTGACGAGGCAAAGACCCTCTTTGATACCGCTTTCGGCTAGGCAGGCTTTAACCTGTGACGTGATATTGGTGAATGCCCCTCGTGATGGAATATCGAAGAGCAGTTCTTTGAAATAACTCTTCACGGTCCTATGCTCCTATGGCGTTGCTGGCCGCGGCATGACGCGGCCATGAATATTCAGAAATTCGGGTATCTGTGGTTGAGTTCTTCGAGGCTTTTGACACCTTCAGCCTTGAGAAGGTGACTGACGAACTCTTCGCTCGTCAAGGTCTTAAGCGATGCACCTTTAGCTTTTTCGATAGCCGACTTCACGACTTCGAAAACAGTTGTCGCGGGAGTGGGTGTGAAAGTCTGCGCGCGCTGTGCGGATGTCCAGTAGCCGCCGATCTGCACGTTGTCCATTAACAGCAATTCAAGACCTTGATTGAGCATCGTGTTGAGGAACAGGTTGAACGCATGGCGAGGCAGGGCTGTTTTGTAACTCGCCAGTGCGGAGTATCCATTTTCAATGGCATTGCTGCTGCGGCGAATCTGTAAGTTGAGTGAGTTGTTGATCCAGTCGCCGCGCATCGGTGCATTCTCAAAAATTTCACCCGCCTCGAAGTTGGATTTAAGTGCAGTTACCATGTTGCACAGCCCTTTGAATTCATTTTTCGAGCAGTAGTCTGCTCCGCGTGTGGTAGAAATCAGTTTTTCGGTTTGGCGGAGGGCTATGAACAGCGCCTGACTTGAATCCTGAACACAGCTTGCCCATGGTGTGACACTGGAGATTCCGTCTCCCGAACCTGTGCGGTAAGCCTGTGTCATGAGAGACAAAGAGTCATTGAGAATGTCGTAAGGCGAGTAGCCGGCTTGTGGAGCTCCCGCCGGCCCATCCACCGGAGCATTCAGCCATGGTGTGCGCACGAGAACGTCGGAGGTGGCAATCGAATTGCTCCAGCCGCGGCGAAAATTCCCCATGTATTCGCTGCGCGAAATTCGTGAAGAAATGACTCCGTCAGGCCCCTGTCCGTAAACTTGCTGATAAACGACCTCGAATTGCAGTTCACCCGTCAGTGGCTCACGCACGACATCATAGAAGCCATAGGAATAGTGCCCTGTCACGAGCCCGAGCGGACCGACGTCTTTCTTGCCCGCAGCGTCCGTGATCCAGTGAAAGAGATGCACGAGCAAACCTTTTTCTCCTGATTTGAATGGAGAATCGGCTTCGGAATGAGTCGACTTTCGGATGGGCGCCTGCTCCGACAGGGCAGTGACGGCAGACCCCGGAAGGATCCTCAGTCGTCTGAAATTGTTTTCAAGCGCTGTAAACTTCTGGCGGGTCAAACTGTTTCTTGAAAGGTATTCATCTTTGACGGCAAGATTGTCCTGATAAGAAATAAATTTTTGTCCGGCAGTTTTATTTTCAATAACGTCGAATGCACCGGAAACCTTCAACATGGCACGCGGTTCGATGGCCTTGGCAACAAAAAGCGATTTTCCAGCAGTCACTCCCGAATCAAACTCACCATGAATATACCAGCCTTGGGTGCCTGCGGGAGATGCATTGATGTTGTTGAAAGAGAAGTTCGGGCGACTGCCGAAACTCTCTTCAACCAAAAATTCCGTCTTTTGGCTCCCGCTGAATTGGCCGTTGATAAAGGTGTTGGCGCTGTACACCGCGAACCGGCCGTTACCCTCGCTGCGACCAGTTTTTTGAATCTGAGAAATGAGAGCCAGATGTGGCCCGGCGATCACCAGAGGGTCCTCGGAAAGGGTCAGCAGACCGGAAGAAAAACCGGCCTTTTTGAGTCGGACGTAGATGCGGTCAATCGGCTGATATTCACATAGGTTCGTCGGCTTGCCGTCGTTGGTCACAGCTGCTGAAAATTTTCCGGAACAGCGGGCCGCGGCAAGTGACTCCAGCGGTGATACAGCAGTCCAGCCGTCAAGTACGAGTGGAATAATATTTCCGCCCTTCTTTGCCGTTTCTGTTTCCTTGGCATCAAACTTCACGTCAGGTCTGAATTTGTTTGCCGAACCTGAGCTTTTTGGCCACGCGATCCTGATGATTTTGCCTTGCAGCGCCGAGTGTGTGTCGGGAGCCCCATGCACCTCGAGGTAGACAGTTCCGTCTGCACGGTGCTCTTTTGCAGGCAAAAGCAGTTGGCCTGTCCATTCGTTCTGCAGCGCAGCAGATCTAAACCCTGCAGGCAAACTGGCAGTAGACTGGGGAGTCGACTGATTGAATTCACGCGGTTTGCAGCTGTTGAGCAAAAACACGCTCAGCACAGTCAGCTGAAAAGAAAAGCGCAGCGAAAAAATGGTCATTTTGCAGCCTCCGGGGTTTTCCCATCAGGTTGCAGGCTATTGGCATCAAATGCAAATAAGACGAGAGTTTGATTACAGACATCCGCCCGTTGCGGAAATATTCTTGCTTATTTTGACCTGAGCGTCGGAATTGGACTTATTTTTTGGATCGCCGGCCTGTTCTTTTCCTCCGCCGGAAGCACCCGACTCCTCCTTCGCTTCCGGCAGAGCGAGGATGGACGCTCCTCCCGAAGTTGCATTGTCATTGACGGTATTGAGGACCATGAGGGGTATCACACCCTTCAGAAACAGCATTGAGCCGCTATCCGTGGGGAAAAAGGAAACCACTTCACTCTGCTTTTCAACTCCAATGCGCAGTGTGCCATGCATGGTCACACCAAACTTCACTTGTTCAAGATCATACTGAACCCTTCTTTGGGGATTGACGTGAATTGCCTCTGGACGTGAGCTTAGGCTCGAAAGTGAGAACTGACCGTACTGCAGTTGTTTTGCAGAATTGCCGATTCCTGCAGTGAAATTTGTGCCGACAAGGAGCGAGGGTGAAATTTGCGTCTCGTCTGCCGTGCCGCTGAATTTCTTCATTTCGTCTCGCATCGTCATGATCGCGACAACGTTCGTCGCGCGATAAACACCATTCATTGTCTCCGCGTGGGTTGCTGCGAGTTTATCGAGTTGGTCGAAATTTATCGGAGTGCCTGTGAGTGACAGACGTCGCCCAGCGACGAGCTCAGCATAGGGGAGACCGATATTTTCTGATGATTCAGCCTTCGATGTGGTGGCGATTTTATCAAAAATATTGATTGAGCGGCCTGTTTCATCGAATTCGACAAGATGCTGCCCGACGATTTCGATGAGTTTCTTTTGCACCGCGCAGAGTGCACCTGTATCAACTGTAGCGCTCGAGCTTACGCGACAGAGATCGTGATTTAAAATGTAAGCAAGTCGCGCATATTTTTGCAACCGCAAGAGGCCAATAACAGCATTGGCATCGGTCCTGTGAAGCTCCGTATAGGCCGCTATGTCAGAATTAGCCTGCAGGAATTCGTTGAGCATGCGCTTCTTGTCTTTGAGTTGCTCGGAGATGAACCTGAACGTGTTTTCTCCGGCTGTCGATTTCGTCAGGCGCAGTTCAAAAATGCCTAGGTCAAGAAAACTCCAGCACGAGTGTGAAAGCGCTTTCGAGTTTTCCGGAAGTTTCGGAATAATTTGGAAATTGTTGCAGATGATTGACCCGGAACTTGAAAATATTTCTTTCTTTGGCGTCCATGGATCATATTGAACGGGAATTTTCAGTGCATCTGCTACGAGCGCTGTTGCGTTGCCGACGTTAAGAGCTGAACTCTCCCGTAGGGCTTTTGAGGCACGTTCTGCAAAAGATTCGGTGACGGGTATGGCACGCACATATCCGGCTGAACGCTTTGCAGTTTTATCAAAATAGAGGCTGATTGAGATTTTTTTGTGGTCGCCTTCATTTTCAAATCTGCAATGTCGCGCTGAAAAACCCTTGAGGAGAATTTCATCTGCACCCAGCTCACGAACTTCAAAGCTCGCCGTGCAGGTCTTATCTCCAAAATGGATATATCCGCCTTGAACGAAATGTGATGTTGGAGCCAAAGGCATGTCAGACGATGAAGCAGAGAGGCACTCCGAAGAGCGCGAAGGTGAACATGCCACATTGGCAGCTATCAAGCTGAACAGTCCGTAATGTATTTTGGTGTGGTTCTTCATAGTCGAGGGATAATCGGATTTTTGCCGGAAGTTCTTGAATCCAACCCAGCATCCGGGCAGGCGCTTGAAAAGCGTTAAGTCGGTGGTCTGGTTATTTCTGTCTGGCACACCGTTTGCTGTTGTGCCTCCATCAATTCCTGCAAGTTTTCAGGAGAGGTGCTTCTCATGATTGCTCAGTCGATAAAGAAGACTGTTTTTCTTGCGATTGTTTCTGGATTTTACGTTGCCTGTGGCACACCGAAAACTCAGTCTGCCGAATCTCAACTTTCGTCGACAGTGTCTACTTCTGAGACATGCAAGTTCCTTGGTGATGCCTATGAATCCAAGGTTCTCTTGCCGGGGGGAAGCCACAAGGGCGAGTGCGCAGACACAACCTCAGCACGCTCAGTCATGCTTCTTCCTGAATCCTCCGACTCGAACGTGCTCAGAGTTGCCAACGTGGGGCACAACGGTTCGTTCTGGGTTGCCGAATTTCCAAAAAATGGAGTTGAAGAAGTCATCTTCCAGATGGAGCGCTTTCCTGCCATCGTTCCGGCTGCCCACACTCAAATCCGACTAAAATTCAAAAAAGACTCACCAGTCCGTCTGACGAATCAGCTGGATTCGAGAAAACAGATTCATCTGCTCGAGTTTGCACTGAGCACGGAAGCAATCGGTCAGAAAGGTTGGAACTACGATATTTTCAAAGGCATGAAGGATGAGTATCTGACGGCCTACCGGATCACATCACTCGCAGACAAATACAAATGGATGGTGGTCACCCAAAAACACAGTGTCGTGCAGTGGCCATTGAATCTGGACGAAAAGGAGAAACAACTTGTTCTTCCTGCTTACGTCAAGCGTGCAACTGAAAAAGGAATGACTTCAACTTACCATACGCTCTGGAGAAACTGTACAAACGAATTGTTCAAAGTCTTTGACAGCACGCTGCGCTACGGCGGCTTGAGAGCTTTGCCCGTCGTCTTCACCAAGATCAATGAAACCTATCCGGTGATTGTGCATGGTGCACTCAACTCGCGTGGATTGATTCGCTATCGAGATCTTCCACCGGTTTATCCGCCCGATCGCCCGCTTGATAAGACGACCCAAGTTCCTACACGCGAAGAGATTCGGCTGCCAAATTTCGAGTATGAGAAGGATCTGTCACTCGATGAATTGGTTCCCTGATTTAGTGAGCCACAATTTTTGCTAGATTTCGGATAGTTGCGGCCAATCGTTCGGCAATAAGTTTCCAGTGCAGAAGTTTCGCCTCTGCTTAAGGCTGTCCTGCTAAACTCTCTGGTGTTCAGAGCGAACTCCAGAGGTATTGAAATGGCAAATAGATTTTTTGGCATATTTGCTCTCAGCGCATTAACGGTTATTTCCAGTTCCTGCATAAAGTCCCAGACAAGCTCGACAACCAGCACACCGCAGTCAGCCGTTGTTTCGGCGTGTGTCGGCCTGCAGGGCAACGGTCTGCGCTTTGCATCACACGTCGGAACCTACACGGCGCTTCTGGAAAATAACATCAAGCCGGTGGTTTCGCTGGGTGGGTCTTCAGGCTCTATTGTCGGATCTGTGGTGATGGGACTCATGCAAAACCAGAGTGTCAAGCGCACGCCCGTCACGTTCCAGGGAAGAAATCTTTCGGAAGCGCAGCGGGCATCACTTGTTCTTGCTGCGATTCCCGACGTGATTGACACATTCATCTTTCTGCCTGCATTTGACACTCTCGATATCCGCAATTGGCAGGTGGTTCCCTCCATTCTGCGCTTCATTGCTCAGTCACAATTTGGAAAAGTTCTCGCAGGCGATGATGGTGCGCGCCTGTTGAGTATTGAGGCGACTGTAGGACAGGCGGTTCTTTTGACCGACTTTACCATGAACGCGGATTTCACTTCAGTTATGCAGAGCGGCAGCTACAGTGACCGACGCAAAAAAATGTTTGAGCTCTGGCAGCAATGGTCCGAAGGTATTTCAACGTCCATGCGCGAATTGGTGGATGCCGCTGCCTTGCCTGAATCGCAATGGAATGCCAATCCGCAGATGGCGGTCATAGGCGATCGTTTTTATCGCATGTTCCAGCAGGACATGAAGCAGGAAAATTCCGAACAAAATGTCGAGCGCTGGCGGCAACTGCTGCGCGGAGTAAACTTCTTCATCAAGCATCCGAAGCTGACTTCTGTCACTGGTGTCGGAAAGGTCGAAGACATTTTGGCCGCCAAGTTTTTCCTTCCCAATCCGGAGCTTCTCTGGAATGCATACTTGGGTTTTGGGAAGAAGGGTCAGTTTATCGAGCTGCCGCAGGGGATGATTGTTCATTCAACGCTGCGGCGCGGAATGTTCTCTCGAGACAGGGATGGTTCCATTCGCGCGTCTGAGGGAGTCGGTCTCGAAAATCTCTACCAAGGCTATGTCGTTGCGAATCATTCCAACAGTAAGCTTGTCGATGAGTTGATTTCTTTGCGCACCAAGCAATCCGAAGTTGGCGGCGGGTTTCTTCCTTTCTTTGCCGATGGTGAGAGCAATCCTGCCAATGTAAAGTATGCATACGCTCCCACACGTGTTGCCGTTTTGCGCAACACAGCGCAGGCTCGCGGCAAAGCCATTGGCAACATCAAAGACGACAGTCAGACGGATGTGATGTTCAAGGAAGGGCGTCGGGGAGTTGCGCATGCCGTGGCGTTTAGTGCGGGAGAACCTGGCCCGTTTAGGCGTCTGCCGGTGTTTATTGGTCCTGAAGATGTTGCTGACAACACTCTTAAACTTCCTTCCGGACAGTCGGTGTACATTCTCTCAAATATTTCTGATCCCGACAGGCTCGGCGATCAGGATGGCCTCATTTCCTTCGGCGGCTGGAGTGAAAACGTCCCAATCAGTACACTTGCGATGCTTCCGAGTTGCAGTCAGGCCAGCGTGTTTGTGAGCAGCGGGAAAAAGGGCCCCGGAAATGATTTTCAGTTGCAGGCCATGAGGGCATCGGTACGCGGTTGGAATTTTCTTGCAACTGCCGCAGAGAACATTGCCGCAGCACTGGGGCGCTCCAAGCCGGAATCTGAAAGGCTTGTCCTGTCCCAATTCGACGCACTGAACCGAAATGTTGATTTCTCTCGCAACATTACTTCGCGCAACCTGTCATATAATGCATCCAGCGGACGTTGGGAAAAGCTCGCCAGCAGCGGTCCTACTTATTTCCAGCAGGATATCGATTTCGACGCGCCATCCGAACTGAACGCAGACAAAAAGATTGCTTCTGTGGTCAACGGCAAAATCGTCAACAGCCGCTTTGCGTTGATGATGGCGTCCTACCAGAAGGCATCCGAGAATATGGCTACCGCAGGCAATCAGCTGCGGACGGTCCGTGCTCTAAGGATAAATGCTTTCGGAAACAGTTCTTCCTCACATGCTTCGATCGATCCTTCAACCCGTGATGCGGCTCTCTATTTGAAAAAGTCGGTTGAAGAAATTGATGCTGAGCTTGCGAAGCTGCGTTGATTGGGTGGTGCATGCATACTAATAAAAGTTTTAAAGCATTGTTATTTTTTACTGCAACTGGACTGTTGTCGTCCTGCAAACCTGCGAAGGAGACGGACGCTGGAGCTCAGTACTCAGGCGGAGGTCTTGCTGAGTATGTTTATTACAAATGTAAGTCATCGGTGCGCAAGCAGAAGGGGGAATTCCTTTATGAGACATCTCCTTTCAACAACACAAGCAGGGAAGTCTCTTTTCAGCTTTCCAACTCAAATTTTCCCACGCTGGAATTTTTTGAGCTAAAAAAGTCAGCGACTGATCAATGGAACTCACCAGATATAAAAATCCGTCTGGGCAACAAAAGCGATGGATCCAAAGGAATTCAGGTCACCGATACTTATGCTGAGAACTTAATTCAATTGGATAATTCGAAATGCGAATTGATTTGCACAGGACCGACGCTTTACTCAGATGGCCGCTGCCTATGGACAGGTATCACTGAGGAGAGTGTGATTGGTAACATGCTGATTGACGTGATCTCGACTGCCGGTCTTGGTGCCGTCTGGAGGCTTGCATTTGCTGGAAAGAACGCGGCGCTGTTGGCTGGAAAGACATCCCCGACTGCTCTTGCAGCCGATCCCGCATTTCGTTCAGGGGCAGAGCTGATTGCGAAGTCGGGGACCTATGATGATGCGATGGTTCACCTTGCAAAATCAATTGAAAAGACGAACCCACTCACTGGCACAAAAATGATCGGTCGAGGAAATTGTGCGAATGATGCCGCGACCCAGCTGGTTGCTCTTGTTTTGGGACGCTGGGCCTGCGCAATTCCCTATCCTAAAGGACAAATGTCGTATGCATCGGTGAATGCGATTGTCCGGGATTTAAAGACTCTGGTCGGCATCCGTTCAAGTCACAATGGCATCAAGAATCTCACTGAATTTACGGAAACAACCTTGGCCAGAACGATGAAAGATGGTGACATCGCCATGGTCTTTTCGGGTGGCAAGAATGCCGGACATGCGACCCTCATCACAAGAATTAAGGGAAGATTTGTTCACATCAACAATCAAAGCTGGCCACAAAAATTTCAGTCGGTGGCCGACTGGGAAAAGACTTGGCGGAGCACCTACGCAAAAGAGGGAGCCCTTTATAACGTTCACGTCATTTCCAAAAAGTTGATTGGATACTCCCGACGCAGGTTCTTTTGAAAGTTCTACCGTCACTGGGGCAGTCTGAGAAAGTACTTCATATCGATGCTCAATGTTTGAACACCGTCGGTGGGAGCCACTGCGCATTCGGCAAACTTTGGTGCGCTGAAGCGGATTTTGGGATTGTTTGAAAATGCGAAGCCTTCCAGCGGAATGCCGAAGGCACCTGTATTGAGCTTGCTATCCATGTTTTCGTCGTGGAACAAGGCCAGCGCAAACGAGCCCGCGTTCGGAACGTCCAGCGCCAATTCTGCGTTTTCGGAGAGCTCCTGTGCAGAAACGCATTTGGATAGCGCGGCTTTCTGACCATCGTCAGGAAAGCCGTCTTCACTGGAAAACAACGAAACACAGATGCTGCCGTTCTTGTTATTTAAATAATTGAGCTTGACGTTAAGGCGGGCCGTTGGCCCTTCCCACGCATTTGCTGCGATTGCGGAGGGGCTCGAAACTGCAACAGTAAGTGCCAGTGTTGCTGCAACAACATTTGGAGTCATGAATGGTCTCCCGTGCGTTTTGTGTGGGAGATTTTCAGCGTCCGAAACGCTCCCGCATCATATCGAGCACCAATTCGACTAAATCCTCGCTGCTGGGCTTACTATAATAGTCAGCATCCGAGGCATAAGCCGAACGGCTCTCCAGTGCAGTCAGTGTGCGCGGCGGCGCATCGAGCCACTCGTATCCGCGCTGCACTTCCAGCACTTGCTGCAACATATAGGCGCTTGCTCCCCCTGGCACGTCTTCATCCAGAAAAACCACCATATTCGTTTTCTGTAGTGATTTTGAGATGATCTGTTGCGTGTCGAAGGGGAGCAGGGTTTGTACGTCGATAATTTCCAGACGGATGCCCTGATCGGCGAGTTCGGCGGCCGCTTCCTGTGCGACACGCACGCAGGCGCCGTACGTGACGACCGTCACGTCGCTTCCCTCTTGAATGACTTCAGGGATGCCGAGCGCAACTCTGAACTCAGTCAGGTTGTCGGGAACACGTTCCTTCAGGCGATAGCCATTGAGGACCTCAATGACGAGTGCAGGATTGTCGCCCGCAAAGAGGGTGTTGTACATGCCCGCCGCCTGCGTCATGTTGCGCGGCACGCACACGTACATTCCACGCACGGCGCTCAAGATCATGCCAATGGGCGAGCCCGTGTGCCAGATGCCTTCGAGGCGGTGTCCTTTCGTGCGGATGATGACCGGTGATTTTTGGCCGCCGGCACTGCGGAAATGCAGCGTGGCCAAATCGTCGGACATCAACTGCAGCGCATAAAGCAGGTAGTCGAGATACTGAATGTCGACGAGCGGACGCAGGCCGCGCAAAGCGCTGCCGATGCCTTGCCCGAGAATGGTGGCCTCGCGGATTCCCGTATCGGTGACGCGCAGGTCGCCGTATTTGGCGTTCAGACCTTCAAAGACAAGGTTGACGTCGCCGAGCTTGCCGACATCCTCTCCGAGCGCAAAAAAGCGCGGGTTTGTTTGGAAAAAGTGATCGAAAAGCTTGAGCAGTACAACACGTCCATCGACACTTTCCGAATTCTCGGAATAGCGAGCCGGTATGCCATGCAGCAGCGTCGGATTCTCTTTTGATTCGCTGTAGAGATGCGAGCCGTAGCGCTTTCTATTGATACCCATGTACTGCTCAGACCATGCGCGCAGTTCAGCCGCGGCAGGATGGTCAATGTTGCGCAGTGCTGTGACGGCTTTGCGCACGCAGCTGTGAATGAGTTTGCGGTTGAGCGTCACACCTGCGCGCAAGTCATCGGCACAGCGTTTTACTTTTGCGGCGTTGGTGACATCCGATTGCGCGGTGGCGTCGAGCTTCGCAAGGGCATCGGCGCGCTCGGCCTTGAGCGGCTCAAGGTAGAGCTCCCACGCTTCTTTGCGTGCGCTCTCGACCAACGTGCGTTCTTCGCTTTCCATGGCATCGAGTTCACCCTCGGTGGCGAACCGCTGTTCGATGATCCAGCGGCGCAAGCGTCGCAAGCAGTCGTGATCTTCTTCCCACGCGAGCCGCTCTTTGGTCTTGTAGCGTTCATGACTACCGCTCGTTGAGTGGCCTTGCGGCTGCGTCAGTTCAACGATGTGAAACAGTGCGGGCGTATGTTCGCGGCGTGTCTTTTCGACACCCTCAAAATAGGCTTCGACCAATGCCGGATAATCCCAGCCCGCAACCACGTGCAGGTCGAAACCTTTTGCGCTGCCGCGCGATTGGAATCCTGCGAGCGCTTCTGAAATTGAGCTTTTGACTGTTTGATGTTCACGCGGGACCGAGATTCCGTAGCCGTCGTCCCAAACCGACATGACCAACGGAACTTGTAAAACGCCGGCCGCGTTGAGTGACTCCCAGAAAATTCCTTCGCTCGTGCTGGCGTCGCCAATTGTACCGAATGCGACTTCGTTGCCCTGCCGGCTGAAACCGCCGCCTGCGTTCGCAAGTGCAGGTTCTTTTCTATAAAGCTTGGATGCGTAGGCGAGCCCAAGGAGGCGGGACATTTGTCCGGCCGTAGGAGAGATGTCTGCCGACGACTGCTTTTTTTCCACTACCGGCAACCAGCGCCCATCATCGTCAAGCATACGAGTGGCGAAGTGACAGTTCATCTGACGTCCGGCGGAGGCCGGCTCGTGAGCCACGTTCGTGTCTGCATAGAGTTGTGAGAAAAACTCGCGCACCGACAACAGGCCTGCGGCCATCATGAAGGTTTGGTCGCGATAATATCCGCTGCGGATGTCACCCTCGCGGAAGGCCTTGGCCATTGCCAGCTGGGGGACTTCTTTGCCGTCGCCGAAAATCCCAAATTTGGCCTTGCCGGTGAGAACTTCCTTGCGGCCCGCAAGACTGGCCAGCCGGCTGCGGTAGCCCACCCGATAATCTGCAATGATTTCAGTGCGGGAGAGTTTGAGTTTGCCTTTGGCGAGCGACAGGCCGTCGGCTTTAACAGCGACTTTTTCCATGCAGTGCTCCAAAAAGTAACGGTCCGTTGGTCTGGAAACCAACGGACCATATCAGAGCGGAGTGTGAATTCAACAACTCCGTCAGATCAGGGCTGGAGTTCTATGGATGACCCCGGGGCTGGGCGCTGGCCGGCAGTGCGAGGGCGCAAAAACGACTGCGCACCGTAGCCCATGAATTTACCGAGGTACTCTTGAACAAGCAGCAGCGGGTTGATGCGCTGTCTGTCGTGCGAGGCAATCCAGCTGACCGTGTTGTCAGCGTTCAAAACCGCATCGACGTCAAAAGCTTCGATGCTTTGTTCCTGATAGGCCTGAATCTGGACGATGCGCACTCTCAGCCGGAAGCCGTCATTCTGGACAATCAGTTTTTCTTTGCCGCGGAGCAACATGAGTCCGGTGCGCGGAACGCCAAGTTTGAACACCCGCACAGCGAGGTCCGGGCGATCCTGCATCACGAGATCATTGAAGTACGTCACATGGCCATGAAGGATTGCGGTCAGTTCTTCCAGGAAAAAACCAAGAGCTTGGTTGAGAATCTCGGTGGGTTGCTGAACTTGAACCGTCTGACCGCAGGCCAGACGTGCCATGTTTTGGATCCAGAGAAGCTCTGAGTGTTTCATGAAATTGTGCCTCGTTTGTTTATTCCAAGACTACCATGAACCCAGCTCAAAGGAGAAATTCGCTTCCCAAAAAATATCTGAATGTCGATTCGCGAGCGACATCGATGAGGTCGCTGTAGCGGAGATTCGACGTTGCCGTCTGCGAGAATGAGTTGCTTTGCGATGTAAAATGTATGGTTGCGTAGATGTTCCAGTTGCGGTCGATTTTTTTGTTGAGGCTGTTGCGCCATTCAATGGTCTGACTTGAATAATCTGCGGAGGCTGACGGCGGTTGCCATGTGTTGAATTCTTTTCCACGGCGGTTGATTTCGGCAGCCAGCGACGGGGCGATGTAGGATTGTTCGCTGCCCGAAACACTGCGGAAATGTGAGATTAAACTGAATCCGCCGGAAAAAAGGATTTTCGGCGTGATGTTGATCTCAAAAAAGCGCCCTTCGTTTTCCATCGCCGTGACAAGAAGCGGCGAACCTTGCGCCAGCGCGCGCCAGACCCGCAGGGTGGGATAGCCTCTGGGATTCTGAATACGGAAGCCTTTTGTTCCGAGCCATTCGACATTCACTGACCAAGCACTGAGATCGGCTGCAGGCAACGCATCGGAGCCGAGAAGCCGCTGCCATAAAAAGGCGGGTGTGATTTCAAATTTATCCGCACGGATCTCGGCCTCGGGACTGATCAAGAGCCTTGAAAAAGGCTCTTTTAAGAGATTCGAGCCAGCCGAAAAAGATGCACTCAGATGAGTTGAAAATCCGTTGAAGGGAATCCAGTGGAGTTCGCCCTCGCCACCTGCCAGCCAACCCGAATTACGCCCACCGCGGCCCTGTGCCGGCACAACCGGATCGAAGGCGGGGCTGAAAAATCGGCCGCTCGAATTTCCGAATCCGCCCGAAGCTTTGAGATCGAGAGAACTTTGCCAGCGCAGATCGTTGCTGTAACCCTCGTAGCCCATCGCAATTGTGCCGCTCGTATATCCCTCGAGCCCCCGCAATCGGCTGGTTCTAATTTTTTCGCGTGCACTTTTGCTCAGGCCATTCTTGGCTGATTCTTCGTCGTATTCCCTCTGTGAGGTAGAGGTGATTGGCACCTTCGAGCCACTCAGCAAGCCACCCTCACCAGCAAGCAAAGCTCCGGAACGGAACTGCCAATCCATCGCCGCAGCAGGAAAGCTCAGCAGACATACGATGGAAAGGGTGGTTTTAGTCATGTTCAAAAAAGTCCGTCTCATTTGGCAGCTGTTGGCAGCAAAGACTCAAATTCGCTCCATGGCAAAAGCCTTGGTTGCATGTAAAGTTGCTGAGCGCGCTGCAGTGCTCCACGTTCCCAGACGCTGAAGTGAATCGAGCGCGGCAATTGTGAAATCGAATTCCGCATAGTGTGTTTCAGCAGAGCGGCCACTGTGGCGTCGAGAACCTCGGCCGACTTGACTCCAAAACAAACCGGGGAATCTTTTTCCAATGCATCGATGGCCTCGGTTGGCATCGATTTGAGGTTGATTCCCAGAGAATAGATTTCATGTGTGTGTATCTGCCAGTCGTTCCACAAACGAATTCTTTTTACATCACGCAGAATTTTTGCAGACGTGGCGTCGGTTTTGCTCCACAGGTGCAGTTCGTTCTTCGGGATGAGTCCGCGCTTTTCGAGCTGTTCAAGGGTCCAGTGCAACCCATTCTCCCGCGCATCGCCCTCGCCAAATTGCGGAACGTGCCAATTCAGCGTTGTACCCGATTGTTGAAGAGTTCGGGCGGCTGTGTCGGTCGAATGCCCCACACCGCAGGCTGTCATTTCCCGACCCGAGAGTTTTTTTCTCTCTGCCGCGTCACAGCGGTTCCAGATTTTCAGAAAAAAATTGAATGCCGTGAGGCTCGCGAAGACGTGCACCGCATTCGCTTGAGCAAGTGACTGTAAAAGCTCTCCGTCAGAGAATGCCGGATTGGCAAATGACTGCAGAACGGCCCAGTCGCAGTCGCCTGGAGTACCGTCTTTGTCTTGTGCAACGCCGCAACGGATTGTCAGCAATGGTCACTCCTTTACAAGCTGTGTCGGGATGCGCATTTGCATGAGCTGGGCGAATCCTGATTGAGTCAATTGCTGGTGCAACCGCAGGGCGGCAGCACTGCTCAACATTGTCTGAAACAAGCTGTGATGGTCGGCCTGAAGCGCGAGTTGTCCAAACTCACGGGCTTCATTCTCAGACAAGGAAAAGAGCAGTTCGCTGTGTTGCGTCTCCTTTGCAGCCCATGTTGTCAGGCGCGAGCCGTCGAAATGCGCCGCCAATGCCGTGTGGCAATTACCTCCGGTCAGCCAGAGAGTTGTTCGCTCACACGCTGCCTGCAATGAAGCGTCGCTGTCGCTCAGAGCAGCAAGATGGCCTCTGAGTTCATGGTCATCGTTGCGGCATTCGATAGCGACAATTCCCTGCGCAGGTGCAGGAGTGGAGATGGCGACCGGCAAGGTGATCATTGACTCGGGCTGAAAAAGCCCAAGTCTGTCGATGCCCGCGCGTGCAAGCATGATGAATGAAAATTCATTGGCGGCCACCCGCGCCAAACGGGTGTCGACGTTTCCGCGCAGAACCACAAGAGGGAGCTCGGAGCCGGCAAAAGTCTTTCGCAGGAAGAATTGCCTGCGCGCACTCGTGGTGCCCACGGGTGCCGCACCACTCCAGTTGAAACCGCGCAGGGCATCAATGATTTTCTTTGTGTCGAGTTCGGCGGGCGAGGCGAGCCCAGTGAATTTTTTAACGTGTGTCTGGAGTTGTGGCGAGAGGATCATGACGTCAGCCGGATTTGCGCGCGGAAGCACCGCTGCAACACGCAGGCCGGATGTTGTCTCCACAGGCAGGTCCTTCATGCTGTGAACTGCCAAATCAGCACGTCCGGCAAGGATTTCTTCCTGCACTTCCTTCACAAACAAACCTTTGCCTGTTTTGAGGTGGGCGGGAAGATTGGGGTCATCGAGCGAGATTTCGGCCAGAGCCCCGCGCTGCATTTTGTCGCCGCTCGTGACGACCAAGTTGAGCTCAACCTCGAGCCCGCGTTCCTCGAGCAGGCGCTTGACAGTGTTCGCCTGCCACAAGGCCAGAGGGCTTCGCCGAGTCGCTATGAAAATTTTGCGCTTGCTGCTCACGTTCAGACCTCATTCGCTTTGCTGCAGATTAAAAAGATAACGAAGTATGTCGCCGATCGAGTCGTGGTCCGAATCGACGCGAGCATCGGTGCGCGCCAGAAGCGCGGGATGCGCGACAAGTTTTTTTGCAACGGCCTCGGCAGTGATACGCACCTGCTCCTCGCCCAGCGTCGGGTCGATTTTGAGACTTTTTTGAATCTCTCTTTCGACAATAGTTTTGACGAGGACGTGGAATTGTCCGATGTGCACGAGATTTTCTCGCTGCCTGCGGTGTGAGATGAATTCAGCGAGTTCCGCGTGAATGATCGTCTCTGCATCCCGAGCAGCTTTCTCACGTGCCTTTCGGCTTGATTCCATGACTTTGTCGAGGTCGTCGACGTCAAAAACAAAAATATTCTTGAGGTCGCCGAGCGTGGGATCAATGTTTCGTGGAACACTGATGTCGACCAAAACACAGGGTGTACCAACTTTGCGCCTGCTCAGCCGGTCGGTGTGAATTTCACGGCGGAGAATGAAGTCCTGCGAAGATGTCGCGGCAATGATGACATCATAATCTCCGACGTTAGTCAGACCTTGCTCGAGCGTTACAGCGCGAGCGTCCGGCAGCTGCTCGGCAAGTTTCTGGGCGTTGGCAAGGGTGCGGTTGGCTATCGTGATGCTGCCGGCTCCACAGGTCCGCAGGTGTTGAGCGGTGATTTTTGCCATCTCACCCGCGCCGAGAATCAGGCACGAGTGCTGCGAAAGCTGTTCAAAGACCCGCCGGACGACATCGACTGCGGCGTGGCCAATGCTGATGCCATTCTTTCCGAGGTCTGTTTCCGTGCGGATTTTTTTTGCCACCTGAAATGCACGGTTGAATGTGAGAGTCGCCTCTTGATGTGCATGCCCCGAAGCAACGGCGGCCTGAAAAGAATCTTTGAGCTGGCCGAGGATGTGCGGTTCACCGAGCACGAGTGAATCGAGGCTCGCACTCACGCGGAACAGATGATGCACAGCCTGTTCGTCTGCAAAAATTCGCAGCCACGAGCTCACTTCCTTCAGGCGGCTTTTATGTTTTTCGGCAGAGGCCTGCAGCGCAGGAACCCGTCCCAATGTCCAGAGTGCGAAAGCGGCGAAAATTTCGCCTATCAGGTTCTTGTTGAGCCTTCCGAACAGGCAGATGTCGAACCTGTTGCATGTTGAAATGACCGCAATCTCAGCCTCGGCATCCTGCATTTTTTCAACAATGATCTGCCTAAGTGCAACAGGCCCTTCCGGCAGAGCGTATCCCTGTGCCCAAATTTCTCGAATTTCAACTGGACAGAGCGTGTAATGCGCGCCGCAATACAACATTGTCCCCTTGAACAAACCGGCAGATGAGGACTGGACTGAAGTGTTTTTACCCATTGTCATTCAGCCTCACCGCATTCACCGGTCAACGGAGTTTCGAAAAACTCATGACGTTGCGCGAAGGGAATTTCACGGCCGAGCATGATCATCAGTTTTATGCTGAGGCATTCGAGTCCCATATTGTGCCCCGAGATTGCCCCGCGTTGCGCGAATGCCCTTCCATTTTCATAGCTCTGCAAATCAATTTTTCCGGTTTGGCATTGTGATGCGATGACTAGTGGAATTTCGTTGTCTGTGGCGGCTTCAGCAAGCTCCAGCCAGCAGGGGTTTTTCATTGGCAGATTGCCCACCCCGAAACCGCGGACAATAATTCCGCGATAACCCGAGACGAGGCTCTGGATCATCGGTTGCGGCAGTGGCGCACTCGGGATCACGTCCAACACGCAAATGTGCGGATTGATTCTCAGGTCAACCGAAGGTTTGTGGCGTTGCGCGCGCGCGACCGCGGGCTTCATCAAGTTTTTGTTGACGTTGAAATGAACTCCAAAATGTCCGAGCGGAGCGCTGTGCTGCGCGGCAAAGGCATGCAGGTGTTCGCTGCTGCGCTTGGTGACACGCGACCCACGGTACACGACGCTGTCGAAGCAAATCATGACTTCAGGATGACCCGTTGTCGCCAGCTCGATGGCATCAATGATATTTGCGCGTGCGTCGGTCCGAAGTTCGGCGAGCGGTCGCTGTGAGCCTGTCAGAACGACAGGTTTGGTCAGACCCGCCAAAAAGAACGACAACGCGCTCGCCGTATAGGCCATGGTGTCGGTTCCGTGAATAATCACGCATCCGTCAAACCGCTCCCAATGTTCGTGGATGGCAGTTGCAAGCGATTTCCATAAATCGACGTCGGCATCCGAGGAGTCGATGTTGCTCAAGACTTTGAGCTCGATCTGTGCGATCTCTTGCAGCTCGGGAACACGGGTCAACAGCGAATTAAGAACTGCCTGATCTTGTTTTGCAGCGTGATGTGACGGATCAAGCGTCATGGCGAATGTGCCGCCTGTGTGCAGAATCAAAACTTTGGAGTTTTTCCGTGTCATTTGCGTCAACCCCTCAGCGGCCTTGCCCGGAGATGTTCCAGACCGTTCCGAACAGAGTCAGACCAAGCAAAACGCTTCCCCAAATTGATAAATGTGCGCCTCTCCGTCCTGTCCAGCCCCAGTAACTGCGTCCGACAATCGCGAGCAAATACCAGCCCCAAACCGCGAATGCCCAAATTACTTTCAGGCTCGACAGATGTGCCCGCATGGACACGTCAAGGCTGAGCATCACACCTGTCGCAAGACTTGTGGAAATAAGCAAAAATCCAATCAACGACATCCGGCCGACAATTTTGTCGAGTGTCTCCAGACTCGGCATAAACGGCCTCCGTTCCAAAAGTCTGGATTTCAGCCTGCTGTAGTCCCACAAATAGAGCAGTGAACTCGAGAAGGCCACCATGCACAGCGCTTCACCCGACATGGCAGTTGCAATGTGAATCAGTGAAAGTCCGGGGAGTGTGTGAACCGTGGCAGACGTTGACTCGTTAAAAAACGGGCTCGCCACTGTCAGTGCCCAGATTATTGCACCCATCAGAAATTTAAGCGGGCGCAATTCGTTTTTGTCACGTTCGATGATGATGGTTGCGATGGCAATGACGCTCGCGAGCCCCGAGAGGACAATTGGCATGACGCGGGTCTGCGGCGAAACAAGCAGAAGTGTAAAGTGTCCTGCACAGAGGAATACGGCCGTGAAAAAAAAGCTGCGGGCGCTGCGGCGGACGGCTTCAATCCAACGCATCTCTTTATGCCGCCAATAAATTGCAGTGGCGTCAAGAAGCATGGCAAGACCGAAAAAAAGGACAAGGCAAACCCTCAATATGCTTTCAAATTGCGTGATGAATTCGAGCACGAGCAAACCCTGTTGCGATTCACTGTCCATGAGCCCGTCCTCACTGAAATTGTCTCTGGGATTTTAAACTAAATCTTATTTTCATCCCGTAGTCCAAATTATTATAGAGATTTGCGAGTCACCCTTGAAGAGCTGCGTCAAGCTACGGTGAAAAAAATTCTCAGTTTCGCCGAGTGCCGTCCGATACCCCCTTTGTGAGCGGGGAGGGGCTTCGCTCATGCTGAATGGCTTCATTAGAGGAAGAAATGCCATGAAGTACACCCTAGATTCGTTGAGACGGGTCGCGCCCGTTCTCGCACTGACAAGCGTGCTTGCGGTCGCCTGCGGCGGTTCCGTCAGCCAGATCGTCAAAAATTTCAGTTTTAACCTCGAGGAGCGCAAGGCAAGCCTTCTCACTGAGTTTAATACTGAAGTTGCATTGAATATGGAAGTTGCGATTCCAATCAAGAACATGGGTTGGATTCGACTGATTCCTGCTGACTCCCAGCACGGTTTTCAAATTGCGACCGATATTGATTTTGCTGCATTTCTCGACAAAGAGCTGGCAATCGGCCGTACGACAACTTTGCCAAACGGTGTGACATTTCCATCGTTCATTTCGACAGATATGTACTCGGTCATGCTCAAGCGCGACCAGAAGCTGAACACAAAGCTTTATTTGGGGACCACCTCGGCAAAGCGCTACGTGGGCGTCGGTCTTGAACTCAACTTTGTTGACAGCCGGTTTCCTGAAGGTCTCGCAATTTCTCAGAATCTGCAGGACAAAAACAAAAAGAACATCGGTGTCGTGAGTTTCTATGGTCCCAAGATGAGCAACGGCCAGATGGTCGCGCCGGGTGGAATCTTCGTTGCCACCGACGTCAATGCTCTGCAGGGCAGCAGCAAGGCACAAGGATATACGGTGAGCAGCGCTGGTGTGAGTATGCAGCCCGTGAGTCTGTTACCTTATGACGGATTCGATGTTGTCGGACAAAATGCCCGCACCTACAAGCGCCCTGAAAATCAGCTGAAACTTTTCAGCAATTTCAAGAGTGCCGGACGTCAGGCTGGTTTAGTGGATTAAACCTGACTTCGGGCCGCTCGGCTTGCAAGGCCTCCGCTCCCGCGGTACCACCGTGGGGTGGAGGTTTTTGCTATGTCCGACGACGTTTTTGGCAGAAGCAATGAGCATTCGTCTGCCCGCGCCGCTGTTGAACAATGTCTGAGAATGATTATGGCTCTCACGCCCACCGAGCTGCGTGACCCGCAGATTCGTCTGGCACTTTCGGCTGTGAGCTCGAGCGTGCAGTCTTTGCTGGCGCAAAACGCGCTTGTCGACAATGAAATTCCGACAAAAGCGTCCGACGATGTGGCGGAGCAGGATGAGCCATCCCCGCAATTCCGCCGAGCCCGTGTCCGCAGCAATTCCGAAAAACTTGAAAGAAAGGCCCGCCTCGAAAAAAGAGAGGCGATACTCAAAGATCTCCGCTCACGGGTTAATAAATTCAAAGACGAATTGGATGATGTTGGTGCGCATACCGATCAGCAGAATGATTTTTCTCTGAGTCCGGAGACCTTTCAGGCTCGCCTGCACAAAGCTTCATTCTGGCCAGTGGGAAGCCCTGAATGGGCACGGCAGCTATTGGGCGTAGAATTGGGAATGACCGATACCGAAAGAAGGCAATGCTACATCCAAATGGTCAAGTTTTGTCATCCGGATCACAACGCACAACTCGGCGCCGATGCGATTCAACAAGTGAACGCGGCATGGGAAGTCATCCGACAGTGAGGAACCTGCAATGAACAGTCAGCATAAACATGGTCCGACGTGTGGCTGCCGCAATGAAAAAGGTGAGCCCCTGTACGTGACGGCTCCATCCGAAGCGACGGAAAAAGCGCTGGATTATTGTGAAAAACATATGTCCGGATGGCTGTCGGAACTCGAAACTCTGGTCAAAATTCCGAGTGTTAGCTTGGATGGTTTTGACCCCCGCCAACTTAAATTGAGTGCCGAGGCCACCGCCGAGTCGCTGCGCCACGCCGGTCTCGACAAGGTCGAGCTGTTGTCGTTCGGCGACGTTCATCCCTACGTCTACGGTGAATGGGTCCACAAGAAAGACGCACCAACGCTTCTTCTCTATGCGCATCACGACGTGCAACCGCCAGGGCGAGATGAAAAATGGAAGTCACAGCCCTTTACTCCGACCGTTGCGCAGGGACGTCTGTATGGACGTGGTGCAGCCGACGATAAAGCGGGAATACTTGCTCATGTGGCCGCCATCGCATCGTTTTTGAAAACATCAGGTGAGCTTCCGGTCAATGTGAAAGTTTTGATTGAGGGAGAAGAAGAAACCGGCAGCCACCATCTCGCGGAGTTTGTCAGGCGCTACCGTCATATTCTCGATGCCGACGCGATGATTCTGACCGACTGCGCGAACATCGATTCCGGCATACCGAGTGTAACCACCGCCCTGCGCGGTCTGGTGGCTTTGGATGTTGAGCTTGAGGCACTTTCGCATCCTGTTCACTCCGGCCTCTGGGGAGGGATTCTTCCAGATCCCGTTCTTGCTTTGAGTAAATTGCTGGGTACTTTGACCGACGCCTCGGGACGCATGGCTATCAGCGGCATTTATGATGATGTTCGCCCTTTAAGCTCTGCAGAAAAGAAAAGTTTCGAATCGTTGCGCATGGCCGAACTCGCCCGCCGTGCAACCGGCTTGATTGAGGACCTGCCTTTTGTCGTTCCCGAATCAGGATTTGCGGAAGCGTTGTGGCGTGCGCCTGCGTTGAGCGTCAACGCGATTCAAAGCGGAAGTCGTAAGCTCGTCAGCAACGTCATTCAGGATGGAGCGTGGGCAAGGGTGTCGATTCGCATTGTACCCGACATGAAGCCCGAAAAGGTTCTCGCCGCGCTCGAATCGCATTTGCGGCAACACGTTCCGGCAGGATTTAAGTTGAAGCTGCATCCTCAGTCTGCAAGCAACTGGTGGTGTGTGAACGATCTCAACGAACCAGCCTATCAGATTGCCGCGCGTTCGTTGGAAAAAGGTTACGGACGCAGCACACAGTTCATCGGTTGTGGCGCAAGCATCCCGTTCGTGCAGCCGTTGTCGGAGGAGCTCGGCGGAATTCCGGCAATTTTGGTCGGCGTCGAAGATCCATACACCAACGCGCATTCCGAGAACGAAAGTCTGGATTTGCAGGATTTCCGCAGAACGCTGTTGGGGCAGATTCATATGCTCGCCGATTTCAGCAAGTATAAAAGAGTTTGATTATTGTTGTGAGCGTTCAGAGCTGAATGTGTGCCAGTATCAGCTCAAGAGGTCAGGGTGTGCTTTCGGTGACAGCGACAGACTGAACCATGGCGTAGCCATACTTGCCCTCACGCCAGATTTTAACTTTGTGCATTTTGCCAGCTTTACCGGCCAATTTTCGTGTCGTTTTTTCTTTGGGAAACTTGCGTTGCGATTTTTCCGACAGTTTGACGATGAACAATGTTGCCGGATCCGGATTGAGCTTCGCCAGCTCTTGCGGATTGCTCTTGTTCATCTGGATGCTCACGGCCGGCTCACCATCCCACGAGAAAAAACGTCCTTCGCTGGGTTTGTACTCAGCCAAAACCTGTGCCGGCAGTTTTGAAACAAAGAAGTCTTTGTCTGCAAAAAGGTCGAACACGATGTCTTGCATCGCCAGTGAGTCACCCTCGAGGTCGAAATCCGGCGGATAAACCCTCGGACCCGGCAGCTGAGTCAATTCCGCAATGGGATCAGCAGGGTCATCGAATGGAGTTGCCACCAACAGAAACGTGACCGACGCGGCTACTGCCGCGCTCACCAACGAACTGAGTAAAATTGCCGGCCACCAGTTTCGCGCTGGCGCGGCCGATAAGCTGGCTTTCGGTTCAGGCTCTGCCGCGAAGACGGGTGTGTTGAGCAGAGTCTCCCGAAGTGAGTCGCGAAATGCCGGACGCACAGACTTTTCACCATAAAAAGCAGACACTTGGCTCTTCCAAGCACGGCTTTGTTGGTTTTGTTTGTTGTCTGTGGTCATGACGGACAGCCTCGGTAACTACTAAAGAGACTACGACTGAACGGGTCGATTTATTCCGCCAGAATTAGGTTGCTGCCGGTTTTTTGAGCTTGGCTATTGCACGGCTGAGCGTACTCATGACGGTGCCGATGGGGATTTCCAGTAACTGAGCGATTTCCTTATAACTATAATCTTCAGCTGCGAGATAGATAATGCTTCGTTGTCGCGCATTCAAGTGCTCGAATCGCTCTTTCCAGTCATCATCAAGCGCGTCCTTAAAAAATGCATTTTCTGCATCGCTCAGGTTGAGTTCAGTCGGGTGCTGGCTTGCTGCGGCAGATGAAACAGTTTGTCCCGTTGCGTCTTGGTTGTCTTCTTCCTGCCAATCGTCGAGCGAAAAGTGACTGTATTTTCGATGAGCCCGACCGCGAGAATCGAGAAAAACATTTCGACATATCTTGAGCAGCCAATTGAGCAGATGGGCGCGCAGTTCGGAATCTCCCTGCCTGCCTGCAGACGACACCGCATCTTCAACCGTCTCTGCTGCATAATTGTTTTTGAAAAAGGTTGGGAGTGCCTGCAAGCCTTTGAGCAACGTCTGTTGAACGAGGTCCTCGGCTTCATTCTCGTCTTTACAAAGGCTCACCGAGAAACGAAACAGCGAGTCCCAGGCATGCTCTGAGTATTGCACAAAAAGATGATTCCAGGTTGTCGGAAGGCTGTTGTTCAATCCTCATACCTCGGGAGCATTTCTGCAGACGGAACTTCATTTCTGGTGCCGCGATAGAATTGCGACGAGCGGTATGCATCCAAAAGATGCAGCAAAGCCACCCGTCCGAATGCTGCAAGCGGTATGGCAAGGATGACTCCATAGACGCCGAACCAGTCGCCAAAGCACAACACTGAGATGATGATGATGAATGGATGCAATCCGGAAAACTGGCCCATGATTTTTGGAGTCAGCAAAAGCGCATCGAGCAGCTGAATGAGGGCAAAGCAGATAAGCACTCCGACGATCACCGAGGTGGGCGAATTGTTCGCGATGATGATGAGGAATGACAGTGTGCCACCGACGACGATGTCCAGATAAGGAATGATCCGTGCGATGCCCGTCAGAACTCCGACCGCGACTCCACCGGGCAGTCCGGCGATCGCAAAGGCGGCTGCGTAGAGCGTCGATAGAAGCGAAATCACAAGCAGCTGTCCGCGCACCACTGCGCGCAGCGTGCGGTCGACCTGAAGAGTGAAGGTGCGAGCGCTCTGCCTGAGATCCAACGGAATCAGCCGCACACCTTTTTGCACCAGTCTGCGAAAATCCCGCATCAGGAAGAAAGCAAAGATGGGTGAGAGGATCAGCGCCAGAGCCCAGCCGGCAACAATTCTGGTGTTGTCGATGATGCGTGAAAACGACAGTGTCTCAAGAATAAGATCGGGCGACAGCTCATAGTTTTTCATCACGGTCTGCAGATTGTCGAGCTGGCGCGATTGACCGACATATTGAGTGAGCGTTTGCTTCAATTTGGGCAACAGGGTTTGTTCGAGGTGAAGTTTGGCGCGCGGTAGTGTTTTGATCACCTGCTCGAGCTGGTGCATGACCAGCGGAAGTATGTACCACACGGCAATCGACAAGAGAGTAATGATAATTGACAACACAAAAAGCACGACAAAGGTGCGGCGTGCACCGCGTTTTTCGAGTCGCTCGATTGTTGGATTGAAAAGCCACGAGAGAACGAGTGCAAGCAGAAAAGGACCAATCACGATACGCAGAAAAAGCAGACTGAAAATGACTGCGAGAATCAGAAATATCGTAAAGTATATGTGCCGTTTGCCGGAATCTGCAATCATGGAGTGCTGTCAAGTTGACTGAGTTGTTCATCGATTTCGCGGATCTCGGTGATGATCTCCGAGAGTTCGGTCTCGCTGATGATTTTGCGAAGGGGTTCGGGCAGTCCATCCTCGTGCCAGTCATAAAACGATCGGCCCAGTTCAGCGAAGAGTTCCTTGCGCCGGTTGAGTTGCTGCATTTTGGAAAGCTGGCGTTTGGCAACTTCTACTCCGCGTATCACTTCCTGCTGTCCGATGCGGGCAACATCTGACAGCGACTCTTGAAGCTTTTTCAGCTCATCTGGAATGCTTTTCATCGGTTCTCCTTGGCATGCGGAGAATTTATCACTGAAGAAAGGATGACCGCAATTGCCGCGGGCAAGAGAAATGCGGTCCACTGTGAGGCGATGGCAGATGAGACAAGAACTGTGACAATGCCAGCCGCAGCCCACGCCTTGCATGCGAGCTGATAGTTTTTAAGTAACAGCGGGTCTGCAGCTGACTTCAGGATCAGCGACAACTCGCCGCGTCCTCCGCCCATGACGGTGTGTTTTGTCTGGGTGACAATCTGCAGTCCGGCCGACAGGCTGATAACCGCCAGACCAAAAAGCATTGTCTGGTGGGTCGGGAACGAAAGGTAGAAGCAGGCAATCAGTAAAAAGGGCGAGATCAATGTCAATGTAGGCTGCAGGCCTGTGTGCTTGTAGCCCGCTGGTATCAACAGAGCGCCAAAGGCGGCGGCAATGGCACTCGACAAAAGCGTTCCTTTTGAAGAGAAATAAAACTGAAGGCCGAGCAGATGAAATGGTGCTGCGATAACAAGATACCAAAGGAAAAAATTCATGCGGCGAATATTCATGTTATCAGCAGCCTTCATTTGTTTCCCTGCGTTCGCCCAGACAAGCGGCGGCGGGTACAGGGGTTCGTTTCGACCCGGTCACAATATAACTGTCGCCGCAGGCATCCAGCAATCTCGCTGGACGCTGAATTTGGAGCCGTTGGAAAAGCCTTTGACGACGGAGCGTTTCAATTTTCTCTCGAGTGTGAGCTACGGTTACCATTTTCAGTTGTTTCAGTGGACAGGGCTGACGCTTGGCACGTCTTTCCACGGCATTCTCGACCGAACATCGCGGGATGGCTTCGAGCCCAAGTTTGCCGTCATTTTGCCGCCGCTTTCGGCTGGGATAGTCCAGAACATCGGCACTGACGCGCGTTTGTTGCTCATCGGTGAATTCGGGGCTGTCTGGTATCCGTATTTCAAGTGGAAGGTTTCACAGACTCAAGCGGAGTTCGAGGGCGCAGTTCCCGATCAACTGTCGTTGAGCGCACAACTGGAGGTCGGCCTTCAGAGGAAAAACGCCCTCGCGGTGATTGCCGGATGGCGGCTGGCCGCAGACCAGTTGGTGGGAGAACAGTCGGCTGTCGGAACAGAGTCAGTCGCGTATCCGCTGCTGAGGCACGAGGGGTGGTTTCTTGCGGTTGGAATAACCCGTCAAGTCACGGAAGCACTGACGGGTGTGCAGGGAGAAAATTAAAACGGATACTGTGCCATCCGTTTTAATTTGGTGCAGATGCCTCAACGTAAATCTTGATGATTTCGTATTCTTTTTCGCCGCGCGGCAGATTGACGGTAACGATTTCTCCGACTTTTTTGTTGATGAGCGATACAGCCAGCGGGCTGGAAATCGAAATCGCGTTCATCTTAAGGTCGGCCTCAAGGTCTCCGACGATTTTGTATGTTTTTTCTTCTGGCTTTGCGTTTTCGCTGACGTCACGCAGACGCACTGACGCCCCGAAAACTACTTTGTCGAGTGTGCCGGGATCAATTTGGATGACCTGCAGACGCGTCAACTTGTCTTCAAGTTCCATAATGCGCCCTTCAATGAAGCTCTGCCGTTCGCGTGCCGAGTGGTACTCGGCATTTTCAGACAAATCGCCGAGGGCTCTCGCATCGGCAATTTCTGAAATGATCGATGGGCGGTCGACAGTCTTGAGACGCTTGAGCTCCTCTTTAATCTTTTCAAGACCAGCGGGAGTAATAGGAATAGGGGTTGTCATTGGAATGCCCTTCATCTCAATTCACTAAAAAAGAATCGACCTGCTTAAAAAAGCGGCCGACTCTGCAGTTTTTCTCTCTGCCTCAACCTATCACGCCTTTTTCTGACCTTCAATGTACTTGAGTCTGAGGTCGTAGAGCAGCCCTTCAAGCAAATGTTTTTCTTCGGATGACAGGTTGCCCCTTGTTTTCTCCTGAAGCATGGTCAGCAGTTCGATGTTGTGAGCGGCAAGGTCAAGGTTCTTGGCGGTGGTTCCGGATTCTGGCTCAGGCATGAGCCCGAGTCCCACGAGAGCCGCGTTGCCCAACGAGAGTGTGAGAAGCCCGAAGAGTGATGTGACTTGTTCCATACCATGCACTCCGAATCATAAATGGCGGGCAAAGCGTCGTTCCCAAAGCTGGGGAAGAATCTATGACGCCGCTGCTGCCGCAGTTGAGTTTGCGCTGCGATATAATAGCCGAGCAGGGCGTCGTTTCAAGGGATGCTTTGAACCAAAGTTTGCGGATGAAGGAACCGTTAATGCCATTTGCTCTTCAAATCATGGAAGGACAACGGGCCGGAGAGATCCTGCCAATGTCTTCGAGTTCTCTCATCATTGGTCGTTCGGTGGGCGATTTGCTAATCGAAGACACGGAGGTTTCGGGCAAGCATTGTTCTGTTCAATTGAATGCGGGCGAGCTCATTGTTGTCGACCATGCCAGTCGCAACGGAACTTTTCTCAATGGCCAGCGGGTCGATCGCAATCGCCTCCGTTCAGGCGACTCATTGCGTATCGGTGCGGTCAACTTTCGTGTCATCGAATGGCCTTCCGGAGCCGAAGCAGCCGATCCCATGACCTTGGTGAAAACGTGGTGCAAGAGAATTTCCGAGGAGGAGCGCAGCCAGTTTTCACAGCAGATCTCCGAATTGATTCAAAAAGAAGCCGAGTTGTGTTCAAGCGACGTGCAAATCAAACTGACAATCGAATCCCGCGACGGGCGCCTCGCCACACATGTTGTTCCTGTGGTTGAGCTGGTGCTCGGACGTGCTGGTCCTGTTCCACTTCTCGCTGAAGATGAAGAGGCATCCAGAAAACACGCAAAACTGAAGGTGACTGCCGATGGCGATGTTCAGGTCGAGGACCTCGGGTCCGCCAATGGAACATTCGTCAATGAGGAGAAACTCGCAGGGCAGAAAAAATTAAATCAGGGCGATGTTTTGCGCTTGGGGCGGACAAATATCCGCGTTTCGCTTTCGATTGCGGAATTCAGCTCACCAATTCATCTTTAATGAGCTTGAATCGTTCCATCGCCGGCATGCTGCGATTTTTGTGCGACAACCTGACTACTTTTTCGAGGTCGTCGAGTTTGCGCAGCAGTATGAGATTCCTGACGTCCGGATGATTTTGGGCAATCACTCCGACGCCTGATCCGCCGACCACAACCGGTGCATGCGGGGCAACAAGAAGGCTCAACTTTTGAAACGACAAAAGCATGCTCGTTACGTTCAGTGAAGATGCACAACTGACAACGACAAGTGTTGGTTGCCTGCGCGCACAGTACTCCTCAAGGTCTGCGACCGGTGTGTTGGCACCCAGATACGTGACGCGGAAACCCCAAGTCTTGAGGTACAGTGCAACCCGCAGAAGGCCGAGCTCATGCAATTCGTGCGGAAGAGTGGCACATACCGCCAATGGCATTTCATCGTCGGCGCTCATTGAATCGTTCAGATAAAAAAGCCCTAAGAGCATGTGTTTCAAGCGCGAGGTCAGAGCGTGTTCTGCCGCGACAGTAATTTCGCCTCGATGCCAGTAATCGCCAACCTGAACCATCAAATCGAGCGCACTGTCGGCGAATGCCAGTGCACTTTCGGAAAGTGCATAGACCTGTTCGAGGGCACGGATCGCAGCTTCCATGTTGTCTTTTCGCAGGGCAGTCAGAATGGCTTCAAAAGGGGCGGGCAGCACTCCATCCGGTTTGTCTGTGTTTTCGGCTTTGGGAGGGGCCTTCAATTCGAAAAACGACTGCGCCTGTTTGAGAAGGTCGTCACGTCCCTGCGTGGAAATTTTTCGCAGGTCGTGACCCTGTCCGCGCAGATGTGTGACAAACCAAAACAGTTTGAGGTCTTCTTGGGTGTAGAGTCTGTGTCCGCCGCGGGTTCTTTCGGGTGAAAATATGGCATAACGACGTTCCCAAGCCCTCAACGCCGAGGTCGAAACGCCGACAATTCCTGCCAGCTCCTGAATGGTGAGATGTTTCTTTTCGTCCTTCATGAGCCTCTGTAACACCAAGGTCTGCGTATCTTTTCGACGTTACATTCATTTCAATTAAGCCGAAGATATTGTCGGTATATTCCCCGAATTTAATCTTTGCCAGCAAGTGACTCAAGAACTGCATCCGACGATATTATGTCTATTTGCTCTGTTTAAAAAATCGGCATGGATTGTTTAGTTTTTATACAAATATGGATTCAAAGTCCCAAAAACTCCCAGTGATTCCAGCGATCGTATTGCTGGCTCGGGACTTGCTCCTCTTCGCGGGGGCCTTCTCGTTTGGAGGCACGGCCCGATTCGGAGAGCGTGTGTTATGACCAAAAGAAAATTTCTTATCTTTTTTGCACTGACCGCTCAGCTCATTCCGGCGTGCGTGTCGAGTCAACAATCTGCTGAGCCCGAAAACAGCAGCGAGCTCATCAGCGCCAAAACCTACGGTGTTCTCGACCGCGAGGACGAGGTGTATCCGTGGCTGGCTCCACAATACGACAAAGGTATCTACGGCTCATCTGCCCACACGGCACCGTTCCGTGAGAACGCTGTGACGAGCGAGAACCTGCGTAAGAAGATCCAAAGAACTTCCAAAAAGTCGAAGAAGTAAGGTCTGACGCAGTCTTATGCTGAGATGGCTTCGTCCAGCGGAGCCTCGGTGTTCAGCGCAGAGCCGCTGTCGAAAATCTGATATTCCCACTTCACCATGTCGCCGCTCATGGTCAGCCGCATGTTGTCCAGCAATTCGATTTGCGCTGTGGCATCGGCGATCAGCTGATTCTTTTTCCACTCTGCCGCGATGCAGATTCCATCGTTATCGGTCTTGAAATTAAAGTTGACCTGAGTGTCGCATGACATCGACAAGTCGATGCACGCATCGAGAAAGTTGAGTACATAGGTACTCAATTCAATATCGGGGCGTGTTGAGGAGAAAAGCGGAAACGGCATGGTTTGTCTGAAGATCCTCAGACGGGGTCTCGGCCGCAGCTCTGCCCTCCGTAGCCGTGATTCGATTTTCTTTATCAGAGGATGAATAAGTTTTTCACTGTCCTGTGCGGAGCGGGACACACATATTTTACTTTCCCTCTGGGTCACCAAAGCATTCTGAGTGCGTTTTTGCAGGAGCTCTGCCGAGAATGCCGAAATAAAAAACAGGTCGGAAGTCGAGCTCAGAGTGCCTAGTGAATGGCGCCAGAAGAGGGCTTGACGGTCATCCCAGGCGAGTTCGCTCTGTTGAGAATCACGCAAGGCATGCGCGGCAGCATGATTTGAATTTCTTCTTCGTTTTGAGGTTTGCAGCGCAATTGCAAGATACAGCCCGACTGCGGACGCGACAGCCGCAATCAGACCTAATTCCTGTGTGATGGCTATGTCAGAGATTAGAAGGCTCACCCGCGCTCCCTTTGATGCACTTTTATTGTGCGTCAGGGATTGCAAATGCCCAATGTCGATTTGGTGAAATGCTGTCTGAATTTTGTCGAGCTGCAGTTTCTCGCTGGCTGGGTTAGCTTAAAGGCTTGGGGGTGTCGTTTTGCCGCAATCACCAGATTCATTGCCACCACCCGCCGTCGAATGGCGGCGTGAGAGCGATGCAGAACGAAAACAGAGGCTTGAACGTGCTGGTGTGATTGATTCAAAACCAGCAGCTGGCACCTTTTCCCCAAAATCATCGCCACCTTCAGAAACAGTGGTGTTGCCAGTTGAGCGTCTGAAAGAGCAGCTGATTCAAAATCAGCAAAAGGTCAAAAAGGCTTATCTGTTGTGGTGGAGCGCGGATGCCGCGCGCTGGCGTGCCCTGCGTTCACCGCGTGACACTTCGACGCTGGCTGATGGATCATGGTCGGTTGGCTTCGAGCTGACCCATCCAGACTGGAGCACGGGCGGTATGAGATACTCGCTCGGGCCCAAAGCCTTTTTCTACAACGGCGGGCAATTTGCCAAATTGAATGATCCGTTTTTTGTAGGTGACGGATACGCTGATTTCAGCGCGAGTGAATTGGGTTTGTCAGCGTCATTCATGAAGATACCCGATTTTTCAGAGGGTCTGTTTGCGTGGCAGTGGTCAGCTGCAGTGGCTTACACGCCCGTACGGATCATCACTGCCGAGAGAACGGCCGGCGCTGCGGTGATTCCCCGCTCCGACACAGCTTCCAAGACGGCACTCAACCTTCCGGGGGTTGGTCTGCAGCTTGGTTTTGGCGCTGATTGCAGTTCACTTTTTAGATTTGAAGCATTCGCAGGGGTGCATGCAGCTTGGCCTGTGCAGTTGCGGTTGCGCACGGGACTGCAAATTTCCATGGGAACTTCTGTTGATGCTCTACCCTTTGCTGCGCGTTAATGATTTTCGCCGCCTTGGGCTGTCTTGCGTCTCGATGCTGACAGTCGCGATTGTTTTGTCGGCTTGCAAGTCGGTCAGCCCTCAAGAAAAGGACGAGGTGATTGAACGAATTGTGGGCGAGGATGCTCCGTCCGATGGTGCTAAGGCGACTCCTGAAATAGCAGCGCCCCCCGCATTGATAGGCACTCCTGGAGCTGCGGCGACACCCGACGTGACAGTGACTCCCGAGGTAAAGGCGGCTGCCGAAGCGGAGAATCTTCCGCGGCAAAAACCAAAGATGCCGGCACGTCAGAGTGTCGCCCGGCTTCCGCTGCCGCGTGGCGTTGCACACTCCGATCTGCTGCAATTTATTAACGCCCATGCAGAAGTGATCAGTCCTTACCAACCAATGCAGCGTGAATGGAATTCATACGCTCGGGCTTTTGCTTCTCAGGCTTCGGCCGGAGAACTTGAGCTTGAAGCGATGCGCCTGCGCATCAGTCAGGATTTTCCGCGCGCGCATTGGTTGTTCGTCTGGGGACTCCATCAGACGTCTCTTCTGCTGCTCAATCAAAACGGAAAGTCGGCGTTTCTGATTGACCGTCAGGAAGATTTCCTCGCTCGGATTTCTGTCATGTTATTTCTTTCCGGCGAATTGGACGCGCTCACCCGCCGCTCAGAATATCGTGACGTTTTACGCAGATTCTACAAATACGCGAACGTGAAATATTTTAAGAGGAAGTTGTCGGATCGTCCTGAGAAACCGGAAGGCCTGCTGCGCCCCGAGCGTAGTCCTAGAGTTCCGGTGAATGCAGAGGAACAGGACTGACGTATCCGGCCAATGGATTGGCCTCACGCCAAGCTTTGTTTTTAAGATCCAGCAAGACAACATCGTCGTCGGCACGGCCCAGAACGTGATTCGGAGAGATTGGGATTTTTCCACTCGGAGTGTCGAGCACATATTGCGGGATCGCAAAACCGGTGGTGTTGCCGCGCAGACTGCGCATCAGATCCAAGCCTTTTTCGATGGGCACGCGCAGGTGGGCGGTTCCTTCAACAGTCTGTGCCTGATAAAGATAATAAGGCCGCACGCGCATTTTGACCAAACCCTCGAGCATCGATTTAAGACGCTCGCCCGTGTCGTTGACGCCGGCCAGCAAAACGCTCTGATTGCCCACCGGAATGCCGCGACTCAGCAGAGTGTCGATTGCGGCAGCGGCCTCAGGGGTCAGTTCCTCCGGACAATTGAAATGTGTGTTGATCCAGAGCGGATGAAATTGTGCCAGCATGTCGGCCAGCTCTTCGGTGATGCGGTAGGGCAGTGTCACCGGTACGCGTGTGCCGATTCGGACTATTTCAACATGCGGAATCTCGCGCAGGCGGCGCAAAAGGTTTTCCAGTGTGCCATCCTGAGCAACCAGCGGATCTCCGCCAGTAATTAAGACATCACGGATCCGCGGCTGGCTGGCGATGTATTCAAGTCCCTGATCAACGATCTTGGGATTAAAGTGCAGGCCGACCTCTTCATCGCGCCTCTTTCTGAAACAATAACGGCAATAGACCGGACACAGCTGTGCAACGCAGAATGCCACCCGATCCGGATAAACGTGCACAACTTCCTTGACCGGTGAGTTGCCCACTTCCTGCAAAGGATCTGCTACTCCGATGCGGTCGCCGAGTTCCTCAAGCCGTGGCATTGCTTGCAGGCGGACCGGATCAAACTCATTTTCTAGATTCATGAGCGCCAGATAATAGGGAGTAATACCTGCCTGAAAGGATTCACGCAGCGCTTCGAAAGCCTCACGTTCCGACGCTGACAGCTGCATCACTTTGAGGGCGTCGTCGGCCGAGCTCAGCTGATTTTTCATTTGCCATCGCCAGTTGGTGAATTGCTCACAACTGACACCAAAAAGGCGGGCTCCGCGCGCGGTGATGTCCTCACGGCGGGTTGCCGAGCGCAGATGAAGCTCATTAGGCGAACGAAAAGGCATGGACTCATCCTCTTGATGACACTGTCGTCAAGGGTCTATAACCTGTGGGTTCCGCTTACGGAAGGGTCGGACAGTCTGTTGGTGAACATTCAGGCCTCCTCCATCCGTGCAACACTAAGGGGTGAATATTATGAACGCTCTTCATCCGGACCATCGCAATTCCGCTCGGGTTGCCGTCGTTCTGTGCGGTTGTGGCGCGAAAGACGGCAGTGAAATCACGGAAGCTGTCAGTTTGTTCATTGCGCTCAGTCAAAAGGGGATCGCTTTTGATTGTTTTGCCCCCGATCGCAAGCTTCACCACGTCATTGATCATCTGACGGGGCAAGAGATTGCTCATGAAAGTCGCAATCAGTTGCATGAAGCTGCGCGCATTGCGCGGGGTCATGTGCGCAGTATCGAACAGCTCAAGAGTGAAAATTACGCAGCGGTTTTGCTCGCAGGTGGTTTTGGTGCTGCTAAGAATTTGTGTAATTTTGCATTTGCTGGTGCGGATGCAAAGCTCGAGAGCGATGTTAAGGTGGCATTACTGCCTTTTTTGGATGCAAAAAAACCACTTGCGGCGCTCTGTATTGCTCCTGTTGTCTTGGCCCTTCTGTGCCGTGAGCGACAGCTGAAGGGCGCCAAGCTGACGCTCGGCGATGGTTCCGCACAAAATGCAGTGCGTGCGATTGAAAGTTGGGGGGCTGCGCATTCTGCCACCCGTGCTGGCGAAGCATGTGTCGACCACTTGCACCGATTGGTCAGTGCACCCGCTTATATGTTCGATGACGCCACTCCTGCAGATATTTACGCATCCGCCACTGCCCTTGTCTCTGGATTGCAGAAACTTTTGGAGAGTGCCCCAAGTGCGAACTGATCTGCCGGCAGTGTCTGGTCGGGGTGCCGTGCTTTTTCTCCTGAAGCGATATCTGTTGTCTTCTTGGTGGGGACGCAGGCGCAAGACGCAGGCGACCCTTGGCGTTGCTCTGCCGATGGCCGGAATCGCCGTCGGCGTGTGCGCATTTACGGTGATCCTGAGTGTCATGGGCGGCTTTGTTCATGGTCTTAAAAAGCGCCTGCTGGTCGTCGAACCTCATTTGGAAATCGTTGTGCGCGAAGGGTTCGGGCGTATTCCTAGCGATCCGCAACTGCTCAGCCGCATTCGCGCTTTGTCGGACGACATTGTTGCCGTTTCGCCATTTGTGAAAACAGACGTCATTCTGCAGTCCGGCAGAAAGCCAATCACAGCTTTGCTGTGGGGAGTTGATGTCGGCACAGCCGACGACGCGATGGGGTTCGCAGGCTACTTATCTTCGTCAGAGAAAACTCTCGCCGATCTCAAAGATGATGTTGAACCTGATGATGATACGTATCATTCTGGCGGCCGTTTTCCGGCCATGATTGCCGGTGAAACTCTGCTTGAGGCAATCGATTCTGACGTCGGTCAGCGACTGACGATGGTGTCTACGCAACCTGATGAGGGGATCGGCGGATTTGCTCCCACACAGCAGCCGGTTGTTGTTCTGACGTCGTTCAAAACCGGTTCGGTGACGCATGATTCAAAAGTCGTGTTCACCCGCATGCAGGTCGTGCAAAAGTTCATCGACGCTGAAAATGAATGGTCCGGGATTCAAGTCGCACTCAAAGAGCCGCTTGATGCTGAGCGAATTGCCAAGAAAATAGATGCGGCTCTCGGTGCGGAGAAACTCCGCGCGAAACCGTGGACGGAGTCCAACAAGGCGCTCCTCAAAGCCCTGCGCTTGGAGCGCTGGGGAATGTCTTTTGTGTTGTACATGGTCATTCTCGTTGGCTGTTTCAGCATCACGATCACACTTGTGCTTGCGGTGCGGCGCAAATCGCGAGAAATGGCGATTCTTCGCTCCATAGGGCTGCGTCGGACTGACCTCGGTCTGTTGTACCTTTTCAAGGGTGGCAGTATCGGGATTTTGGGAGTTGCACTGGGTTTGTCTGTTGGTCTGATCGTTCTCCAATTTGTTTCGAAAATGCCGTTGCCTGTTCTGCAGGATGCCTATTCCGGGCGTGGGCTGCCGGTTTTGATCTCGTGGCCTGATTTGTTGATGGTCAGTGTTGGCAGCGTGATTCTTTCTGTCATCGCTTCGGTATGGCCTGCTGTTGAAGTGATGCGTATTGATCCGGTGGAAACACTTTCTGATCGTGCGGTTTGAGATTGTCTGAGTGAAGGATGAAAAGATGACCGAATTGGCCGTTGAAGTGCGCGACCTGCAGAAAATATACCGCATGGGTGAACTTCAGCTTGAGGCGCTCGGAGGAGTTTCGTTTTCGGTGTCTGCCGGTGAGTGTGTTGCCATCGTGGGAGAGAGCGGCTCTGGCAAGAGCACCCTGCTGCATATCGTCGGCGCATTGGATTCCCCGAGTTCAGGCAGTGTCCGAGTCGGGGGGATGGATCCGTTTCAAGGCAGCGACCGTGAGGTCAGCTACTTCCGCAACCGGCATATTGGATTTGTTTTTCAGCACAACAACCTTTTGCCTGAATTTAGTGCGCTGGAAAATGTTGTCATGCCCGGCCTCATTGCAGGAGGTGATGCGACAATAACCTACAAAAGGGCTGAGTCTCTTCTTGATCGGGTTGGTCTTGGAAAACGCAGCGGGCATTTTCCGGGTCAATTGAGCGGAGGAGAGCAGCAACGCGTGGCAATTGCACGAGCACTGATCAATCAGCCGGTCCTTGTGCTGGCAGACGAACCTTCTGGAAACCTCGACAGTCGAAATGCGGCAAACATTCACCAGCTTTTTGCTGAATTAAACCGCGATTTGAAAACAACCTTGATGGTTGTGACCCACAATCAGGAATTCGCACACTCTTTACCGCGTCGCATCGAAATGCGCGACGGACGCATTATTGGCGACTCAACGCGTTGATGAGCGATGGTGATTTCGCGGTTCGCGCGTTTTGAGTTTTGTTGCGGCAACCCTGTGAGAATTTGCAAATTTGCCGCCAATGATAAATAGTCGGCGCGCTTGCCAATACAGAAGGGTGTTCGTTCTATGACCTTAAGGTTCAGGCGCTTATGGCCCGCCATGATTTTGAATTTCACCGTCCTGCTCGGTGTGTTTGCGGCGGACAGGCATTCGGCTGCGCTGGGTTCCGATGCCCAGCAAAAAATAATCGACATTCAGATCAAGGGCAGCAATGCGGTGCAGCCTGATGCGATTCTTGGTCTCATGGATTCCAAGATTGGCGGTTCGCTCAATCAAAGTGAGATTAGCGAAGACGTTCGCAGCATTTTCAACAGCGGCTATTTTGAGAACGTGAGAATCGATGCACAAACACGGCCCAACGGCGTAGTTCTTACCGTTGTGGTTGATGAAAAGCCGAGCGTACGAGAAATTAAATTCGTCGGCTTCGATGCCATCTCTTCAACAAGCCTCTCTGATAAGCTGCAGGTTAAAAAATTCACCATTCTTGATGAACGTAAGATGACCGCAGACCTGCGCATGATCGAGCAAAGCTACGTCGAAAAGGGTTATTACCTTGCGCGTGCTTCGTACACCATCGAGCCGCAGGATACCGGCGAGGTTGTGCTGGTTTATCAAGTCGTTGAGAACAATCCTGTCTGGGTTGCGCATGTGAATTTGCTCGGAAATGCGCACTTTTCTGACACGGAATTGAAGAACAATATGGCGACACGCGAGAAACGCTGGTCTTCGTGGCTGACAAGCGCAGGCGCTTTCAAAGACGAGTTCATCAACCGCGATAAAGAATTCCTCTCGTATATATACCGTGACAGCGGATTCGCGGAGGTGAACGTTTCAACACCACAGTCGCGTCTGGACATTGGCCGGCAGACTGTCGATGTGAGTTTCAACGTCGAAGAGGGTGAGCGCTTTCAGGTCGGGACTGTCAAGATCAGCGGTGAGCTGCTGCAGAACCCAAGCGGCGAGGCTCTTTATTCCGAGCAAGAACTCATTGAGAAGTTCCAGATGAAATCCGGAAAGTGGTTCCGCATTTCTCAATTCCAAAATGACTTGCGTATGCTCACCGATCTCTATGGCGATCACGGCTATGCCTTTGCCGACATCCTTCCAAAGACCGAGGCCAACCGCGAGACAAAGCAGATCAGCATCGAATTCGCCATCACCAAGGGCGAGAAGGTTTACTTCCGCAATATCGTCGTCGAGGGCAATGCCAAGACCCGCGACAACGTCATACGCAGAAATATGAAAGTTGCCGAAGGAGAACTCTTTCACGCGACTAGGCTCGAAAAAAGCAAAGCCTCGATCGAGCGGCTCGGTTATTTTCAGGAAGTGCAAATCCTGCGTGAGCCCGACGTGCGTAACAACCGCATGGATCTGAGAATCAAGGTGAAGGAAAAGTCGACCGGAACTCTTTCTGCGTCGCTGGGCGCATCGCCGTCGGATAAAAATCGCAAAATCAATTTCTTCGCTCAAGGTTCTTATTCTGAGGCAAACCTTCTCGGAAAGGGCTGGAACGCTGGTTTGTCGCTTAACTTCCAGCCAACCGGTAGCTACAGCCTGAATGTCAATCTGACCGAGCCCAGCATCAACGATGGTCCATGGAGCCTGACCGGTTTTGCCGCTTACGATTACGAGCTGTCGCAACCGATTCCGTTTGAGCCGGAGCGTTTTTCGAAGGTGCTTCGCGTTGGTACGAGTGTCGGACGTGAGGTTGTCGAAGACCTTCGCGTCAGCGGTGGTTATTCCGTGGAGCGTGTCATCCGCAACGACGTCACGCCGATCGGTCGTTTGTTTACCAAACAGGGTGTCACCGAAAAACTCACACAATCTCTGACTTTCGACAAAACCGACAGTTTCCTGATGCCGACCTCAGGCTTTTCGTTGTCAGCGACCAACTCACTGGCCTTGAAGCTGCTCGGCGGCACACATCAGTTCGGCTTGGCGGAACTGTCGATGAGCTACTACCTGCCACTGGTTATCGGAGAGGATTTCAAGACCAACTTCCGCTTCGCCTTGGAGCCAGCCATGGTTTATCCGGTCAACGGAAAAACGATTCCCTATTGGGAGAGATTGAGTCTGGGTTCGCTTTACAACATGAAGGCCTACTATCAGGAAGAAAACACCATCGGTCCGCGCATCGAGGTTCTCAACGGCCCGTTTGCGACTGATGTCAACCGCATTATGGCAGGTGGAAACCGGCGCATTTACGGAGCGGCGGAGTACTTTGTCCCGCTGATTCCGGAAGCCAACTTGCGGCTCGTCAGCTTTCTTGAATCGGGAACCGTGCTTGACGACAGGGATGTCCTGAAATTGGATAACTTCAAACATGACGTGGGCTTCGGCTTGCGTTGGCAGACCCCGATTGCACCCTTCCGCTTTGAGTGGGCGTGGCCTTTGCAGCGCGGCGGCAAGCTGGGTACCATGGAGTTCATCTTTTCCGTTGGAAATGATAATGTTTCGAGCCTGACACGCTGATTCAGGCACAACAGCCATATCGTTACTGGAGGATTCCGCTGTGAACCGTATTTTCGCAAAGCAAGTATTTTCGATGAGTCAGGCTCTTGTCCTTGCAGTATCTGCTGTTGCTCTTTCGGCTTCGGGTGTCGCGCTCGCTGCTCCTGCGGCAAAATCCGGAGTGAGTGCCAACCGTGTTGCTCTGATTGATTTCCAGGTTGCCATTCTGCAAACCGAAGAAGGCAAGGCTGCGAAGGCTAAGATTGAAAAAGAAGTTGACTCGCGAAAGAAGGATCTGCTCAATCAGCAGCAAGAGCTGAAAAAACTCGAAGATGATTTCGAGGCCAAGCGCGCTGTTTTGTCGGAAGATGAAAAAGGCTCAAAGGCACGCGACCTGCAGGCAAAATTTATGGCATTCCAGCGCGCTCAGGTGACACTTGATCAGGAAGTGCGCCAAAAAGAAATGCAGGAGACGCAAAAGATTTTCCAGAAGTTGTCCGTAATTGTCGAAGAATATGCGAAGAAGAACAGCTTCGATTTGGTGTTCGAGAAGGGCGCCGGTGCTGTGCTTTACATCGCTCAGAACTCAGACATCACGGCCGATATCGTGACGCTCTACAATCAACGTCACAAGGTTAAAAAGTAATGGCTCTGACGCTCGCGGAAATCTGCGAGAAATTCTCCTGCACTGTTTTCACTTCGAAGGGGCCGGCTCATGCCGGTCCTTTTACAGGTTTATCAGTTTTGTCTGCGGCCCAACCAGATCAGCTCGCCTTCCTCAGCAATGAAAAATATCTCGACGACGCGCGCTCCAGCCGTGCGGGCGCGATTTTGTGCAGTGAGGCGCATGCCGAGGTATTGCGTGATCACCCGCATTCCGTCTTGCTTGTGTGCCGCGATCCTTATGCAACTTTTGCCCGTGTGTCGCAGTTTTTTTTCAAGCCTGCGCATGGTTTTCATGGGGTCTCGGGACAAGCCTACATCGACTCGAGTGCGCAACTGGATCCCACAGTCACTGTGTTTCCATTCGTCTATGTTGGTCCGGGAGCAGTTGTCGGAAAGGGCTCGGTTCTCTACGCGGGATCGTTTGTCGGTGGTGGATCGAGTATCGGTGCCGACTGCATTCTTTATCCAAACAGTGTTGTGCGGGAAGGATGCCACCTCGGCGACCGGTGTATTCTCAACCCGGGTGCGGTTGTCGGCGGAGATGGTTTCGGTTTTGCACCTTCCGGGTTGGAGAACATCAAGATTCCGCAGGTGGGTGGTGTTGAACTTGCCGCTGATGTCGAGTTGGGCAGCAACGCTTCCGTGGACCGAGGCGCCATGCTCAACACGCAGATTGGAGCGCAGACGAAAATCGATTCGCTTGTGCAGGTCGGACACAATGTCAAAATCGGCCGTGCCTGTTTTGTCGCTGCCCAATGCGGAATTGCGGGATCCTCGGAAATAGGCGACCGAGTGACTTTGGCAGGGCAGGTGGGTGTGGCTGGTCATTTGAAGATTGTCGACAAGGTCACTGTGCTGGCTCAGTCTGGTGTGACCCGGAGTCTCAACGAGACCGGAGTCTATGTTGGATTTCCGGCTCGACCAAATCGCGATTTTTTGAAGCGTGAAGCAGTTTTTTCGCAAGTCGTTAAAGAACGCGAAGAAAAACGCAAAAAGCGGTTGGCTTCAACCGAAGAATAATTTTTTTCAGTCTTGAATGAGGGAGCGAACGGGAGATGGAAACACAAAAGCCTTTGATGGATTATTTGAAAGTCTGTGAGCTTTTGCCGCACCGGCCTCCGCTGTTGCTTGTCGACAAGGTGCAATCCATCGATTTCGACACCCTTGAAATTCACGCTGTGAAATGTGTGACGGGCGGAGAGTCTTACCTTGCTGGTCACTTTCCGGGTCAGCCGATTGTTCCCGGTGTTTATTTGGTTGAGGGACTTGCCCAGACTGCAGCTGCCATGTGTTTTGCCAATTTTGAGCGGCAGGGAACAAAGGTTGAAAAGAAGTGCATGTTGACCGGACTCGATGAGGTGAAGTTTCGCCGTCCTGTCGTTCCGGGCGATGTCATCCATTATTATGCGAAATATGAACGCCATCGCGGGCCTTTTGTCTGGTTTACGGGAATTGCAAAAATCGATGGGGAGATTGCCGTCGAAGCGAAATTTTCGGCGATTCTGGCTCAGGCACCCAAGCTCTGAGTCACAGTATGTCCGCCAGCGAACGGTTTAGCGAAGGAAATCAACCATGACTCAGTCTGTCATCATTCATCCCACCGCCATTGTGCACCCCGAAGCTCAACTCGACCCAGACGTCTTCGTCGGTCCCTATTGCACCGTCGGGGCTCATGTGAAGATCGGGCGCGGAACAAAACTGCACTCGCATGTGGTTCTCGAAGGTCACACGACGATTGGCGAGCACAATGAAATCTTTCCGTTTGCGAGCGTCGGTCATACGCCACAGGACCTCAAATACAAAGGCGAGCCGACACTTCTTCTGATTGGTGACCGCAACAAAATCCGCGAGTGTGCAACCCTCCAACCCGGTACGGTTCAGGGTGGCGGAAAGACTGTTGTCGGAAGCAACAACCTGTTCATGGCCTACACCCACGTCGCGCACGACTGCATTATTGGCAATGACAATATTTTTGCCAATTCAGTTCAGCTCTCGGGACACGTAGAAATTCACAACGGGGTTGTTGTCGGCGGCATTTCGGGAATACATCAATTCTGCCGAATCGGTGACATGGCGATGATTGGCGCCGGATCTATTGTGGTACAGGATGTTCCGACGTTTTGCGTGGCTCAGGGCGATCGGGCGACCTTGCGGGGCATGAACGTCATCGGCATGAAGCGCCGCGGACTGACTGCTTCTGATTTGGCCGTGCTGAAATCCGTTTACAAACAATTCTTCCTCAATCCCTTGCCTACAGTGGCGGAAACCATGGAAGCTTGCCGCCAGCAAGGATTGCTGGACAATCTGCATGCGCTGCGGCTGGCCGAGTTCATTCAGTCCGCCCGCCGCGGAGTTGTCCGTCCTGAGGTGGGAGGCAACCATGACGACATTTCGGCAACAATCTGAATTGCAAAATTTGTCGGTCTGTCTTCTGGCAGGTGAAGCAAGCGGAGATGCTCAGGGGGCTTTGCTTGCTCGCGCTCTGCGCGGCGTCGGCGATGCCGCAGGTTTCAAATTATCACTTTGGGGAAGTGCCGGACGGCTGATGAAAGAAGCGGGCGTCGAACCCGTTGTGCGCATCGAAGAGCTCAGTGCCATGGGATTCGCCGAGGTGATGGCGGTGTATCCGCGCCTGTCCGCGGCTGCCCACAGGCTGCAGAGCGAATTACGTCTCCGTCGTCCGGACATTACAATTCTTATTGACTACCCGGGTCTCAACATGAGGCTGATGGAAGATGCTTTTCATCTGGGATCGTGTGTTGTCTACCACATTCCTCCAAAAGTCTGGGCGCACGGTGCGGGACGCGCCGCGCGTTTGCGCGACTGTACGTATCTGGTGACCTGTATTTTGCCCTTCGAGGAAAAGTTGTTGCGTCACGCAGGAGTCAACGCGCGTTTTGTCGGCAATCCGCTCAGTGATGAAGTACGCGCTTATTTGTCGGCGAAGCCAGCTCTCAATAGTGCTGCGAAGCAAAATGCGCCCGTTTGTGTGGGGATTGTACCCGGCAGTAGAACTGGTGAAATTGAACGCGTTTTTCCGGAAATGATCGGAGCATTTTTGAAGACTCGCTCTGCTTTGGGCGGTCATCTCAAGGCGGTTGTCCCTGTCGCACCGACGGTCTCGCAATCGCGATTGGAAATTCTGCTCGGTGAGGCGTTGCATGCAGCCTCTGCAGAATCTGCGCGTCAGGATATCGAATTCATTTGCAACAAACCTTTGATTCACATTCTTTCGGACTGCCGCTATGCATGGGTGTGCTCCGGGACGGCAGCGCTCGAGACTGCGCTTTTGGGTGTTCCGCATTCGGTGGTGTATAAAATGCACTGGCTTTCCTATGCGATTGCCAAACGTATTGTCAGGCTTCCCTATATCAGTCTGGAAAATCTGTGCGGCGGAACTGAGCTGGTACCTGAGTTTATACAGGACAGCGCGACTGCTGCGACACTCAGTAGTCATGCCCTGAGCATTCTGAATTCTGCACAAAAGGAAAATGCAATGCGTGAGAGCCTGCTCGCCTTGAGTAGCCTTTTTCCTCACGACAGCGCACAAAACGCGGCTCGTGCAATTTTTGATTGTTTTACTGATCTCCCCGACGGTTTGGCGCGACGCTTTCATTGGAAGTCGGCGCGCGATCTGCGCCTTGAGGATAAAGAGTGGGGGCTGAATCAGTGAACGGGAGTCCGCCGCAAACGGCAAATGTGTCTGGAGATTTCTGGCGGCATCCGCTGTTTTCTCTGATCTGGTCGGCGGCACGCATGGACGTTGTTTTTGGACTGTTGCTGAGTCCGTTGCATGCGCTCACCGAAGTTGCGCTGGGTTTTGCAACCGGAGCTTTGCTTCAGCTTATTTTTGTAAGTTCCGAAGAAGCAAATCTGCTGAGTATTCTCCCGCGGCAGGTTGCTGATTTTTTTCCTTCACTGGCATCCGTCGGACCGCGCGAACTCACAACTCTGGTGCCCGCTTCTCTTGTGGTTATTGGTTTTGTTCGCCTGCTGACAAGCTTTGGCAGCAATTATTTGCTCGAACGCGCCGGACATCGGGTTGCGCACGCATTGCGTGCGGGCTTTCTCAATTCATACCTTCATACTTCGGGTAGAATTCTGGATCGGCGCAATCCCGATGAGCTGACAAACAGAATTCTTCTCGACACGACACTGATGCAGTCGATGGTCAGCAAGGGCACCATAGGCGCACTGCGGGACGGGCTTGTTGTCGTCGCCGCCGCCGCTTCGATGTTGGTTGTCGCATCGCAATTTTTTATCGTTCTCATTCTCATCTTTGTTCCATTTTTTCTGCTGCTGCGCGGAGTATCGCGCAGACTTGAATTTTACACCCGCGAAAGCGCGCGCAGACAGGTGAGCCTGTCCACGCGTGCGTTGCAAATGCGCAATGGGTTGCTGCCGATTTTTGCGATGGGAGCCCAACAGCGCGAGTACGACGACATCTCGCACATGAGTGACGATTATTATTCGTTTATAAGAAAATCTTTTTTCTTGCGCACTGTCTTTCGTCCCGCGATGGAAATTGTCGCGGTCGGTGTTCTGGCTGGCGCACTTCTGTGGCGTTTGAATATGGGACCTGACACAGATGTGGCTGCATATTCGACGTTGTTTGTACTTGCTGCATTGTCGTTCCGGCCGCTAAAAAACGTCTCTTCTTTTGTTTCACAATTTGCCGAGCTCAAAGCAGTCTGGCTGCGTCTTGCAGATGAATGGATGAAAACCCGCGCAAGTGCGGAGGTCGCGACGTCGATTGTGGTCGAAAATCTTCGCCCTTCCGTCGCTTTGGCTGTGCAGGACGTTGCCTACGACTCGCACGACGGAAAGAGAATTCTTTTCCCCTGCAGTCTCGAGGTCAGGTGCAAATCAAGAGTTGCTTTTGTTGGCGAAAGTGGGGCCGGCAAGTCGACTTTACTGAGACTGATGGCTGGCTTGCTTCCGCCTTCTCAGGGTATTGTTTCAGGTGCCCAAAATGCACTGTTGGCAACCCAAACGCCGTATGTCTTTCAGGGAACAGTCTTCGACAACATCGTCTATCCTGCGCAATTGACTCAAAACAGCGAAATTCAGCTCGCGCGTGAACGAGCCAAGGTTCTCATCATCAACCTGATGCTGGCACACACGCAGGCCGGAGCAGAGCTTTTTCTGAACAAAAAAGTTGGCTTCATGGGTGAGGGGCTTTCGGGTGGTGAGCGGGCTCGTGTTGCGTTGGCGCGATTGCTGTATGCAGATAGGCCGGTTTTACTGCTTGATGAACCGACTGCAAATTTGGACAAAGAGTCCGCAGCGGCATTTTGGTCTGCAGTCTGGAAGTGGCAGAGGCAGGCGGGCGAGTCACGCACTGTTGTTGCAGTGACCCACCACTGGAAGGATCTCGCTGAATTCGACGAGTGTCACCTCTTTTCACAAGGAAAAATAATCGCCCGAGGCAGCGGTGCAGAAATTCTCGCTCAATATTCGCAACAAGTGGAAGAGAGCAGTCGGAGTGAATCAACGGCGGAGCTCTCCTCGACATGAAAACTGCGCTGACCGAGCGATGGCGTACCCAACTTGAATTGCCTCTCATGCAACGCGATTTTTTCTTCGCTTTGTTCAGCTTTTTTGTCGCCGCTCCTTTGAGTCTGATCTGGTCTGCGCTTTCTGCCATGCGTGCGGGCCAACGGGTGCGTTTGCAGATTCGTCCAACAGCCGAGGAGCCGTGGATCATTTCAGTCGGGAACGTCGCCGTCGGCGGAACAGGAAAAAGTCCGATTGTCCGGTCGCTGGCGCGCATGGCTTTTACGTCCGGATTCGATGTCGCCATTCTTTCGCGCGGGTATGGACGTGAGGATGCGGGGCTTGTTTTTGCAGCTTTGAATGCCGGTGATATTAAATCAGGCACACCGCTCGAAAGTGGAAAATTCTCCGACGAAAGCCTGGAGCATGCGCTTTTATTGCGCGAAGAATTGACTGATCAACAGTGGCTCTGGATTGGCCAGTGCTCTAATCGCGGCTCGCTGTTGGGCGCGATTTTGAAAGACCGCGAACAGATGTCGCTCGGGCAACGAGTGCGTCCTTTAGTTGTCCTGCTCGATGACGGACTTTCGCAGGTGACTCTCCCGGTGCATCACGATGTGGTTGTGTGGGATCCGCAATCGCTGCTGCGCGCGCCGAGATGGTGTCTGCCCTTTGGTCCCTATCGCTGCGGTTTGCCCTCATTCCTGTGGTCAGATTCCATTCCGCGCGCGGATGTTGTGGTTTGGTCGCGTCTGCTGAGTGCTGATAACTGGCCCGAGTTCAGCCGCACAGTCGCTGAGGCGCGAGAAGTTCTGGCTCGCAAAAATACAGGTGAACTTTTTGCGGTCGAAAAGGCGTGTCTGGTCAGGGCCTGTGCAGTCCCTGCCGGTTTGGGGATTGCGCTGACGCGAGTTTCTTCAAACGAATGGCCGCAGCGGTGCAGGGTCGTGACCGGCCTCGCACGGCCACATAGATTCATCGATACGCTGACCACGCAGGCGCGACAGGTGTCGGCTGTGCAGCCTGAGATTTTTGGTACCCTCCAACTGCCAGACCATGGTGAGCTAACTCCCGCTGCTGCCGAGTTTTTCGCTGGCTCTGAAGTGATTGTGACATCGTTGAAAGACCTTTGCCGCTGGCGCGCCGATCCGGCTGTTGCTGATTGCCTGAACGATGGACGGCTTTTTGTCTTGTTGTTGGAAATCGCCTTCGTCGATGCCGCAGGGCAGCCGTGTCGAGGTGATTTTTCCGGGTTGTATTATCGCGAAGCCAAGAATGGAGAAACGAACGATGACAGTCCATGAGCCCCATTCCTTTCGCCCCAATGTCGCAGCTCTCATCCGCATCGGTGACAAATATTTACGCTGTCTGCGCAGCAAGCCGACGGGCGTCTGGCAAACGGTTCAGGGAGGAATTGAGTCCTCGGACGCCTCGGTCCATGATGCACTGTTGCGCGAAATGCGTGAGGAGCTCGGGATTGACGCAACGTTGGTGACGATCGTGTCGCAATCGCGTTTTTGGCGCAGGTACGTCTTTCCCGAAGAAGTTCGTCATTCACATCCGGAACGCCGCAATCTTGGGCAGGAACAACTGTGGTTTTTGGTCGAAATTCCATCACATGAGAGTGTTGACCTGTCGAAATCAGAGGGTGAGTTCATCAAGACCGAACTCGTTGACCTTCAGACCCTCGTCGGCGACTTCGTCGCATGGAAATTGCCCGTTGTGAAAGATTTCTGCTATGAGGTTGGCTTGATGAATCCATTTCAGGATTGATGTTCCGACGAGGTTTCAATGACGGGATTTACTCCGCCCAGCGGGCAAGTTGACGGCTCGGGCACGCTTGCAGGCCAGCCGACGCAGTTTTCTTCAGGACACTACAATTCTTCGCTCGGTCAACCGGTGCACGGCTACCCGCCGCCCTCGGACGAAATCGATTTGGTCGAATTGCTCGGTTTTTTTTGGAAGATAAAATTTGAGATTGTTGCCGGACTGATTATCGGCTTGATTGGCGGTGCGGCTGTCGCTTATCGCGTTCTGCCCGTCGTCTACAAGACACAAATCCCGCTTTCGCTGGACAAAAGTGAACCCCAGCTGGCCGATGCCAAGAAGTTTGTGGAAACGTTCAACGCCACGCTTAACTCGACCGACACCGCGAGGCTGATTTGGCGGTCTGTGTTCAACCAGTCGCCCGAACTCGGGCGAGTCTTTAAAGATGCTGGTCTCACTGACGAATCGCTGGCAGCGAGTCAGGCGCTGAGCGCTGCTCCCGACAAAGCGCCGCTCAGGCTGCGTGAGTCAGCCAGTCCGCGCGATTTCGTTCTTGACGTGAGTCTGCCTGTGACCGGATTGACGACGCGCTCGGGCGATGTTTTCGCAGCAGCCATCCAGCATGCATTTTCGGGAGTCGCATCAGCGGCCGATTCCGAAAAACTGGACGGCTCAGCAAAACCCGCAGCAGCTGCTGCTGCGGGAGCCGCAGGCGCCGCGGGAGCTGCCGGTGCAGCAGGTGGTACGCCGATTGAATTGCAGGACGAATTTCGTGAACAGCTCCTCAGGGCCAAGCAGGATTATTTGAAGATTGAAGTGTTGCTCAACAAGCTTTCGCGCACTCTTCCGGAGTTCGCGAGTTTTATGGCGGCTGCGGATGCCGATCTACGTGCACTCAACGTCAATCTGACCGCCGGTGGTGCTGCTATGGCCGAGGCGCAGGAGCAATTTGCGGTGCAGGCGCAATACGAGCGGATGCATCGCATGGTTGCCCTGTTGCTTGCTGAAGGGCGCATGAAGCCGGATGAGGCGAACGACACAGTCCAACGTGCCCAGCAAATACGCGAAGAGATTTTCGTATTGATTCCGCTCGCGCGGCGCGAGGCCGAGAAATTGGCAGCTGCCGGCGGATTGCGAAAGCAGCAGGGCAAAGATGCCATGCGGGCAGGAATTCCACTGATGCCGACTCTCATTTCGGCAAGCCTCAACGGTGCGGCAATGACCATCGAGCAGCCTGTCAGCAAACGAAAAATCGCGCTCGTACTGGGTGCGTTTTTGGGAGCATTCGCCGGATTCGCATTTGGCGGGCTAAGAATTTTTGTGAAGAAGAACGGACATCGTTTGCGTGAGGTAGTGGCGCAATGAGCAGTCAGTGGAAGTCTAAACTTTTTGAGTCGGCCCTCGAAGCCATCCATGACATTCAAGACGGCGCCACACTGATGGTGGGTGGTTTTGGTCTGTGTGGAATTCCGGAACACCTGATCGAAGCCCTGCGCGTGAAGGGAGTAAAAGACCTCACGTGCATTTCCAACAACGCTGGTGTCGATGATTTCGGACTCGGCAAACTTCTGCAGACCGGCCAGATCCGTAAAATGATCTCGAGTTATGTTGGTGAAAACAAGATTTTCGAAAAGCAGTTCTTGTCGGGTCAGTTGCAGGTTGACCTCATCCCGCAAGGCACGCTGGCCGAACGAATCCGTGCGGGCGGTGCGGGCATTCCGGCCTTCTACACTCCCACGGGTGTTGGGACGCTTGTCGCCGAGGGCAAAGAAACCAAAGTTTTCGACGGCCGCGAATATGTTCTGGAACGCGCGTTGAAGGCAGATTTCGCACTCATTAAAGGCTGGCGTGCCGACTCGTTCGGCAACATCCAGTACAACATGACGGCCATGAACTTTAATCCGATGATGGCGACGGCAGCCAAAGTCACGATTGCTGAAGTCGAGGAGCTTGTTGGCGAAGGTGAAATGAATCCGCTCGCGATCCACACTCCGGCCGTTTATGTGAAGCGTCTGCTGCTTGGCCGCGGCTATGAAAAACGCATCGAACAGCGCACGGTACAGCCGCGGGTATGAGCAGGGAAAGGACACAACCATGACTTTGAAACTTTTGTCGCGTGAGCAACTCGCCCGTCGCGCTGCGGCTGAACTCCGAGCCGGAATGTATGTGAATCTTGGAATTGGCATTCCCACGCTGGTCGCCAACGAAATCAAGCCGGACATGAACATCACTCTGCAGTCTGAAAATGGCATCCTCGGCATGGGTGCGTTTCCGGCAGCCGGGTTTGAACGGGCTGACCTCATCAACGCCGGCAAACAAACCGTCACATTGACGCAGGGCGCATCTATTTTTTCCTCTGCCGATTCATTTGCGATGATCCGCGGTGGGCACATTGACCTTACCATTCTCGGTGCGATGGAAGTGTCTGAACAGGGTGACATCGCCAATTGGATGATCCCTGGAAAAATGGTCAAGGGTATGGGTGGAGCCATGGACCTGGTGGCTGGCTCTCCGAACGTGGTTGTGGTCATGCAGCATTGCGCTCCAGATGGCAGTGCCAAAGTGCTTAAGCAGTGCAAGCTGCCGCTCACGGGCAAGCGATGCGTGAAAAAGGTGATCTCCGATCGCGCTGTAATGGTTGTGACGCCCGAGGGTCTGGTGGTCACCGAAATCATCTCGGGAATGAACTTTGACGATCTGCAGGCCTGCACAGAAGCTCGGCTGCTGAAGTCTCCCGAAGGCATCAAGGTTCTCAATCTTTAATCCGCCGCGTGCGGGTCGGCGCGGCTCTTTGTGTGAGGTACTCTGCGTTTGAGCGCTGCAGACGGTTTGCATGACAAGCGTGTTTTGTTTGAGGCGCAAATTCCTGTACCGCTGCGCAAGTCGGTGCGGGTGTTGGGATGCGCGCAACGTGAGTGGCGCGTCTCTGTCACGGGTTCAAAAAGTTTCACCAACCGTGCGATAGTGCTCGCCGCTCTGGCCGGCCGTGCCATCCGGATACATGCTCCCCTTTTGGCCGACGACACTTGGTGGGGGTTTCTTGCCTTGCAGCAGCTCGGTTTCCGATTGGATGTGAGCCGACTGCCAGAGGCCTGTCTGGTGCGGCCTCCTGCGGAATCAAAAGCAAGTCACAACAGCGCATCAGTGGCCAACGGTGTTCAGATTCACGTCGGACAGGCGGGTACTCTTGCACGATTTTTGCCTGCAGTGCTGCTCAATTGGAACAGAGTGTATCCGGATTCATCGATCAACCGCTTTCAACTTTCGGCACATGAACAGCTGGCGCGGCGTCCGCTCACACCCATTCTCGATGCCCTCAGAGAGTTGGGGGCTCGGATAGAGGAGCAGGATGCGAAGGTTTTTCCCTTGTCTTTGGGTGTTTCCCGCTTGTCCGGATATTGCCGTATTGATGGATCGCAGTCCGGACAATTCCTCAGCGGTCTGCTCTTGGCAGCTGCCGGCTCGCGCAACGAAGTGCGGATCATTCGTCTCAATCATTTGGTACAGCCCGACTATGTGCGCATGACTCTGCAAATGCTGCGCGAGTTTGGTGCCCAGATAGACGCGGATGTTTCGCTCGAAAAGTTCACCGTGCATGCCGGTGAATGGACACCGCCTGCCGACTACACTGTCGAGGCCGATGCCTCGACGGCCTGCTATTATGCGGCATTGGCATGTGTGCTTAAAGTTGATTTGCATGTCGGCAATCTTGGCAGCAACACTCTTCAGCCCGATTTTGAGTTCATCCGTTTACTCGAGAAATTTGGCTATTCTGTTGAAGTGCAGACATCTCAATTTTCTGTTTACGGTACGCGCGGTCGCAGTGCGACTGCCCCTTTGTTGCAACTCGATTTGTCGCGTTGCAGCGATCAGGCGCTGACAGTGGGAGTCATGTCGCTTGTGACCGGTGTTCCGGTCGAAGTTTCAGGAATCGCGCATATCCGCCATCATGAATCCGATCGCATTGCAGCGTTTTGTCAAAACTGCAGCGCGCTCGGCATTCCTGTTGAAGAACGCAAAGATGGTTTTGCCGTCCGCGCGCAACTCAAGGCCGAGCAGGTTGTCGGCTCGTGGCCGACACATCATGATCATCGCTTTGCCTTGAGCGGACTTGTGTTTGCAGCATGGGCACGCGGTGTGCGCGTTGAAGAGCCGCAATGCATGCAAAAAACAGCACCGGCATTCATGGCTCATCTGCAACACTTTGGTGTTGAATTTGCACCTTGAAAGAAAATCTGTGCATGGTGCATTTGCTTTTACTTTTTGTCGATGAAATTTTTACAGAGCTTGTCCAATGCAGCGTGTCGAGATATCCACTCCCGTCTTATTGAAAGTTTCAAATCCGCCGCCTGCGTTGCTGCTGTTTTTGAAAATCCATGCTTTGTTGTTGGGGTCGGATGAATCTGTGGTCGAGGTCCAATAATCGCCGGCGATGTTGGGCAGCACAAAGCGGATTCCATTTTCTTCGGCCTGCATCCAGTCGGCACGGGTGGGCAGCCACCAGCGCACGTTGATTGTTCCCGTTGAAAGCCTAAAGCCTCCTTTGGCACCGTTGAATGAAGCACCGATCGTTCGCGCAGGAGTGCCCCCCTCCGCACAAAGGCTCTCGGGAGGGTCCGGCTGGTTGGCTACGTCTGCACACGTTGTACCGCTGTTGGCTCCGCTTGCTTTGCACCAATTGACGTCGGTCGCTTCGTCGCTGACACGGTCCGACCACAGCAACCCGGTGCGATCGTCGCGCCAAATTTCGGTGCAGGTTGCAGCGGGAGTGCCTGCGGGATCGCAAAGAGTTCCATCATCGTCTGCTGTACCGTCGGTATCGAGCACTTGCACGAGTGTCCAGTTGCCTTCGCCCGCATTGCCGTCGATGCCGGCCCAGCTGGATTTTGCTTCGCCATTTTGAGAAAGGCAATCAGCAATTTTCTCCGCAAGCGTGTCATGTGGGGCGTTTGTTCCGCAGACTTTAAGCCCTGTGCGATTGAATTTATTGACGTTCGTGCCATTCCCGCCGTCGTCATCTTTCACCTGCGCAACGAGCCTGCCGTTGGGAGCTGTTGTCGTAAAATCTTCGCTCAGCACAGACTGCGTTCCGGCTTTGTTGCGGTGGTTCATGGCAGCGCGTTTGCTGCAGACTGCCGTTCCTGCATCACCCAACAGATTTTGCGAATTGCAGACCTTTGCAAGTTCGCTGGCACCTGTTGGATCGGTTGCAGAAAAAACCGCTGGCACATTGGGTAAGTTTTCAACACTGGTGAGTGTGCTCACTGCAGGCACAACACCATTGCCGTCGTCCTGCCCCACACATGATTTTGTACCGACAATTCCGAAGATTGTTTGTTGTTTGCAAATGTCTGCGGCTGTGACGGCTTTGGCCTGCGTGAGCATCAGCAATCCGACAGCGGACATTAGCATGAGTGTCAGTCCACCCGTTCTGAGAAATTTATTTTTTTGAATGTTGATTGTTTTCATGGTGACCCCACGCAGCGCACTTTTTTGCTGGCAGTGCGCGCGGCCGTCGATAATTTTCCTCCGGCTCCGCCATCAAATGTCCAAGCGTTGCCTGAGGCCGCACTGCTGACCGTTGCCGTCCAGAATTCATTGTTGAAGTTGGGCAAGACAAAGCGCAGACCGTGCCGTTCTGCACGCAAATAATCGGCGCGGCTCGGCAACCACCAGCGGACTTTAGGCGTCGTGTTCAATCTCAGGTCGCCGAGCGAGAGCAGTTGCCTTGCATCGAGAAGGGCGAAAACACTAGGGGCGACGTCATCCTCTGCACATACGCTGGTAGGGGTTGTCTGGTTTTGATTTGCCGCGCTTGCACATACTGTTGCATCAATTTCCTGACTGGGGGCATCTGCTGCGTTGCTGTTGCCCGATGCCTTGCACCAGTTGTAGGTGTCGACAGCATCTGCGCTGTTGTCGACAATCACGTCGCTCCACAGCAATCCTGTGCGTTCGTCCCGCCACACTTCGGTGCAGCCCGACGCACAATCGCCGTCGGCTATGGCTTTGACCGTCACAAGACGCCAGAGCCCTTGGCCGGTGTTTCCTTTAACGCTGCCGTCCCAAAAAGAAGTCGTTGGATTTTGCACGGAACAATCAACAATGCGTGATGCAACTGTCGCACCGGAGGTTCCGCACGGATTGGCCGGACGTGTCAGCAATTTTTTGATGCCTGACGTTCCGACGGTTTGTCCGTCATGATCTTTCACTGGATCGGGAAACAATCGATAACCCGTTGCGGGCTCTGTGGATGCATTCACCAGCAGAGTGCCGACGTTGCGGTGCAGGTTGAGCGGCTCGCTTCCATTGCCGCACAGCGCCATGCCCTGAAACCCGAACAGTTTGAAGCCAATGCAATAATTGCGCGGATCAGGCAGTTTACTGCGGTCGATAGAACGGAAATATTGATTCTCATTGAGCGCGACAGTCGCGTCCCAGCCCGAGTCAACAAAATCTTTGCAGGCTGCAATACCGTCGATGGATTGGTTGGAAGAGTCAGGCCCTTGTCCGACTATCACGCTCGAGCCGTTGCAAACATGGATGGCACGTTTGGGAGAAGAGTTATCGAGTGCAAGAACACTTGTGCGGAATGAAGTTTGGTCCGCGTTGATTTTCATCGTCGAACCACCGAGCTGCAAAGTGATATCCGCATCACCGGAGAGTCCTGCAGTCGAGGTGAGTGTGAACGTGCATGGACCTGCTTCACTGACAGTCGAGGCGGCGATCAGGCTTGGCGCCGACGAGATAACCGTCACGCTGTTGCAGGCAACAATGCTGTCGCTGTCTGCAAGCGTGAGATTCATGTTGAAAGTTTTGCTGCCACTTTCTGCGCCTGTCAGTTTGAGCGGCGGAGTATTGGAATCGAGGGTTGAGATCGTTCCCGTTGTTGGGTCGTTGGCTGCAATCACTGCAATTGAAACTGTTCTACTTGAGCAGAGGATAGGTGTTGAATTCTGGCAGACCTGATAGATGATTTGGTCGGATGTTCCTGCAAAGAGATCGTTGCGTAGTGTGTAGCTCACCGTAGTGGTCGTGGCGTTTGCATTGGCGGGTAGTGTCGCGAGCGTTGCGACGGGGCCGTCGACCAACGCGACTCCGGTTCTGTTTTGTGGGCCCTGCACAAGACTGTACGTCAAGGTGAACTCCGGATGTCCAGCGGATGTGGCTCCCGCCAATGAAATATTGACTGAGCCTCCGCCGGTGCCGGCAGTTTCGCTGATGACCACAAGTGAATCACCACCCGCCAGAGTGGGGGCGGCAATGTCGGTCGTCCGGCTGACCTCAACAACAATCTCAGGTGAACATCGCTGTGGAGTGACACCCGTTGTACAGGCTTTGTAAGCGACAACCTCAGTTCCTGCAGATTGATCAGGTCGGCTGTAGGTGACCGTCTGCGTTCCTGTTGCGGGGTTGAGTCCGCTGACACTCGAAAGGCGTGCAGCGTTTTGCGTGACAACGTAAACAAGTGTTGCTGCAGGTGTAATTGGATCCGCAAATTGTCCGAGTGTAACGGTTCCTGTGTTTGCATTTCCGATGGCAACGCTTCTGCTTCCGGCCGTCACCTCGAACGGACTGTTTGCCGTTCCGATGTTAATTGTCACTGATTTTTCAGAGCTGCAGTTGGGAGTCGCATTTGAATCGCATGCTTTGTACTTTAGGACTTCAACTCCGCTGCTTGCGCCGGCAGTGAAGGTGACAGAACCCGTGCCGGTGGTCGCAGCCGCAAATCCTGTCGGCGCAGTGCCGAGGCTGTTTGTCAGTGTGACTGTGTAGCTGAGGCTTTGGGCGAGCCGCACGGCATCCGGATCAATCACACCGTCAAGAGCAATCGAGACGCTTTCCGAAGTCTCAACGTTGAAGCTGCTGTTCAGCGCGGCACCATTGAGCACGGGAGTTTTGCCAAGCACTTCAATTGAAACAGTTTTGACTTCCGTGCAAAGCGGGGCAGCATCGCAGACTCTGTATTGGAAAGTGAAGACACCCAGCTGACCCGCTGTGGGCGCATAAGTCACGGTTTGTGCCGTGCCTCCGGAGGTCAGAGTGACTGGAAATCCTGTCAGTGTTCCTGAGCTTGGTCCGCTGCCAACAAGCTCTGCAGTGAGTGTTGGGTTGTCTGCATCTGTCGCAGTTGCCAGAGTGATAGTGCGGTTGACTTCCTGTTCACTCACCTGCACAAGCGTTTCGCCCGTGCTTGTGAACGCGGGCGATTCGTTGATGTTGATGACTGTGATGGTAAAAGGAACTCCTGCAATCGAGAGTCCGTCGGCGTCCGTGCTTGTGATTGTAATCGCGAAAGAGGATTTTGTATCGAAATCTGCCGGTGCATTGATTAGCAAGTTGCTGCCGCTGATGGTGAATGCAGCTGCGTCGGCTCCTCCAAGAGTGTAGGTAAATGAATCGTCCGAATCAGGATCCGTGGTGCTCAGGGTGCCAATAAAAGCATTTGCCAGATTGTTTTCAACGATCGTCGCATTCGACAGCTGAACGGCAGTCGGAGCGTCGTTGACAGGCAGAACTGTGACGGAAAAACTCCGTTGGACCGGCACTGTGTGAGGTAAACTCAGTGTGACGGTGACGGGACCGCCGCTGCCATTCGCTTCAGAATCAATTTGAACTGTGCAGTTTGTTCCCGTGCCTCCTACAATGATTCCGCTCGTTGGAATTATGGTGGTGTCACTGGAAATCTTATTTCCTGCTGAGTTGAAATCAGCACAGCTTCGTGTGTCATCGGGATCGCTGATTGTAAAACTTTGCACAGTCGAAAGTGTATCTTCGTTGAAACTGAGATCGCCTATCGCAGATATCGTTGGCGGATTGTTGATGATGTTCACGCTGACAGTGCGCGTTGGCGAACAATTCGGTGTCGAGGAGTTGTCACAGGCTAAGTATGAAAAGGATGTAGTTTGATTCGCCTGAGTGTTTGGCTGCGAACTGGGTGTGGTGTACGTGATGCTACCGAATCCGGCTGCCGGAACAGTCGATGCAGCCGATACGCTCCCCAATGCAGGCGAGCTTGTGACTGAATAAGTTGTTGTTTGCGGGGTCGTAAACAGTGCAGCATCAGGATCGACCAATGCACTGAGTTGAAGTGTGTTCGCGCCTGAATTCTTGTTGACGGTAAAGGTGGTGGGCGCTTCCGGTAAAACAAATTGGGGGGTAGAGCTGAATACCGTAACGTTGAAGTCAGATGTAACCGGTGGATTGATTTGGTCATCGAGTTTCAGTGTCAGGGTTGCACTGCCTAGTCCTCCAGGTCCTGCCGCGGGAGTCAACTTGAGCTTGCAGAAGGGATAGGTTCCGCTGATTTCAATATTGGCCTGAGGTATGACCGCCAGATTTCCTGACGTGACAATCACATTTGGCACTGCACACGAAGAAGTTAAAATGTCGTCATCGATGACCACCACCTGCACATCAGTCAATACAGATGATTGACTCATGGCAATTCCGGCTCCCAATTTATTTTGCGGAGGTATGATGAATCTTTCTAACTGAGGGCTCAGATTCCCTTCGCTGATGTTGAATGTGATGAGTTTTTCCGAACTACAGACATCATCCGGATTGCATGCGACAAAACCGAAGGAATCGGCTCCCACATAATTAGCAATCGGACGATAGTCGAAAAACCCGACTTCGCTCTGGCTTACACTCCCGTGTTGCGGCTGAGTCGTGACCCGATAGAACGTATTGATATCCGCTATCGCATCCTGCTCGTTCACTTTGTACAGAAAGCTGCCAGATTTTTTGATCGCGAACGACTGCACGATTGGTGGATCACCGGACGCAAAACTCGGCGCCGCCGAGCGAACTGTCACCAATTCACTGTTCAATTCAGCAACCTGATTCCCGCTGACGAACACTCTGACGCTGCATTGTGCCTGAGCGTCGACCTCGAATAGAACGCCGGCGGAGTTTTGTCTGACCGTCGACGGTGGAGTGAATTCAAGAATCACGTTGCCAGACTTCTTCCAACTGAACGAAAAGGTCACCGATTCTCCTGAAGATCCGGGAAGGACGCAGCCCGGAATCACAAACGCACTCAGGTTTCTGGTTGTGTACTGCGGCTGGAGAAAGAAGCCTTCCCCGCCTGTTCGATCAATCGAGTCCGCGAGAGCGTTTAAAAAGATCTGAGAGTTGGTCCGCTTCAAAGATTCCGCGGTCAAGGCAAAAAAAGACGGCTGAAGAGCTGACTTGAGCACGAGTGATTTCTTCAAAGCTTCGGCGAGTGATACTTTGGTATTTTGTGCTGTGGCATCTGACGTATAGACTGCCATGAGACTGTTGAAGATGAGTAGTGTGTCTTGTGGAATGACGTTTTGCACTTTTACCATGAATGGCAGCTGCGAATCGTTCGCCGAAATCGGCCTGATTCCTTGCAGTAACAGCGCGCTGATATTCTCATCTTTTGTGCGGTCAATCCACTTTGCAACGTCCTGTGCAGATGCAGACGCTGCAATCTTGAAAAGGATCTCCAAGTAATCTTTTGCAGCTGTCACGTCAGCCGGGAGACTCCCCCAGGCGCCTGATGAAGCCAAAACGCCTTCAGAGTTGACCTTTGATAAAAGCGATTCAATCGTCAAAAGTAGGTCAGTCTGTGCAATGGCACGTTTTCGCAAAAACTCAGCTTGCGAGAGGAAAACAGTTTTATTTTCACCGGCCGCGACAGCTAGACCATCTGCAATTGCTTTCAACGATTCATCAAAAAATTTGCTCAACTCGAGCATCTGTTCGACAAGATTTTTAAAATTTGCGCGAAGCGTTGCGGTACTGCGAATCGATTCGGCTGCCTTAAGAACGGCTACGACGGTGAAGTTTTTTTCGGCTTTACTTGGTGTTCTGTCGATAATGACCGAAATCATTTCGTTGAGTGGTTTTCTTTCTTCTTCGCTCAATTGGTCAGACAGTTTTTTAAACAATTCAGCTGCCTCAGCGCTATTGCCGACAGCGTTTATTTTGTCCTGCGTTTCTTTACGATCCAGGCTTTCGTACTTAACCTTTGCTTTTGAGCTACAGGCGGCAAAAAATATGCCGAGACAAATAAGAACGAGAAATGACAGCCGCCTACTCATGGCGGAACGATCAAACAACACAACTTTGCCGTTTCTGATACTTTCGGCCTCGGCCATTCCTTCTCCCCTGTATCTCTGCATCGGATTATCTGGGGATATGTTTAGCTTAGGGAGAAAGGTAGTTAGGGACGGCGCTTTGAACTTGGTGTGATTAACTATCGAAAATTATGGGTTTTGAATTCGAAAATCGTCATCACTTTTGAGTTTCTCAAGAAACAGTTGTTCTTTGCTCTGACTTTTCTCGAATACTTCTTTTGACTCTCTGATGTTTTGTCTCAGCTTTTCGGTCGGTTTCAACTTCTTTTTGGGGCTAAACGTAGGCGCCGCAGTTGGCTTGGGGGACACTTTCGGCGTGGGCCTCGATGCGGGTGCAGCAGCGGGGGATGCAGTCGGCTTTGGTGAAGCAGTCGGCGTTGGCAAAGGTGTCGGCGTTGGCGAAGGTGTCGGCGTTGGCGAAGGCGTCGGCGTTGGCGAAGGCGTCGGCGTTGGCGAAGGCGTCGGCGTTGGCGTTGGCGTTGGCGAAGGCGAAGGCGAAGGCGAAGGCGAAGGCGAAGGCGCCGCAGTTGGCGATGCAGTTGGCATTGGTGAAGGTGTCGGCAATGCTGTGGGTGATGGAGTCGGTTCACTCACTGTGTCCGGCGTTGCCTTTCGATGGTGATAGGGGGAAATGAGCTCGCCGTTTTGAAGTGTCCAGCCGCCTTTCAAGGGGCAACTTTTCAACGGAATCTTCACGCGTGTCCCGGGTGGAATTTCTTTTCCGCGCAGATGCGCAAGCTGGGGATTCAGTTTCCAAGTCCGCTCAATCCAGCCTAGTTTTCCATAGACGGGTTCTGAACCGAGAAACCACAAGACTTCCGACAGAGTATCACCTTCCCTGAAGATGAAATCAGCCTGTTTCGGACAACGTGACGACAGCGCAGTTGCCGGCATCAGAAGAGCAAAAAGAACCCCAGTATGAACTGTAATGCTAGTGAGTAGTGACAAAATATGTAGCCCAGCCATCTTGTTTACACCGATTCGCTTGTTTAATCTTATTTCAATGGTACACCCAAAGCTCAAAGATCTCCTGCAGTTTATCACACCAACATTTGGAGAAAAAAGTGTTGGCGGTATCGTTTTTGTCACCCTGTTTGTCATTTCTCAGTTTTCGTTTCTGACCAACGCCGAAGCACAGCAGTCCGGAGAGCAACCCCTGCCATTCGAGTCTGTCCGTTTGGGGATCGACTTCGATCCAGAACTATTCGACTCGTCTATTGATTCGGTGCGTCAAGAGCAGTTTCAAACGGCCTGCAAAGTTTGGAAAGAGGCTTTTTTGCACGGTCAGGGACCGTGGGGTTTTGGAATCGCATCCGAGGTTAACTGCAGGATGAAAGTTGCAGGTGAAGTTGAGGATTTTCGACAGCTGAGGAAATTCGATGAGTGGATTCTCACCCTTCGCAGGGACAAACTCGATAATTCAGACGTCATTCGCGCTGAAATTTGCCGCGCACGACAACTGTCCGACAAAGGGCCCTCCGGCGAACCTCTGCTTGAAGAAAAGTGTGAGGCACAAAAACTGATTCCATGGACAGAATATCGAGTGCGGCTGTTACGCTTCAGATCGTTTGTCCGACTGCTCGCAGCCTCGCTTTACGACCAATTGCCATTTTTGTCGTCGGTGACACGCAATCTTATTCAATTCGATCAATTTGGACTGCGTGGATATGCCGAAGTAGGCACACCGGAGGTGAGTTTTCCTCCGCCGCCCTCACAACTTTCTTTTGTTGAGGCGAGATTTGAGCAGAGCGAAAGCCGCTTCCGACTTCGCGAGATTTCTCAGCGTGAAGCCATGATGTGTGCCAATAAATCCAAATCTATCTGTTGGATTGTCAATAAGAACGGGCGTGGAAAAAGAACAGAGGAATTCAACACGAGACTGCGTGAGGCATTTGTCATTCTGACAGCTCAGTTTCAGTTCGATGTAATGAGATTTGAACGTGAGAGGATCAAGGAAGACGTCGAGAAATTGAAAGAGAAGTCCTCTGTTTTTTTGTTTTTCCGAGGCGGGGCGGTGGCTGGAATTCCGGTTTTGTCGCTGCGCTCGTCATACGGAGGCAGCGGAACGTTGGGGCTCCGCACCGGCGCCGGATTCGGAGTCTTATCGCATGCCGTGTATGTTCAGTCTCAATATGTGCTTGAGACCGAGGTTGAGGAAAAGAACAGCGGCAGCAGTATAATTGAATCGAAGATTGGAATGCGCGAGATGGGTTTCTGGATTGAACCGGAGCTGCGGCGGAGTTTTTCAGCGAACCTCAACCCCGAGTTCGTTTATCACTTGGGTGCGAGGCTCGGTGTTCTTGCGAGTGATGGAGATTTCAAATCCGCAGTTGGGCTTCCTCAGGGCGACTTGCAAATTAGAGCGCGAGAATTTGTTTTGGGTGGAAGTTTGGGGACGACAGTCCCGCTTGGTCAACATTTTTTGTTCTCAGCAGCAGCTCAGGGTGAACTGGGTCTTACAGCAAAATCAAGCACGATTTTCGGCTCTGCGGAGTTGGTATGGATTGTCTCGCGGATGCAAACGCAGTTCGTCGGACGCCGGCCAGCGAGTTTGAAAGTTGGCACTGGTGTGCAATTTGGTTCTCTCGGACGACTTTTTGTCAATTCCGACTCTGCCAAGGCCCTGCAAACGGAGGTTACCTTGAATGGCTTTCATTCCTCTGTTTTTATTGAGAAAGTATTTTAGTTTTTGGCGACTTGACAAGGGTGGAATGACTTTAGGGTTGAGCATCACAACGTCATTATGGGTCGGAAATTCTTCTCAAGTTTGAGTCACGGATGTCCGAAGACCCGACGAACGAGCTCGGAGCGAGAGACTTGACCGAGCTGACGGAGGATACGCGTATGCGATCGATTTGTGCACGGACCACTGGGTTGTTTGGAATCTCCGCGCTCGTATTGGTTGGATGTCAGCCGCGCAAGTTCAATGAAACAACAGCTCAGTCGGTCGGCTCGGGAGGTAACAGCTTCGTAGAAGAGCTGCTCACCTACCATCGCAACACGATGTCGCCCGATCTCATCAGCAAGCTGACCGATACAGGTTTCTACGTTTTCAACCGCGGATGCGCCGCCGGAATGCCGTCGGACGAGGTTGGACGGAGGCCTTTGGATGGTTCTCGGGACCCAAGCTATGCGAACAACCCTGAACCATTTCCGCATCCAGACACCTGCCAGAATTCGTACATCGATCCAGCCAACTACGAAATGCGCGGCGTTGTCCGTCGTGGTTTCTGGTCTACACCGGGAACGTCATCGCCTGGAACCCCGCGTGCTGAAGGCCAGTCTGCAGTCGTAGATGTGTTTCAGATTCCACCGAACAGCCCCCGCTTTCGAAAACGCTGCTACAACTCACTTCCCAGCGGAAGAGCCATTTTCAGAGTGTTTTCGCAGCAAGGGTCGGCTTTTAACGGCACACCGTATTATGAGGTCCGGTCGCATGATGTGACAGTAGGAGTTATTGTCGACATCCAGCGTGTGGTGAACGAAGGGCTGGATCGCAGTGCGTCCGACCAAGTTGACCTTGAGAGCGGTTTTTATCCAAAAGTTTATGTGATGCCTGGTCTGTGTGGTGTGGGAAGTCCTGCCGGATCATCTAAGGGTGGCAAACCACCGGTTGGTCTGCCGGGAACTTTGCCAAATCCGACAACACAGAATCCGACTGTGCAGAATCCGACGTTACCGAATCCAACAACCCAAAACCCGACGACTCAAAATCCGGGTGGCGGAGGTGTCGTTCAACAGCCGGGCGCTCAAAACCCTGCGGTACAACAGCCCTCGACTTTACCAAACCCGAGTTCGCAAAATCCGACTCAACAGGGCCCCGTTTTGCAGCCGCGCCCAGCAAACGGAACGACTCAGCAGTAACTCAAACGTTGAGTCGAAAAAAATGCCTGAGGAGTTCCTCAGGCATTTTGCATTTCAAGCATCTTGGTGAGTTTCTTTGCAAACACACCAGGGTTTCGTACGGGTGAACCCTCCGCAAGCAGAGCCGTGTCGTAAAGCACATCAACCCATTCTTCCAGTGCTGCGTCTGTTGAATTCGTCTGCGCTTTGCGAACCAGAGAGAGAATGATTGGATGCGACGGATTCACTTCCAAAATTCGCTTGCTGCCGGAGAACTCTTTGTTGGTGGCCTTCATGAGTCGCTCCATGTGGGCGCTCAGGCCGTGTTCATCTGCAACAAGACAGCATGGGCTGTCGACAAGTCGTGTTGAAATTTTCACGTCCTTGAGAGTGTCAGCACATTTTCTGCGGAAGACCTCAAGAAGAGGTGCAATCTGCTCGGGAGTCGCCTGATCGTTGTTTTCCTTTTTTTCCGGTTCTGTGCCGACGCCGGTCAAATCCAACTGACCTTTGGCAATGGACTTCAGGGCGGCTTCACCGAACTTCGGATAGTCCATCACGAACCATTCATCGATAGGGTCGGTTAGGAACAGCACTTCAATTCCACGCGAGGTGAGCGATTCCAAATGCGGGCTCGCGGACACAGCATCAAAAGACGGGCCGCTGAGATAGTAGATATCCTTTTGTTCGGAAGCTTTCCGCTCCCAGTACTCTTTCAGCGATACCCAACCGTCGCGGCCTGTCTTGCTCGAGCGGAAGCGCACAAGCTCAGCGAGATTTTCATGATTTTCGTGGTCGAAATGGAATCCTTCCTTGAGTACTGCGCCGAACTGTGAATAAAAGCCTGCGTATTTTTCGGGTTCATTTTTCGCGAGATTTTGCAGGGAGGAGAGTAGTTTTTTAACGAGTTGCTTGCGGATTGCAGGTAATTTGCTGTTCTGTTGGAGAATCTCGCGCGAGACGTTGAGCGGCAGCTCATCGGTTTCGACGACTCCGCTGACAAAACGCAAATATTCAGGGATCAACTCCTTGCACTTGTCGGTGATGCTGACCCTTCTCACGTAGAGGTGCAGGCCGTGTGAATCGCGCTGGTACAGGTCAAATGGGACCGCCGACGGAATGAAGGCGACCGCCTGAAATGGCATCAAGCCTTCCGCATTGACGTGTTCCCACAACAGCGGCTCCTGCCAGTCATTGCTCAGTTGCTTGTAGAGCTCTTTGTAATCTTCGGGGGTGTTGTCTTTCTTTGAGCGGGCCCAGACCGGAGTTGATTTGTTGAGCCTTTCTTCCTTTTCGTCTTTGTCCTTCCACAAAATCGGATAGGTCACATAGTCAGAATATTTGCGAACGATTCCCTTCAGCCGCCATTCTTCAAGAAATTCTTTTTCATCTTCCTTGATGGTCAATTCAATTCTAGTCCCGCGTTCTTCGCGTTTGCCGCCTGTCAGCGTGTATGTACCGTTTCCCTCGCTTTCCCACAGCCATGCCGCGTCACCGGATGCAGAGCGGGTTTCAACGGCGATTTTTTCAGCGACCATGAATGCAGAGTAGAAGCCGACTCCGAACTGGCCAATCAACTGTGCATCTTTTTTGTCGTTCTCATTCAATTTTTCGAGGAATTTTTTTGTCCCTGAGTTTGCAATCGTTCCCAGATTTGCGATGAGCTCGTCACGCGTCATGCCGATTCCGCTGTCCTCGATGATGAGCTTTCTGCTGTCTGCGGAAACGCTCAGTCGAATTCCAGTTTCACCTTTTGCAGGAAGAAGATTCGGTTTGGTGATCTCTTCGAAGCGGGCCTTGTCGAGGGCGTCGGAAGCATTGGAGATAAGTTCGCGCAGGAAGATCTCTTTGTTCGAGTATAGAGAGTGGATCATCAGGTTGAGGAGTTGTTGAGTTTCTGCCTGAAATGAATGAACTTCTTGTGACATTTAGTACCTCCGGACGATTAAAACTGCCGATAACCTAAGCCGTCGCAGTCAATCGTCAAGAGGAAGCTCATTTGAAATCGGGATATTTAATTTAATATTCCGAAATAACCCATAAAAATTGAGGGTTGCAGAGTGATGGAGGTGCCAACTCTGCGAATTCCAGCACAGGGCCGTCGCTGGGGGTATTCGTGGGTTCGATTCCCACCGTCGAGTGCGGGCGGCCGTCACCCCAGCCATTGTGACACCACCAAATTCCGACCCACGGCAAGCTCGAATCTTGTATGACATCAATCCGCAGACGCAGTCGTCTTCGAATCAACGACGTCACAAACACCAGTGTTGCCGGTGTTCGCAAATAGAACTTGCTCGCTATATTTTCTTCATCATCAGCGAAAATTCGCGAGCCCAGCACGTGATATGGAGCTTGGTGGAGCAAGGCCGATTGAAGATTGTCCACTTTAGGCAGCATCGACCATTCGACACGGTCGCCCGGTTCTGCTGCAAAAAGCGCGTGTGAGGCGTAGGTCGAAGCAACGCGCAGGTCGTGTCGTTGTGTGCCGTCTTGTAGTCGGATGCCGAATGCCGACGGAAAATTCAACTGGGTCAAAAACGCTCCCAGTGCGCGCCTCTCCTGTGGAATTGCACACGACGAGATTGTTCGTTTGAATTGACAGCCGTCCTTTTCCCAACCGGTAAAACACTGGTCCGCCGTGGCATAAAAAACCGAGGGTGTGCTTGCCCACAATTCGCCGTGGTCTCGCAAATTCCAAAGCGCAGAACGCCCGATGGTCGGGAAGCACTCGTCAGCTCCCCATGCATCAAGGCTTTCAAAAGCCGTCCGGCCGTCGTCGGTCAGAGCTGCAGCAAGTTCGTGCTCATGTGCCTGCACGAGCAGTTCCTCGTTGCCGCGTTTGAGGCTGGTAATTTTTCCGGTCGATTGAGACACGCGCAAATGGCAACTGCCTGAAAGGAGTGTCATGTTTTGCTGGCTATTCAAACTGCGATCTCCTTGTCCGTCCTGCTCAGGCTTTCTCCGCATCCCCAGCGGTTTTCAAATCAGCCATGATTTGAGAGAAGATTCCCGACAATTCGAAATCTGCGATTGCGTCCTTGCGTCCCTTAAGAATACCTTGCTGAATTTTGACTCCGTCACGGCAGCTGGGGCAGCCGCTGACAACCGCGTCAGCAGGTGCAGAGCGAATTTGATCGAAAAGGTTGTCTGCGATTTGTGTACCAATGCGTGGATGTTTGAGTCTTGAGGTTCCCGACAGTCCGCAACAGTTGTCGTAGGACTCAACTCCCGAGTAATATAATTTCAGCAAAGCAAGCTGAGCGGCGGTCGCCTGTTTTGTATTGTGACACGGGACTTTTAGACCGACCGTTTTTTGGATTCTCTCGGCTGGGACGAGCGTCTGCAGCTTGATCTTTTTTTCGTCCGCTGACTTCTTCAGAAGATCCATTGCAATCTCGGCTGTATCCAGAGTCTCGTAATTCAGGTACCTGAGGTCGAAAGCCGCAGGCAGCGACGCGCGGGCCCTGAGCAGTTCAACTTTCTCCGGATTTTTCAGCAAATTTTTGAACTCACGGATCGCCTCACAACAAGTAGGACAATTCGAGAACATCACAAACCGTGGCTCGCCATGAGAACCGTGCTCACGCCACTCCTCCACAAGTCTGAAAATGCATTTGGCGATTTCAACCATCGAGTTAAAGTGGGCCAATTTTGCACGCTCGTGGAGTCCCTCGGCCTCGTAAGGGAAACCGCAGCACATTTTCTTCTCCAAATCGACGAAGCGCGCACCTAAAATGTTCTTGAAGTAAAGGTCGACATCGCTCGTTGCCTGAGGCAGGCCGAAAGTGTCCATGCAGCCCCGGTATCGGATGTAAATCGTTTGTCCTGCCGAGGAATCATTCGCCGTGACCGCATTTCCGGCGTCATTCTTGATGAGCACAAAGTTGTCGGACGATTTGATTTTGTTTCCGTTCTGCAGAGGCTCGTAGTGAGTGACGGAGAGTGTCGGCGGTACCGTGTAGGTTTTCAGCCAGTCAGGAATCCGCTTCGAGCGTCTCAGCAGGTTCAACACTGGCAGCGAGACTGCAATACAGAGCGAAATCAATTTATATGTGTATGCCTTGAAAAAATCTTCGCCCATCAGACGGTCGTAAAGAAATCCCCAGAGTTTGGAACCCATGGAGGGCAACTGTCCCATCGTGTGGTAAGCACGCATGAGCGGATGGATTTCAATCTCGACGGGGCAGGCCTTGTCGCAGCGCCGGCAGTAAAAACATTTCTTCAGGAGGTTGGCACTTTCGGCGAGCATCTTGTTTGTCGCCTGAACGACTTTTTCAACTTGTCCGGCATTTTTACTGTAGCGCGCAGATGCCCTCAGTACCGCAACGCGTTCCATGAACATCAGAATGTTTCGCTTGCTCGGCAGGGTGGGGCGCTTGCTGGCGCGGATGCCTTTGCCCTCCAGCTGATGCTCCGCATCAATCACGGGACACACCTTGCAGCTGTTGCAGCGGGTGCATTTTTGTCCTTCGCTGATGGCAAGACGCTCTGCACTAAGAGCCTGTTCATTGGTGAGCGGCGAGGAAGATTTGAGTGATTCCTGAATTTGTCTGCTGCTGATGTTGAGTAGTCTGGCGCGCAGCGAGCGCGACAAACTCGTTCTCAGAAAGAGAGTTTCAGGATTGAAAAGATCATCGGGGTCGAGAATATCTTTTATTTTGCACATCCTGTCGAAATCTACTTTCGGGATGTGATTTATCCATAGAAATGCTGCTTTTCCTGCGACACCATGTTCACCGGTGAAGCGGGCGCTGCCATTTGGATCTCCGGCCGGAGCCAAAGACTGCGCCTGAGAAATCACCCGTTCAAGATAGTCCCAAGCAATCGAAGCTTGCTCCTCGTCGTAAAGGTCAAATCCACCGATGTTCCAGTGGATGATGGCGGTGTGTCGTGGAGTCAGATGCCCAAACAGGACGTCTTGCTTTTGATCGGCCAGTTGCGCCGGTTTTGTCTGTTCGACGATTTTAAGAACTTCGGGAAGATATTCACTGCGAATTTCCATGTCGGTTTTGCACTTTGTGCGGAGCTTTTTCGGCAGCTCCTCACGCGGTCGCCGCATCACTTCGAATTCATGAAATCCAACTGTCGAGTCGAGGATTTCGGTTTTTTCAAGGCTGCGGAGATGATCCGTCGGAGTCAGTCCAGATTCTGCAAGGGCGATGAAGGCAGTTGCCTCGCATCGTTGCATGCGCGCGCGACATCCGGCCGGATCATTTTCTTCCACGGACATAATGATGACCGCCTCATCGGCGGGATTGAACACGTTCGGAAAATCCTGCAAAAGAAAGCGTCTTATGCTGTGTCCCGTGATGATCTCAAAATATTCAGGGTGTTCCTTTTGCGGCAATGATTTAATGGCGCGCGTTACCCTCGTGGCCGCTTCCACAGAAGTGAAGTGCCAGCGCGAACCCATCAGATAATTTTTTGGCTTTTCAATTTCAAAGGTGACTTCATAAATGAATCCCGTGCTGCCCTCTGCGCCGACGAAGGCAGAGAGAGGCAGTTTGGGAGCATCTGCCATGCTGTCTGTGGAAAGATAGTTGTCGTTTTGCGCCTCACGCTGGGCGCGCTGAGCCAACATGTTGGCAGCAGCCTTCATTCCCGTGAGAGGCACGCTGACATTTTCCGACGACGGTTCGCAAACCGCCTTGAGCTCGCGCTTACTGACCGACTTGAACTCTTTTTCGAAACTGACTGTATCACGAATGCTGAAAAATTTTCGCGCCATCAGGAACGGTTCGCTGTCTATGTCACGTGCTTCACGTTCGTCGGGTGCAAAACACACGGCGGTCCCGCGGGCGGTAACCGCACGGCCGTGAATAATGACTTCATAAGCTTTGCGACCACCGTTGCTGCCGGTAGCGGCAATACCTCCGGTTGCGGCACGTGGAGTGTTTGGATCGCAGCGTAAAACAAATCCGCGTTTACCCAAGTAAGCAACAAGATCCTTGAATGGAACTCCTGCACCGACGGTGACTTCAAATTGACCGTTGCAGCGTCTGCTCGGCCGTATTTCCGAAATGTGATCAATCCCGCGCAAACTGACGGTCACCGCGGGAGCCATGGGGGTTACTCCCATATTGTATCCGCCACCTTCTCCGTAGGGGATCATCGGCACCTTATGGGTGTAAAAAAGTTTGACCAGCTTTTGCAGCGCGGGTGCAGAATAGACATGAATCACCGCTTCCGTGACAAGAGCTCGGTGTTCCATGCTGTCGGCCGAAAATGCTTCGCGATCAAGCCAAAGCGCTGAAAAGTTTCCTGTCCCAACAATCTCTTCAATGCGCGGTTTGAGCTCTGCAAGTTTTTTGCGAAGCATGAAGGTCTTTGAAATTCGAGTGACGATAAATTTGATGATGTCGGGCGCAACATTCCGCTGCAACTGCGGGAGAACATGCGTGTAGAAGTCGGTTTCAGTGAGCAGGTTGGGAATGAAGGTGTGCGACCCCGAGGTGTCTCCTCCGGTCTTGGCGAAAAGTCTCTGTGAAACATCTGCGGGCAGCGGCGGCATCAGGCCCGCAACGTCCAGCCATTGATCAAGTCCGTCCATTCAAGTCCCCGTTTCTGTGGCGCGAAGAATGACAACACGATGCACTCAATAGTCCTGTGTCTGCAAGCGTGTCTCAGTGAAGTGCAGAAGACTTCCAAGGACACGTTTGCGGACGGTTTGCAGCTGGTTTGACTTGTAGTGTTCGTGCGATGCTGGTCCGAATTGCGCAATTTGAAAGCTGTTGCGGTCAAAGATCTGAATTTCCAAGGGAAAAAAGCGTGCATTTTCTTCGGGAATAAGCCCCATCAGCAGGGGGTCGTCTTCCGGCTCAAGGCCACGGGCGTGCCTGAGTTGTCCGGCTAAAGAACTCAGCACCAAAAAAGCCGGATTGGGAGTGCGTACCAAATGTCGGACAGTCAATTGGATGGATTTGTAGCGGCTGCTTGAATGCATGTTTTGTTTTGTGCCGGAAATGAGCTGTTCAAGCGGGTAAGACCAATTGACCCGTTCACACATTGCTGTGAACTCCTCGGGCGAAGTCGTCCCATTTTGCAGAAGATCGAATGCCAAATCGAGCTGCCGCTGGGCACTCTGCAGGTTAAGAAGCGAATTCCTTGTGCGTAAATTAAGCACCTGATGCGGCACAATGATGTCTGTTTCAATTAGAATTCTTAGCAAACGTGCAATGTCTTGTGCATCGCTGACGACAAACCTCACGCCAAGGTAATCGAAAACTTCCTCGGCCATGGCTTCGGGCTTGTGCAGCAGTTTGAGCAATACACTGTGTCTTGTTTTGGCCTCTTTCCACTCGAGTGTTTCGAGTGAGAGCTCCACACTGTGTGAGCGAGCCGACCAGCCTGCTGATGGATTGTGAGTGACAACGGAACGGATTCTGCCGAAGATCTGTTCGCGGGCAGCGTCAAGTTCGCGCAATTTGCCGTTGTACTCAAGGTGCGAGATTGCGTTCATCACCTTCAATATCGAACATGACCACAAGCGCAAATAGCGGCGTCTTGGCATTCTCTGGCTTGCAAAAACCATCAGTCTTCGCGGATCATCAAGATGCAAGAGGTCGCTTGGTACTGGGTATTTGTCTCGTTCATCGGCGGAAAGGAGGATGTGCCGGATAAAAAAAATCGCTTCTCCAAAAAACTGTTCGACTTGTTTGCGGTGCTCGAATCGACTTAGGTCGAAGCCGCAGTGACGCAAAAATTCCGAAGCTCGCTCACGGTGTGCAATGTTGAGACTGCGGTGGTTGAGAATATTCTGTTGTCCCAGGACAACCGCCAATTCCTGCCAAGGCATTGCCCAGCGATTTTCAGCCACGCGCTTGTTGCTTAAAATATCAGCAGAAGACTCTGGTTTTACTGAAGCGTCAACGTATTCCAATCTTCCTCCATGATTTGCATGATGGAACCGTGGATAATGATGATACCGCGTCTGACGCAGGAGTCATCTAATCGGGGCACCTTCCGTACAACGCGGGTCATCAAATTTGCTTCGGAGTTCATTTTTATGATCTATGGCCGCCTGATAGGCTTGTCTCTGTTACTTACGTGGGTTGCTGTCTATCAGCAGCGCGCGACAGCTGAATCACCCGCGGCGGCTGCATCACCTGCGGCGGCTGCATCACCTGCGGCGGCTGCATCACCCGCGGCGGCTGCATCACCTGCGGCGGCTGCATCACCTGCGGCGGCAAATCCACCCGTGCCGGTCGGCGCCAAAGCCACACCCAATCCCGAACCATTTTTGCGCCGTATCACGCTTCCTGCGCTCAAGTTGTTGCCTGCAGGCCAACAACTGCCAATCCTCTTTGATCCTCGCGGCTGGCGATTCTCACACCTGTGCGTTGTTGGAACATGGAACAAAAGTACGCAGGTGGTTCATCAGTATTTTCAAAAGCACATTCAATTTTTCGAGAAATACAAAATCGCAACGGTCGCGGCGTTCTCACACGATACGCCTGAAAATATTGCAGCGTGGGCCGAGCAAAATAAACCTCGCTATGTTTTTGGATTAGCTCAAACGGAATTTGTTGATAAGCTAAACAACCCCAAAGTTCCGACCTGCTGGCTGCTCACGCGAGAAGGACAAATCATCATCAAGCATGAGGTCCCAACTGAGCAGAATTTACTTTCTGTTTATCAGAAGTTGAGACAATGGACTGAATTTTGACGGCCAATTAAGTAACATTGACTCACGCAAGGCAACCTCCCTAAACTTTTAAACGAAATCGCTTCTGTGTATCGGGAGGCTCACAATGGATTTTATTCAGCGCGCGTTTATGGCCGGCGGCTTCATTATGTACGTCATTCTCTTCTTCTTCATCTGTGTGGTGGCGTTGGGGGCATGGAGAGCGTGGTTGCTCTATTTTGTTTTCGACACGCCCAACGCCCGCGGTATGTGGGCCGAAATCTACAAGCAGGTTGCCAACAACCAGATCGAAGGAGCGATTCGCCTGTGCGAGCGCCAGCCTTCAAAACAGATTCTTCCGCGCGTCTGGAAAAAGGGTTTGCAAAGCGCAAGCCGCACTGCGGACGAAACTCAGAATGCGATTGAATCTGCGACTCTCGAGCGGCTTCCGCTCGTCAACCGCTACCTCAACTACTTCGGTACTCTCGCCAACATCACGACGCTGCTCGGTCTGCTTGGGACGATTGCGGGTCTGATTACATCGTTCGGCGCGGTGGCGACACTGACGGGTGCTGCAAAGCAGACGCGACTCGCTGAAGGTATCTCACATGCTCTTTATGCAACCGGCTTCGGCTTGGGAACTGCTCTTGTTGCAATGGTGCTCCATGGAGTTCTTACCTTCAAGGCGAACCAGGCCACAGAAACGACCGATGAATTTGCAGCCAAACTGATCGAGTTGCTTCAAATGAGAAGAACAAATCTGGCTGCCAAGTCATCAGCCGAATGATTGCAGGGGCTATTAGATGAGCGGTTTTAGACTTAAAAGACGAAAAAAAGTGGCAAGCGCGTTCGAAATCAACGTCACGCCGATGCTTGACCTCTTTTCGGTGCTCATCATTTTCCTTCTTGCAACCTCGGTGTTTTCTGCGACCGGTGAAGTCCGGATTGAAATTCCCTTTCTATCCAGTCAGCCGCCTCCCAAGCAGGAAGAACTGGACAAAAAGCCGGAAAAAACCGTCAACATCACGATCGATACTGACAAGGTGAAGTACCAGCAGGCGACAACCGCAAAGTCGACGATTCAAGACGAAATTGAGGTGCCGCTGACGGAAGAGGGTCTCGATAAAATACAGGCGAAAATCTACGACATCCGCAAGGAGAATCCGGCTTTCGACAAGGTGACAATCTTCACCCAACAGGAAGTCAATTACGAAAAACTCGTGATGGTGCTTGATACTGTGCGCGAACTTCGCCCGAACCGAACTCCGATTCCTTGGCCGGCGGATTATAAATTGCCGGCGGGCACAGACCCGACGAATTTGGTGACGAAGATTGTGCTTGGAAACGTAATTTTTGCAGATTGAGGTTTGAATGGCAGGCGTAGATGTTGGCGAAGGTGGGTTTTCCCTGAACCTATATCCCATGCTGGACGTGTTCAGCATCCTCATCGTATTTTTGCTCATGAATTTTTCCGTCAGCGGTGAAAGTGCCGAAGTTAGCGCAAATTTGGAACTGCCGGTTTCGGAAGTGAAATTGAGTCTGGATGCTGCGGCATCCGTTTCAATCACCAAGACCGAAATTCTGTTGCAGGGCGGTCTGAGCATTCCTTTGACTGCAAATGCTCAGGACGTGGTTGAAGCGTACAAAAAGGACGGACAGGGTGCGATCCGCAAGGCATACGACGAATTTAAGAAACTCAAGGCGCAAAACGAGACACTCAAGAATAGATCAAAGAACCTTGGTCTGAGCAATCAGGATATTTCGACTCTTGTCATGCAGTCGGACAAAGCCATCCCATACAGAATCATAAAACGTGTACTGGCATCGGCTCAGCAGGCTGAGTTTATTTCTTGGAAGTTTGCGGTGCAAAAGAAGGATGTGAACTAAAATGCAAAAAGGCTGGAGCATAGTGAAATTGCTTGCGGCAGCTGCGGCGCTTGCGCCATCTTCGATGTGCTTTGCGCAAAATCAGGATCAGCAGTTCACCAATGTTGAAATTCGCGTCATCCGGCAAAAATTCTTTCAGAAGTCGGTGCGCGTTGAGCTTGGCGCCAATCTCGCTGCGGTCATGAACAAAGCCTATACGTACACCTACCTTCCCTCGGCAAAGCTTGGTTTGCACATGACCGAGTGGCTCGAGATTTTTGGCGAAGGTGCGGTTGGAATAACAATCAACAAATCTGACTGCACCGAATTGGGCGGCAAGTTCTCAATCGAGCCGATTGTGGATGAGTTCGACAACATGATCGGCGGTGGGGTCGCTCTGACACCCATTTATGGCAAATACCAGATAGCCAGCGGCGACGTTGTTTATTTTGACTGGTTTCTGATTGCCGGAGGTGGTCTGGCGAATATGAAACAGCGCGAACAGGGCTGCAAGCCAAGAGCGCCCGACGAACCTGTCAAGCTGCCGATTCCCTACAGTCCGGTTCAATTCAACTTTGGCATGGGACAGCGATTCTTTCTGAACAAGAGTGCAGCTCTCAACTGGTACTTGCGCGACTATGTCGTAGGCAACAAGGCGGGCGCACTCGGACAGAGCGTCATGTTGTCATTTGGTGCGAGTTATTATTTGTGATTGGAAGTGAAATGAGTCAGCTGAGGCGACATACGAAATCTCCGCGACGCCGCCTGAGGGTTCTCGGTTGCAGTCTTCTCGCTGCTGCGTCGCTTTGTTTTTCGATGCAAGCCTCCTCTGCCGGACCAATTGACGCCGCAATTCGTGCGCAACGCGCGGGCGACTACCTCTCTGCCGCCAAGATTTTCTATCAGGTTGTGACATCTTCGACCGGTGAAGTGAAGCAAGACGCCGAAATGGGTCTTGCGCAATCACTCGGTCGCGGTGGATTTCCCTACGCATCTGCGTTTTTCTTCAGTCGGCTTGTCAGTCTAGGGCCGCGCGGAAAACACTTCCGCGGAGCTCTCATTGCGCTCAGCGAGCTTAATTCCAGAATTCCACTGGGGCGCGCAAGTATCGCAGGTCTTTTTCAGGTACGTGCCGACGAAATCGAGATTCCAGCCGAAGCCAAGGGCTTCTACCACTATTATAAGGGGCTTGAGGCATTCGATGCCGGTCCGCAGAGTGCAACGAATCTGAGAAATGCGTCGGCCGAGTTTTCCCGTGTTCCCAACGGCAGTTCCTATTTCACTCTTGCACAATTCTACATGGGTGTAATCTCTTCGTTTCAAAAGACGTCCGATACAGCCCTCGATTCATTCAAGCGTGCGTTGCGCACAAATAATGAAAATGTTCGCCTGCTCGCGACAATCAACCTTGCACGCGTTCACTACGAACGCAGAGAATACAGGCAATCGTTTAAGTATCTGTCGAGCATTCCGCGCGATTCAGATCTGTGGTTGCAAAGTCTGTTCGAAGGTGCGTACGGATTTTTCATGATCCAGAAACACAACAATACTCTTGGAAATCTGCATACAATTACCTCGCCGTTTTTTGAGCGGCGGTTTTATCCGGAAACGTACATTCTCAAGGCTATTACTTACCTCCGTCTTTGCCGTGTCACCGAGGTTGACAAGGCTTTGAGGGAGTTTCAGGAAAAATACAAACCCAAATTCTCCGACTTGAACCGTCTTCTCAAGACGTACAAAGGGCAGCCCAAGGCCTTCTACGATGTTGTTGCTCAGTACCGAAACTCCAAGCGGATGAAGGAATTCTCATCCGCCGTCGACATCGTCGATGCCGTCAGCCGCACCGAGGGTTTCAAGGAAGGACAGCGAGTCGTTTTGAACGTGGAAAAGGAGAGTTCACTGCTGAGGACCCGTGGTGCACGGCTCGATGCCGTTGCCGAGGTTCTCAAGCGCTTCTATGGCGACATCCGTTCTGCCACAGCTGAGCGCACGGGACAGCAGGCCTTCGACCATGCGCTTCAGTTGTTCCGTTATCTGCAGGACCTCAGCAACCAGACGCGGCTCATCAACCTTGAGCGTCAGGCAGTCATTACTGACACAATTCGTGACGAGTATCAGGGCGACAATTCGTCAGGCTCCAAAGAGGAGTGGGGCGAGGGAATGCGTGAGCTGAATCTCAAGCAGCAACTCGAGTATTGGCCTTTCGAGGGCGAGTACTGGGAGGATGAGTTGGGCGCATACGTTTACAACATCGATTCGAAATGTGGTGGTGGATCCAAGAAGGGCAAAGCGAAATGAAAAATCTTGCTGCTGTCTATTCAACGCTGCTTGTGGTTGTCGGAGCGCAGATTGCGCAAGCCTCGCCAGGTTCACTCGGAGGCGCGGGTCAGAGCAAAGTGACTTCCGCTCCCCAACAGGTTCAGGTGAAAGAGCGTACTGACAACCAAGTCGAAAATAAGCGAAAAAAAGGCAAATCGGAACGTGAGAAACTTGAAGAACGCGGCGGTTCAATCACGCGCAGCGACTTCGAGACCGCTGCCATTGAAAAGAATCTTGGTGCGGCGCTGGACAACGAAATCAGGGCGATGGAGCCGATTGTCGGCAAACTGCCGCGAAAATCCGAGCAGCGACCCGAGATTATGCGTCGTCTGATTGAAAGCTTACACCAGAAGGCAACTCTGACGTTTTTCAACGAAACCCGCAGTTATGACGCTGCATGGAAGCGCTGGGATGAGGGCGGAAGACGTGGCGTGGAGCCAAAGTTTTCGATGAACCTCAGCAAGATGTGGACGAGCAAGGTGATTCAGCGCTGTCAGCAGTTCATCACGGAATATCCGGAAGGACGCGGCATCGATGAAGTGACTTTCCAGCTTGCGTACGCCTTTGATCAGCTGGGACAAAACAAAGAAGCTGCATCTTATTACAGCCGGCTGGTGCAAAAATTCCCGAACAGCCGCCGAATTGCAGATGCGCACTTTGCGCTGGGAGAATTCTATTTTTCAAAATTGGATTTCTCCAAGGCATTGACTTCATTTTCCGAGGTTGTACGTTTCACCCGTGCTGCAATCCGTCCGTATGCCGAATTCAAGGCAGCGTGGTGTTACTTTAACCTTCAGCAGTACGGCAAGGCTCTCGACAAATGGAAGCTTGTTGTGAACCTCGCAAATTCTGCAGACGCAACGACACGCGGAACCAGGATCCGTCTCAAGGATGAAGCGGTCCGCGATATGATGCTCGCATTCGTCGAACTCAAGCAGATTGATGTTGCGATGGATTATGTTTCCAAAAATGCAAATCCTAAAAACACAGGTGACCTGTACAACAAGTTGTCGACTCTGCTGCAGGACAAAGGCGAGTACGACGAAAGTGTGCGCGTTCTCAAAACCTACATTGCGCGGAATCCCAACGATCTGCGTGCTGCTGAGTTGCAGATTCAAATTGTCGACACCGCCAACCTTAAAAACGACAAGACACTTTTGTGGAAGGAAGTTCTAGAGCTCAACAAGTCGTTCGGGCCCGACTCCGGCTGGACAAAGACGAATGCAAATTCTCCCGAGTTGAAAGAGCTTCAGGAGAAAATGCATAACGTTGGCTATACATACGCCAAGAAAATGCATTTTCAGGGACAAAAGGATAAAAGCGCGTACTACATTGAACAGGCGATCAAAGGTTACAAGATTTATCTTTCAACTTACCCCGCGCGCAAAGAAGCGCTTGAAATCCGCTTTTTGCTCGGTGAGCTTCAATACACGCGCGACCAGTTCCGCGATGCTGAAAAGACATTCGCGGGGTTCACCTCAAACAAAAACCTGAAGACAGCAGATCCGCAAAGATTCGAGAAGGCTTTTGAGTATCAGCGCACTTCTGCGTACTTTATTGTACAAAAAGACATGGCAGCGTTCCGCGGCAGTCAGTTCAAGCCCGAGGCCCCCGCAAGGCCAGTGTCAAAGGAACTGCAGGATTACGTCACCGTATGTGACAATTTTATTGTTAACTTCCCGCGCAAACCCGGAACTCTCGACTGTCAGATCGACACAGCCGAGATTTTCCTGAAAACCAACAACCTGCCGCAGGCAGAAAAAAGACTGAACGTATTGGCCAAGGAGCGTTCAAACCGCAAGGAAGGAGTTCTTGCAGCTGAGTTTCTTTTGTTGCTCGCCAAGAATGACAAGAAGAAACTTGCGACGGTCACAAACGAATTGCTGGCAATTCCGGCAATTGCGGGTGGAGAACTCGGCAAGCGTTTGGCTGAAATCAAGCGTGCCAACCGCTTCGACGAGCTGAAAGAGCTCGAGACTGGCGGAAAATTCGAACAAGCTGCGCAAGAGTTCGAAAGACTTGCAAGCGACAGAACATACTCAAAGGCAGACGCAGCGTGGTTCAATGCGGGTGTCAACTACCGCAAGGCAAACAAGTTGGATAAGTCGGTGCAGTCTTATCAGCGGCTAATCTCGGATTTTCCCAAGAGCACGCTGGTCGGCGATGCCATGCTGGAAATTATCGACGTGTCTGCGGGCCGTTTGCAATTGCAGATGGCTGTCAACTATGCGCGGATGTACCTAAGCAGGTTTCCGAACTCACCTAAATCCGGAAAGCTTCTTGCAGGTGCTTGTGCCTATTATGAAGCCTTGTCGCAGGCAGAGCGCGCTCGTGAAGTGTGTCCTGCCGTCATCGCTGCTAAAGGTCCTGCCGCTGTCGTTGCTGCAGAATCCTTGGGCAGCGTTCTTGAGCGCTCGGGGCGCTATCAAGAATTTTGGGAGTTCGCAGAGCGCACCATGCTCCCACTTAATTCGGGTGCGACCGAGAAAATTGAAATTCTTCACCGCATCGAAGAGGCTGCGAAACGCGCTGGAAATTCGGCCAAGGCCAACAGCGCTCAACAGCAGATTGTCAGCACCTACGAGAAGAATAAAAAGGCTGTCTCAGGGCCGGCTCTTTCATTTGTCGGAGCGATTCGCTTCGCGCAGGAATATGGTGCCCTGGAGAAATTCAGACGCGAGCCGCTTTCGGCAGGAAAATCCGGAGCCGAACTTGGTCAGAACATTGCAAAGCGAAATGCAGAATTGACAAAAGTTAAAGACCGCTTCAGTGCTGTCGCACAGAACGTCGGTGATGCTGAATGGTCGGTGGCAAGTCTGTACGTCATTGGTTACGCTCATGAGCTGTTTGCCGCCGAACTCCTCAATCCTCCCCAGCCACCGGGAATTTCTGGCGAGGGATGGCAGAAGGCCAAAGCGAAGTTTGCAGAGTTTGGAGCCGACTTTCAAAAGAAGGCAAAAGACTTTTACTCAAATGCCGCAATTTTGGTTTCTAAACATGGAATTTACACCGAGTATGGTCAGAAGGTTCTCAACGCGATGGCGCGCTTGGAGCCGGCGAAATATTTCAAGCCAGAAGATTGGGTTCCTGAGGCATTGTTCGTCGGTACCGAGGTGATCGATTCTTCGCGCGTCCGTTCTGCCCTTGAAGCCAAGGGAGGATCGTAATGTACCTCGTCAGCAGGATCATGACTTTACCGATATTGGCGCTCGCCGTTTTGTCAGCGGGCTGTGCTTCGACTGGTGGCAGTAGCCAAGATAAACAGCAGGCAGCAGCAAGCGACAACGGCAAGTCGGCCCGTTCCAAGCAACCTTCGAATGACAAAAACTCCGCTGCTGCTCCTGCGGCGAAAAGTTCGTCATCCCCACAGTCCGGAGTTGGCTTTGTCACCACGACATTTGCAAATGAAGAAACCTTTGCCGGACAACTGCAGCAGCCGCGTCTCGAAGATGTTCTGCGCGAGTTGGAGCAGGGCATCCGCGAGCGGAATGACGATGGCGGAATTTTGATTTCTTATTTGGTTTTCCGCCGACTTTCCGGAAGCAGCCGCGACTTTTTGAGCGTTTTGGAAAAGCGTGGATCAACAGCCTCATCGCGCGACCCTTGGATTCTTATTGAATGCGCATACACCGCGCTTTTGCGGCGGGATTACGGAATGGTGCAATATCTGCTTGATAACGCAGATGCTGTTGGGCGCGGGAAAGACAAAGTTGCCGCCGGCGTTTTGCATGCCCGCGGTTTGATGTTCTACACGCAGAAGAAGACAGTTCTTGCGATGGCAGCTTTCCGTGAGGCAGCAAAACTGAATTATGAACCCGCAATTCTGACACTCACTTTTTTCTCTTTGCGTGCGGGCGACCACGAAGGCGCGCTGAGCCAGCTGAACAAACTCAAAGACTCTGCAAACAACAATCTCAACGTCAAGGCGGCATTGGGAATTGCACACCGGCTTGCGGGCAAGCCTGACGAAGCTGTTGAGTATCTCAAGGCCGTGCAGCGTGCCCGTCCCAATGACAGGCGTGCTCTCTGGAATCTTGCGCTTGCGACCAGCCAGATTCCGTCCAAGCGCAAGGACGCAATCGCACTTTTGGAGAAATACAACGAATCGCCGGGCGCAAATGTCGATTTGGACGCGCGTGCGCGCGGCCTACTCGGCAAGTTGCAAAACTTGGAAGAGGCAGCGCGTGCTGAAGCTGCCAAGGCCAAACCGGCGCCCGCTGCAGGAGCCGCACAAGCTCCGGCTGAAGGTGAAAAATCTGAACCTGCAACGGCTGAATGACGAGGGGATCTGATTTATGGCTCTATTGCTTGTCGCCAACAAGGTCATGACGGGTTACCCGAATTCAGTTGTTCTGGAGTCGGGTCAGATCATCATCGGCCGATTAACTAACAATCACCTCGTTTTATCTGATGGTGCTGTCGAGCCCATTCATGCCATGATCGAAATCGACCCCGAGACGGGTGTGAGCTCTGTCATCGACATGGCCAGCGAGATTGGCGTTTTGCTCAACGGCAGACGCATCGACGTCAGCGCCAATATAAAGGTGGGCGACAAACTTTCGATTGGTGACGCCACAATCGAGGTTCAAACGGCTGCCGATTCTACAGCCGCCAAGAATGACTCAAAAGATGGCGGCGCAGACGCGCGCGGCGAGGATGGTAAGGCTCAGCCTGGGCGGGTCTCCAACGGTCGGGTTTTGTTCACCGCCGAAAAGGATCGCCGCACCGGTTCAACCCTTGAAGTGGTTGCTTTCTGGGATCAAAGTATTTTGGATGTTCGTCATTATGGGGGCGAACAAATTGCCGGAGATGAGCCGCGCAGTAATAAGGTGATTCTCGGAAATGAGCACGATGGCGAACTCATCGGTGTCGGACCGAAGGCCAACACCCGCAACCTGAAGCTGGCCGACGTCAAGGGGTCCAAGGCAGTCGTCTATTTGAATGATGAAATGCGCGCTCGTATCCGTCGCGGAGCTCGCTTTGAACAGATGAAAGGACCCGCTGAAGTTCAGTTGTCGGCCAATGATATGGCTCTGATTCAGCATGGCACGATCAGTTACTTTCTTACCCGTGTTTCTCTTCCTAATCCTGTTTTGCGCAAGATTGACGATCTGGATGGCAAACCTGTCATTTTTGCCTATGCCAGTGCGCTCTATCTAATTCTCGCCTTGCTTATTGGTATTGCAAACGCAAACAATCCACCGCAAGAGAATGCAGATGACGAGGCATGGGCAACCCAATTTACCGTTCGAACTCCGACTCCAAAACCAACTGATAAAGCTGAGCCGCCGGCACCAAAACCGACGGTCGCAATCAAAACACCAGCTCCTGAAAAGAAGAGCACGCCTCCTCCGAAACCAAAGCCCACCGAGCCGCCAAAGCCCGTGGGAACTCCAAAACCTGTGCCTCCGACCAATGTGCAAAGAGCAACACCGAAACCAGAGGCTCCTGCCAAAAATCAAGGTCCGGTCACAGGAGAAAAGCCCAAGACGAAAGACCCTTTTCTGGGGCCACAAAATAAAGGCAATGCGGGCAACAGCGGAGGTCCCAAGGGCGGCACGTCCGGTGCATTTGCCGGCCAGCGGCAGGGCAACGACAAAAACAGCATGATGGGCGTCGAAGGCGGAAAGAAGGACGAATTGGGCGGGTTGAATCTCGACGCGCTGGGCAGTGACATTGGTAAAACGATCAATGCGGAAGGTGCCGGCAAAATCGCGATTGGAGTGAAGGCCAACGGCGGCGGACTCGGTGGCGGCAGTGGCAGCGGCAAGCGCGGCAGTATGGGACTGGGTGGAATCGGAGAAGGAAACTCAATTTCTGCCGGTGGCCCAGGCGATGCCCTGAAGGGACTCGGAGCCGGAGGATTCGGAAGTGGCGGCAATGGCGCCGGAGGACGCAGAGACAGCGGCGGTGGCGGCAAGATCCGTGTCGGTTCTGTATCCGCTCCCGCAGGTGACAGCGTTTTGGAAGGAAACTTGTCCAAAGAAGAAATCGAGGCTGTTATTCGCGCTAATCTGGCAAAGATTAAAGCTTGTTATGAACGTCGGCTGCAGGCCAAGCGCGGACTGCAGGGGCGTGTCATGTCCAAGTTTGTCATCAGTCCCGACGGGCGTGTCTCAACAGCTTCCATCTCCCAAAGTGACTTGGGAGACGGTCCGACCGAGACGTGCATCGCATCCGAAATCAAGCGCTGGAAATTCCCTCTACCGCGCGGCGGCGGACAGGTATCAGTTACGTATCCTTTCGTGTTCACTCCCAGTACGTAAATTGTCTTTTTATTTAGCAAAAGTGCCGACTTGACAGACGGTGTGTTTGCGTTCTCTGCCGCCAAAAAATTATAACCGACCAAAATTGCAGTCCATTCGTTGGGTTGCATCAGCCGGAGAAACAGACTAGGGTTTTAGTATTGACCGAGCAACCAAGGCGGAACCTGTCCGAACCTTGGTGTGTGTGTACCTAGTTTGACGGCGGCCGGTTAAGTCTGCGGAAAACTCATCCGAGAACATCGCAGTCTTATGCAGAGGAACTTGCAACAACAAGTCCCTCTGTGAGCGCAGCTGTCCAGATTTCGGGAGTGTTTCATGTTTTCTCTTCGTGTGAGTAGATGCCTGCTGTCGGCTGCGTTACTTGCGACCGTCGGCTGTATCGCGAAGCGCGAGTCTTCTGAATTGTTTCTGCGCGGATCTATTGCGGAGTCGTCGGAAGTCGTGCAGCTGGATCCTGTGTTCTTGTCGCGCCAGCGTCAGGTTGAGAGCAGGTTTTTTGGATTTGATGATCAGGCTTCGGCCGAAAAAGCGAATGGTCATGATGCCGCTGATGAAAGTTCTGAAGCGGCCGACGACTTTGACGTAGCGATCGAAATGCCTGCCAACGGTTTTTCGGCTGGCAGCCCGTTGAAAAACATTTTTCCCGTCGACCTCAGCTGGCCGCTTGACGGCAACATCACTAGCCCGTTCGGAATGCGGCGCGGACGTCTGCATGCCGGAGTCGACATTAAAGGCCTCAAGGGCGACCCGATTCTTGCTGCCGCTGACGGACAAGTTTTGCTTGCAAAAAGAAAGCGAGCCTATGGTGTTGTGGCAATCGTTGGCCATGAGCAGGACACCCAGACGCTTTATGCACACATGCTAAGGCTTGCCGTTCGCGAGGGGCAGTTTGTTCGTGCGGGTGAACTGCTTGGGTACGTCGGACGCACAGGTCGTGCGACCGGTTATCATCTTCATTTTGAAACACGCGTGTCTGGGGGTGTGCCTCAGGACCCGCTGCGTTTCCTTCCCAACGCACGCGCAGTTCGTGTTGGTTTACTGGGTGAGCCGGCAGGAAATCGGCCGCGCTGAGATTGCCGAGCAAATTCATTCAGCAAAATAGCGCATGCACTGGCCACGTTGAGACTCTCTACGTGGCCAGTTCCGCTGATGGCAATTTTCAGTTGGGCCATTTTCAAGATGTCCTGACTGACGCCGTGTGTTTCGGAACCCAGCACCAAAGCGAGTCGCTCGGGCAGTCTTGTTGAGTGCAGAGCGGATGTTCCTGAATGACTTGAAGTGACCGCCACGCTGAAGCCGCATTCGGTTCGCAGAGTCTGCAAAAATTGGCAGGGATCTTTGCTTATTGAGATACTGCAGTGGACAGCTCCGCCTTCTGCCGTCCGGTGATAGGATCCTGAGAGAAGACCTTTGATTTGCTCATCTGCAATATTCATCAATACGATATCTTGAATTCCGAAATGAGCAGCCGTTCTGACGATGGAGCCAAGGTTATGCGGATTCGAAATACCATCCAAACACAAGAGCAGCTCGGGCTTGCCACGACGGCGGGAGGCATTCAGTAGCAGCGTTGATTCTGAGCCGGCCTCCTGCCTGTGGACAAGCAGCATCATACCCTCGTGGTGTTCGCTTTCCGAGATTTTGCTGAGGTCCTCAGTTGAAACAATGTGATATGCGCGTTTGCTCTGAGCCAACTTCTTGAGGAGGAATCCGAGCGCAGGTTGAGTCGATTCCGTGCAGTAGGCTCGAATCACCGCATCGGAGTTTTTCTTTGCAAATGCGATGCAAGCGTTGCGCCCATAGATTTTCTGTTCCGATGTTTTCATTTGTCTGCCAGCAGCCTGTCGGCCTGTGCGAAGTAGCTTTCCTCGAGAGCATCAAACTGCAGTTCAGAGCCACAGCTGTGTATCAGTTGAGGCGCACGCCGTTCCGAAAGACGTTTGCGGTGTGTGACTACCGACAATTTGCAGTTGAGTTCGAGATTGCACTGTGGGCAGAAATAGGGAGCAAAGAACGAGGTGACCTTTGCTTTGGCAAGGATCTGCGGAACGATGTTCGCCTGGTCGATGAACACAACGGAACAGTCTTCAAGAGTGACTGTTGCACGTTGGCAAATAGCATTCATAAACGTCGACCATTCACGAATTCCCAGTGAGTTGATTGATCGCAATCCTGCCAAGTTGATGAGGTAGGATTTGGCCTCTGGAATCGGAACAAGTTTGGCTTTGAAGTTTTCGTGGATCTCGCCATCTACGAGCAAGGTCAGACAATCATTTGGATCACCTTCAAGGCGGATTTGTAATTTCTCGTAATTCAAGACGCTCGGATGGTTCATTGAAGCCCCTGCAAATGATGATTTGCCTGTGTCACAAGTCTCTCATCTTATCAGTCGTTTGCAAGCAATTAGTGCTGCAACTTTAGGGGGCAAAACGCACAGAGATGTAAATATCAAGGACAAACCGTGCGACTTTTGGCGGGTTATCCACCAAATATGTGGATAAGTCGATTTTCTTGCAAGAAGGAATTTTCATAAACATCCGTATTAACTGTGTTAAATTGTATTTTTTGAAAATAAATTTTATTTGCCGGTCGAAATGGAACAACCTCTAGATATAGTGCTTACGCTCGTTTGTTGGCACTATATGCAGAGTCTACCATCAACTTTGCGAGTGTGCTTTAACTCTCAGTTCAGAAATTTACCGAGGGGCAGTCCCATGAGTCTTCGTGATCAGTTTTTGAAAGCAGGACTTGTTTCAAAAAAGCAGGCCAAACAGGCAGAGTCACAGGCCAAGCAAAAAGAGCATCAGGCAAAAAAGAATAAAGCGGTTGCTGATGAAGTGGCTTCGCAGCGTGAAGCTGATTTGCGCGAAATTGAGCGTGAACGCCTCGAGAAACAGCAACACGATCGCGAGCTGAACATGATTCGTGAGCAGCAGCGGTTGGAACGTGAAAATTATCTGCGCTGCCTGCAATTGATGAAATCCAATGCTGCCAATGAGAGCCGTGCTGCCGAGATATATTATTTTCTTGAATCCGGCAGGTTTGTTCGGAAGGTGATGGTCACTCCGTGGCAAAGAGAGATGCTCGCACGGGGAAAAATGGCGATTGGCAGACTCAGCGAACTGGTAGATGAATTCGTAATTTTACCTTACACTGTTGCGCAAACGGTCATGAACCTGCATCCAAGTCTTGTCATCACTCTACATTCAGAGGTTGCAGACGATCGGGAAGTTCAGCTGGCGGAGTGACGATTCTAAGAAAGGAAAGATATGTCGAACGGTAAAGTAGTGGGTTTTTTGATCGGTGGCGTGTGTCTGGGACTCGCGGCAGGGGTCGGTATATCGGCAGTTGTTATGAAGGGGTCCCCGCGAACTACTGCAGCGACAACGAGCGCGACTGACGCACTCTCCTCTGGTGTTCTTCCGCTGATTGAAGTTGATGGCCGCTCGATCACCCGCGAGGACCTGCCGTCCGAGACGCAGGATCAGCTTTTTCAGATGCAGAGCCAGCTGCATGAAGCGACTCTGGCGACAGTCAAGGAAGTCGGCCTTCGTATGGCTCTAGCTGCTGACAAAAAGATTGAAGTTAAAGATCCCAAATCTCTTCCCGAGCTGAAGACGCTGCTTGACGGTCGCAAAGTGACAGAAGAGGAAATGCGTGCCTTCTTTGAAGCGAACCAAAAGAGCTTGCCGCCAGGCACGACTTTTGAGCAAGTTCGTCCGCAGCTTGAGCAGTTCATGCAAGGCCAGCAGAGCGGCGAGCAGGTTCGTCAGGAAGTTGCGAAGCTTGAGGAAAAGGGACGCCTCAAAGTCATGCTCAAAGCGCCGGTCGCACCAATCGTTCAGTTGGATTTGAGTGGACTTCCTTTCCGCGGTGCGGAGAATGCCAAGGTTGTTGTAGTTGAAGCTTCTGACTACCTATGTTCGCATTGCCGTTCTGCAGTCGAAGAAGTTGAAAAGATCGTCAAGGAGTACGGCAACAAGATTAAATTCGTTCAGGCGAATTTTGCGTTGCGTCCTGCGGGTCTGAGTGGTTACCTTGCACGCGGCGCACACTGCGCGCAAAAGCAGGGAAGCGATCAGTTCTGGAAGTTCCACGACAAGGCTTTCGCGGTGCCTATGGAAGCTGCCAATCCGATTTCTCCGAACACCGACAAGGCATTTGCAGACACCGCCATCAAGGCGGCTCAGGATGCAGGAATCAATGTTCAGGAGTTTGAGGCTTGTCTGGCTTCAGAAGATTCCAAGAAAAGTATTGAAGCCGCCAACGCCAAGCTCTCTGCCGTCGGTGTCAGCGGTACTCCAACCTTTTTCGTTAACAATCGGAAAATCGCCGGTTCGCAGAACTTGGCCTCGGCGATTGCAGGTGAGTTGGAGCGGTTGAGCGCGAATCCTTCCAAGGCGAACTGAATTCGCAAGCGCGTTCAGCGCGAGCCTCCTTATTTGGAGGCCTCTTCATTGAACGAAGTCAGCGCAGGCATTGCCGTGGCTTTCACAATCGAGAGCCCGAGCGAGTAGCCTGCTTTGCTTTCCTCGCTGCCCTTCAGCTGGGTGTAGCTCAGCTTTGGAATTGAATTTCCGAATGTTGTCAGAGAAGAGCAGTTTGTCGCGTCCGCTGCCAGCAGGTCGGTTGTCGATGCACAGACTGTTTTCTCTGCGTCTTCGCAAGTCTCAGCAGAAGTTCCCGCATTGCCGTCACCGCTTCCGGATTCATGAAACCGGCCGCTTCCATAAACGTATGTCGGTGATGCCTTGACTCGGATGCCGCACCCCACACCGGAAACAGGTCCTTCCGACGCACTTGGTTCGGATGCGATTTTGCCCGTTCCACCAACAGCCATTTCGAAGTTTTGTGTTGTCTTGTCGCCCAGTACGTACATCCACAAAGAGTTTCTCTTGCTGGCGTCGGTCTGTGCCTCTGATGTTAGAAGAATCTGCCAAACTTCGGATTTGTTGCTGGCATCATCTACTTTTCCGAGCGTTGCAATCGTGGGTGGCTCACCCAGTGCCGAGTTTGTGCTGAGTTCAGCCAAATAAGAGTAACCGTCTTTGCGGCCGAAGTAGATGCTCAAAGTTGTTGTTGGTGAAACGTTGGAAACATTCAACGTTTCAATGCACTGAAACCAGAAACTGGTAGTTCCGGTCATGCCGCCGTTGGCATCCGGAAGTCCGCTGAGTTTCCATTCTTTGGCTTCTTCGCCAATGCATTTGCGTGCGCCTTCTTGGTGACGTTTGTCCAGTTCTGCGAGTCGGCTGTCGACGGACTTAATCGTTTTCATGAAATCGGTCGGGCCTGCACTGAATATTCTGCTTTTGAGTGCGGCGAGTTCTGCGGTGCCTGCATTTAAATTCATGTTCGGTGCAAAGGTCAGGCCGGCTGCAGAGCCGCTCGCCAGTCCTTTGGGTACTGTTTCTTTCAACGGAAGATAAAGCTGGCCCAAGCCCATTGGGTTGCCGCCGTTTTTCTTTTTGCCACAAGAAACAGAGGAAGCTGCAAAGGACACAGACACAAGCACCAAGCCTAATTTGTACATAATCGATTCTCCAACGGGAAATTCACAGAACGAGGCTGCCTGATAATAGTACTGAGAGTTGTCCTGTGGAGGGAAGAAAATATCTCAGCAGACTGTCAGGGTGAAAAGTGGGTAGGAATTTCCGACCGGAATAAATTGATTTTGGAGCTCTAAAAAACAAAGAGCAGCCGGCATCATGGCGGCTGCTCGAATTGTTTAGGGGAGGCGGTGATTGCTTGGAAATTACTTGGAGCGGCATCCTTCTAGTCGGAAGTTCAGTGATTCCATTTTCTCCTCTGCGGCTCCGTCCTTTGAAGCGAATGCTTCGCCGTCTCTGAACTTGATGCTGAGATTTGTGGTTTTGCCATCCTGAGGATCAATGCGGATGACTTCCAAGCGGCCAGCGACCGGTTCACAGGCGCGGGCGAATTTGACCATTTCGTAGATAACATCAATCTTCACTCCGCTTGCGCGCTCGATTTCTACGTGTCCCGACTTGATTGTCTTGGAGATCAACCGGCCGCTCTGCGCTTCACGCACCACTTCAACACTCAGCGGAGCTGTGTTCAGCGTTTTGTATTTGTGCGAGCCACTTTCTTCTTTTCCGTCTTTCAGGGATTTCACGGTGCCAGTAGCTTCGATTGCAATCGACTTGTTGACGATGATTTTTTCATCGGCCAGAACAGCTTCCGAGAAGCTCACCGAGCGGCTGCCGCTGTGTTCGCTGCTCCGCGAACGAATCACGACGCCATCTTTTTTCAGTTCAATGGAGTGGCTGCGTGATGATGAGCCGTTTGCAGTCAGGCCTGCGTAGTCGGCAGGGTTGTCACGCAGAAATTTCACCGGCCCACGCTCTGTCTGGCATTTCACCGGAAGTGCCTTGCCTTCGCCGGCTTTATACACATGCTCGAACGATGACTCGCTGCTCATGCTCTTTTCGAACTGTCCGGCGCGTTTGCTGCGCGAGCTCTCTTTTTCGATCGACTTGTTGCGTTTTAGGGTGAGAGTATCCCCGCTTGCCGAGCAGCTTTTTTCCAGCTGCAGATTCTTGTCGATTGCAAGGCCAAGTGCGCCGGAGTCCGATGTCGAGGTTGCGTCTTCTGCGGAAAGATCACTTGCAAGTGCGCTCACCTGATCTGCGACAAGCTCATCTGATTCCTCTGCGACATTCAGTTCTTCAGTGCTCGAAGCTGCAGACTTGTCGTTTCTCAGAAGGTTGTTTCCGCAGGCCGTTGCCAAGAGTGCGAGGGGGATGAGGACGCCGAGTGTCTTGTTGTTCTTCATGGGAACCTCCGTCACGCTGAATCGCGTTCATGAGGCTTAACGGCATTTTCTTTTCTGCACTTGAGGATTAAAATAAAGTACATAAAAAATGCATGCTTACAGTATTTGTCAAATGGAATAAAACGAAAATCTGCACATTTTTAACCCAGATGCTGCGACAATGCTTGCCAGCTAAATTTATTCGAGCTCGGCCAGAAACGCGCTGCGCGGGGGGAGTTTCAATGCGCCATCTGGGGCGCAATCTGATGCGCCGATGACTGCCTCAAGTTCAGACGACAAACTGAACGTCAGGGAGTCCTTGATATGCAGACCTTCGTCGAGCTGAATGGTAGTCTCATTCACTCCGAAGTGAACACCCGAAAGATACTTTTTCCCGTCCGCGGTTAGAATTTGCAATTGCAAATCAGCAGACTGCGCTTTTGCGGGTGCTCTGAGCTCGAGAGTTTGACGAAGCACATTCAATGATTCCTTGTCGGGAATCGGGCAAGTAGCCAAATGAACGTGACAGCCATGCTCATGGGTTTCCTTAAGTTTGAGGACTGCAGGGGCGCCGGCATAAATCGATTTTGCTGGAAAGACTGCTTCGGCGTGCCATTGCGGATTGAGTATCTTGATTTTCTCCGCCCACAGGTGTCCTTCAATCGTATGCCCGCTGAGAGCTGCATGGAATTCACAGGTTTCACGTTCGCTTTCCAGCAGCGCGCCATAATCTTCCAGATAAAAGTCGTTCTCCGAGTAAAACACGGCGGGCAGGGGGCTTAGTTTGTTGTTGCGGCTTTTGTATCCGGTGCGCGGCAGGCTCAGCACGCGTCCGCCGCTTTCGCGGAATTTTTTTAGAATCTCTCTGTCTTCAGAGCTGAGTTCAAACGCGTGTCCGGGCAGGATGATGAGTTTGTAATCCGAAATCCTCTTCTTTTCACCCGCGAGCTCGGGTGCGAACCAAAGTCCGAACGAATGGCGCAGACAGAATTGCGTGATGTGGTCGATTTGTTTGCGGGTTGAGTAGGTGACGCTCTGCGACGTGATTTCGTGACTCCAGAGACTTTCGGAATCGTATATGCACAATACGTCACGGGCTGGCAGCGGGAGTTTTTCCTTGAGGGAGAATTTTTTTGCAATTGCAGAAAAAATTTCGTTTTTCGCGGTTATGAGTTTTTCCTGTTGCGAGGTTTCAATCCGTACATCATGCGGCACAACGCCGTCGTGGTACTGTTCGCAGCCACCTGGCATGCGCTGCCAGCTGAAATAGAGCATACCGTCTGAGCCTTGAAAGGCGGATTGCATGCCCCACAAAAACAACCAGTCGAATGCGAAACGCCGGTTGGTCGGCTGCCAATTCACCTGCAGCGGCTGCTGCTCGAGAATTGTAAAGTGTTTTTGCCGTGTGGAGCGCATCAGCGCAAATTGCCATGCAGATGTTACGGGGTGCGGTTCTGTTTCCATCTGGTAGTGATCGAACCCGACGTAATCGAGATCCTTTGAAGCCTGCCACGGGCAGAGATCTGTGAACAGGGTCATAAGATTGTGTGTGATGGGTCGTTGTGGGCTGTGCCTGCGGATGATGTCGATCTGGTCTTTTTGAAAATTGCACAGTGCTTCGTTGCTGAAACGTCTAAAATCAAGTTCAAGATGCGGGTTTTGATCTGCCCAAGAAGCCAAGGGAAGTTCTATTTCGTCGAAGCTGCGGTAATGCTGAGACCAAAAACAGGTGAACCACTCGTCATTGAGAACTTCAATTTCGTTTTGGTATTTCGTCTTGAGCCATTGCCTGAAGGCAGTGCGCGCGTGCTCTGTGTAAAGGAACACCGAGTTGTGGCAGCCGAATTCGTTGTCGGTTTGCCACGATGTCACCGCAGGGTGCTTGCCGAACGCTTCGGCGTACAACTGACTGATGCGGCGGCTTTCTGCCTGATAGACAGGATGATGAAAATCATAGTGGCGGCGTGATCCGAATGGAATGCGCTGGCCGGTGCGGGTGACGGGCAGGATATCCGGATGCGCATCAATCAGCCATTTTGGGGGAGTCGCCGTCGGGGTGCAAAAAATAACTTCGATGGAATTGGCTTTCGCCAGATCGAGTGCCTGCAGAAAGGCGTCAGGATTCCAAGATCCCCTGGTCGGCTCGACGGTCGCCCAGCTGAATTCTCCCATCCGGATTGTGTGTATCCGCTGATGCACCATCCGTTTAAAATCTTCCTGCAGGCGTTCCTTTGTTGACAACCATTCAAGCTTTCCCGTTGAGACCCTGCGGGTGAGCGTTGGTTTGTTGGAAATGTAATCGGGGTAATAAGCTGCGCCCAATTTAAAAAGTGTCTGATGCGTGTTGGCCATGATTCGTTCCCTGAATGATGGTGTTTGAATTTTTATTCGATTGTTTCAAAACCCGCGCTGAAGCCGCCCGAAGGCTGGCAGACAAAGATTTGCGGGATGATGCCCGTTGCTTCTGTGTATGGGTTTGCCTGATTGGCGAAGCGGTCAACGAGAGCATCACACAAACTCCGATGCACGAGCTGAACTGTCGAGCCGCCAAAACCGCCGCCGGTCATGCGTGGGCCAATCAATGCATCCAGAGCCAGTGCTGGACGGGTGGTGCACAGTTCGCGCACCACGGTTTCAACCGCCGAGCAGGCGGTGTTGAGTTCCGCACAGCTGACTTCATAAAGAGTGTCGAGCGACTTGTGACTGGCCCGCATTGCAGCGTTGAGGGCCTGCAGGTCGCCGGCCGCCAGTGCACGTGCGGCCTGAATTACGCGTGAGTTCTCCCGCATCGCATGACAGGCCCTTCTGGCGAGAAGTTCGCAGTCGTTTTCTCCAGCCAGCAGGTTGCGCAGATGGTTCAGATATTCATCGTCTGTTTCAATGTTTTGAAAGCGCGGCAGTCGCGACAATTCACCTAATGAATGCGCTCCGAGTCCCAGTGCTTTGTTCAGGGCGCGCAATGATCTTTCACAGGATGCACGCCTTTCGTTGTAGGCGCTTTCTGCGAGTGAATGGCTGACACCAGTTTTGAAGATGACCAGTGCATGATTATGAAACGCTTCATGGGCTTTGGCATAGGAAATATGAAAGTTTTTTCCGACAGGAAATTCTAAAAAATCAACTCGGGTGAAATGATCGGCGCGGGAGCAGAGCACTGCCAGCTGGTCCATCAGACCGCACTTCGTTCCGGCGAATCGGTGCTCTGTATACATGGCCAGACGCGCAAGAGCAGAGGCGTCGAGCGGGACACCGCTCAGGGTGTTGAGCTGGCCCAGCAGCGAAATGCACAATGCCGCCGAGCTGCTCAGGCCCGCTCCCTGTGGAAGGGTCGATTCCAAAATGATGCTTAGGCAGTGACTTTGCCAAGGCATATTTGAAATTTGCCGGCTTCTCAGCGCAGCCTCAAAAAGGGCAAAGCAGCCGATCACGTAGCGGGCCCAACTGTGTCCTTTCGGGCTGGTGAGAGCAACTTCTTCACTCCGTTCGATTCCCGTTTCCAGAAGCTGATGGGCGATGAGCGCTATTTCTTCTGCCGAAATTGAAAGTGTCTCGTTCGTGCTGCGCGAGGCAACAAAGACGGATCCGCTTTGTGCACTCAATAATTTGAGTTCGGCACGGACACCAAGATTCAGGGCTGCGGGCATAACCATGCCGCCGTTGTAATCTGTGTGTTCACCGATGAGGTTGACTCTTCCCGGCGTGAAGCTGACCAGATGCTGCACGACGGTTCCTGAATCAAGCGGGAGCGGATGAACGCCTTGGATGATTTCCATTTCAGAGTCTTCCTTTTGTTGATTCAAAAGCGTGCCGGCTCATTCGTTGAACGAACCTACATCCACCTCAATGCGTCTGAGCTCATCGGCTTTTTCTTCGGGAAAGGTGTCGTTGATGAAGAAGCCAGTGCCGCTTTCGACCCCTGCGAGATATTTCAGTTTCTGCGCACTCCGATAGGGCGGATAGAGTTCGATGTGCCAATGGTACGAGGGACATTGGTGGTCACGGGCGCGGGCCTGATGATGCGCCATGATGTAGGGCATCGGCCGTGAAAAAAGTTTGTCATATTTGAGCAGGACAGTCTTCAGGGTCAGCGCCAGATCGCGCCGTTCGGCGGATGTCAGCTGTTGCAGCAGCGGGCGGTGGGCGCGGCTGGTGATGTGGACTTCGTAAGGATATCTCGCCGCAAAGGGGACGTACGCAATGATTGTCTCGGTCGAAAACACAATGCGTCGGCTGTCTCTGATTTCCTCATTGCTCATCGAGCAAATCAGACATTCACCGGTGCGGTTGTGATGCTCTTCAGCCATTTTGTGTTCAGCGAGCACGAATGGCGGTACGTGATTGAAGGAGTAGATCTGGCCGTGCGGATGGTGGAGCGTTACGCCGATTTCAGTCCCCTTGTTTTCGAACGGGAAAATGAATTCAATTTTCTCATCTTTGGCAATCTCTGAACAGCGATCCTGCCAGACGGCAATGAGGCCTTCGATTTGTGCGAGCGATTCCTGTGCCAGTGTTGAATCATGATTCGGTGAATAGAGCACGACTTCGCAGCGACCCGTGTGTTGATGTTCGGTCTGCGAAAGGCCGGGAAACATGTTTTCAAAAACGGCCCATGAATACAATTGCGCTGACTGAGGAACTTCGGTGGCAAAAGTTTTTCCATCCGGCTGTTCCTTGGCAGGACACAGCGGGCAATATTCTCGCGGCGGCAGAAAAGGCCTGTCCTGGCGGCTTGCCGAGATGCTGACAAACTCGCCGCGCATGGAATTCCAGCGGAGTTGCGGCGCGGTCCAAGTCTCTGGTCTGCTCAGACCGTTGTCCGTCGGCTTGAAGTCGGACGGAAAAGGAGTGCGGCTGTACTGAACCCACAGACGTCCGTCCGGCTTACGCCATTCAAATTTGTGCAGCATGACCTCTTATCTCCTTTGTCAGGAGAGGCATTCTAGCCGAGGTCTGTGAAGGTCACAACGCTCATGACAAAAGAGTTGTCTGCAGCAATCCGCACTGTCGCGATTGAGCGCGGTTCACTGGTCAGGGAGGAATCGCATAGCGGCTGCACATGCGTGGGCGGGGTGATGTGAGTTGTCCGGAATTATTGCATTGTGTTGTTGAACTGCAAACAGGCGAGGGACTCGAGACTTGACTTCTATTTGCCGTCCCCAGCTGGCCGGATGCATTGGCTCCCCAGCAGTAGGCATTGCCCTCTACCGTCATCATGCAGGTGTGATTTTCCCCAGCTGAAATACTCACAGGAGTTGTTGAAGGAGCAGGATCGATGAATGCGGGTGACTTCTTGCAGAAGGTAATATTGGCAATTCCCACGCCAGAGTTGCAATCTTCGTCTGCCGACTGGTCGCTCGTGGTGACCTTGCCCACACCCAGTTGTCCCGAGGTTCCAAGACCCCAGCAGTAAACCTGATAATCTTTGTTTAGCGCACATGTATGGTTTGCACCGGTTGTAATCTGCACGATGTCAGTCAACGCAGTGAGTTTCACCGGACTGGTTTGCGAGGCTGTAGAAGCGATGCCTAATTGGCCGACGGAGTTGTCTCCCCAGCAGTATACTTCACCCGTCTCACTCAGAGCACAGGAATGGTTTTCTCCTGCAGCGACTTGAATGATGTCGTCATTAAATGAAAGCGACTGCGGAACGGGGCTGTCTAAGGTATCCCCCAGACCCAGCTGTCCGTTTGAATTTTTGCCCCAGCAATAGGCCTGCGAACTGCCATTGGAGAGAAGTTGTGCAGAACAGGTGTGTGACTTACCCACTGCGAGAGAAAATGATTTTTGATTTGAAGTTTCAAAATCACCGGTTGCAACGGAAACGAGTGTACCTGCACTCACTGCTGTAGTGCTGCCGTTTCCGAGCTGTCCAAATTCGTTGTTTCCCCAGCAGAAAATCTTCCCACTCAACGCAGGTGAATCTTGATTGACAAGCGCACACGCATGCGATCCTGTTTTGCTTGCGGCGATTCCAACCGGTGTGTGACCAGAGGGCAATGCAACTTTGCCGGTGAATGCAGACTGCGCGGCCGCGATGCCAAGCTGGCCCTGTGCATTATTGCCGACGCAGCGAATTTCAGAAGAGTTCGTCGCGTTGACGCCCAGCGCGCATGTGAAATTGGATCCGGCCGCCAACTGCTGCAAGGTAAACCCTGATGTGCTTGTAGTTGCAGATTGAGTCGATGACGTTTGTGGAAATGTGAAAGTGCCCGAACCCAGCGAGTTCGCCAGTCCTAATTGTTTTTCTTGATTGCTACCCCAGCACTTGCTCAACCCGTTGTCTGTCAAGCAGCTGTGCAATGCTCCTGCAGAAATTGAACCATATGTCTGTGAGGTACATCGTCTGCACACCGATGGAGTCGTAACGTACTCAACTTGAAGGCCGTCAACTCCAACACCCTCCGGTGTAAAGGCACCTGCGCTCTTTAATGCGAGTTTTTCAAGCTTCCGCTCGATAGAATAGGCGAAGCTTTTTGTGTTTGAAATAGTGTTGCCTGTTCCGGCGCCACCTTGTGTACCTGCGATGAAACTTCCGCTCGTCACTTCAAGAGTGGCGGTTGTTGCAGTCGCAGCCGTGTCTCGGAGGGGTGGGCTTGCGATAAGATGAGTTGCTTGCAGGGTCCCGTTGAACGTGATGCTGTCGGTACTGGCATTGACGGATTTTGTGGTGTTATTGACCTCAAAGGTGTTTGTGTTCAGTCCGGTTTTTGCTCTGTAAACAAATGATGCGATGTTCTGTGAGATTGAATAATTGACTGTCGACGAAATCGAGCAACTCGAATCCAATTGTGGTTTTGTCATCGTCGATAGGTCGAGTTGAAAGCTCGTGATTTCGATGAATTTTGTCGTGTCGGCGGTGCAACTTACTGCAGCGTCGCAGGCGCGTGCTTTATACCTGCACGTGCCATATGAGGTGGTTGAAAACGCCTGCGATAGGTTGGCTACATTGAGCGTCGCCGGACACGAAAAGCCTGCGGAGTTGTTGAAGGGTGAGCCGGCCTCCCGATTCAATGTATAGGAGAGCGTTTCGTTGTCGACATCGGACGCTCCTGAACACGTGACTGTCCATGTGCCCGAGCGGTTCGCAAGGACGATGTTTGACTGACTTGTTGACTGAACGACTGTTAAAATTTGTGAATTATTCTTTTCAGAGTAGTCACACACAACGGTGCCGGTTGGAGAATCGTTCACCGCATTGATAGTCAATTGAAAGGTTTTTTTGTGCGGACCTGCTTGTCCGGCTCCACCACCACCCTCAGGATCAGTCACCACAAAGGTAATATTGACCGTGCCGTTGGCATTGGTGTTTGGTGAAATAGTTCCGACGCAATTGGGCCACGTTCCGCTCCAGCTCACACGTCCGTTTGCCGCGACGAGACTTGTGTTCCCGCTTTCGTATGAGAGACGTGCACTCGTGCAGGCGTAATCGGTATGCCCGCCGGCGGGTTCGTTGATGTCTTTGACCTGAAAATTGACCGAGACTGAAGAATCTTCGTTCACGCTCTGCGATGGAATTGAAGTCAGAATTTCAGGCGGATGGTTGACTCCCGTCACAGTGAGTTTGAAAGTGCGGCTGGCGCTGGAAAGCAGACTGCCGTCGTTGATTGAGAATCGGATGTGGGTTGTTCCGCTTTTGAGCGCTTCTGGGGTAAGAGTGCCAGTGCAAAGCGGCCATGTTCCACCCCAAACGACTGCTCCCGTGGCGGCCACAAGACCGGAAGTGTCACCGGCTTCCGTGATGACGGTATAATTCAAGTTTCCTTCGACGCACGTCAGTGGGCCATCTTTGTCATCAACAAGAAATTCAATTGTCTTTGCGGTGGCCTCACTCGTCGTTTGGTCGGCGATAGGATTCATCGTAGGAGGATCGTTTTTTGCCTGCACGTTGACTACAATTGTTTGAGGGTCTGTGCATTTGGCTATACCTGGGTCATTGTCACAAACTTTGTAAGAAAAAGAATCGATTCCGTTTTTGTCTGGAAGAGGCTTGTAATAAACGCTACCATTGTTATTCGGAAATCCTGACGGCCAGACAAGTGTGCCCAGCGTTGGCGAGGAAGTTTCGACTAGACTCAGGGTATGCCCGACACGTTTTGTGCCGTCGTCAAATTTTGCAAGTTGAATCTCCGTGCCGTTGGAGTCCTCGTCGAGAGTCCCCGAGGAATTCCCGGCTTCCTTCACAAACGGCGCCGTGTTGGTTGAGTTCACTGTCACCTTGAAGCTAGATTTGGACTCCTGATTCAGGTCGCTCGGATCCTTCAAGGTCAAAGTCAAAGTTGCAGGTGTGACCCGCGCATATTTGGTTTTTATGGTGATGCCGCACTCTGTGCTTTGTCCTCCTGTGATGGACACATCCGCATAGGTGCGAGTGCCTGCTGCTGCCGTCACTGTGACGCTTGTCTCAACGGCATTCAGGTCGCTGCTCGAAGGAACAATGTCCTGACACTGAACTGCGTCATCAAAGTCGAAGATTCGAAAGCTAATTGGTTCGATTTGTGAATCTTCGTTGGCGGTTTGATCCGCAATCTGCATTATCAGTGGCAAATTGTTCGGACGCTGCGGAGTCGGGACAGGCGTGGGAGTCGGTGTTGCTGCCACGCTGGGTGGAGTCTGACTGCGGCTGCCGGCGGGATTGGTCGCCGATGGCTGTGGAGTAATTTGTGGAGCCGAGCCGTCCGTGATTGCGGTGTTTTCTTCTATGACAATTTCATCTTCTTCCAGCGGCGGCGCGGCACGATAACAGCCGCCCATGCAAAAAAGCATAAGCAGCAGTGCTGCCAGTCGTTTGTCTTCCCACCTGCAGGACATAAAGTTTACTCATCCCCCATGTGGTACTTTTCGGATTTAAAGTGCGAAAGTTTGATTGATTGCGGCAATTTACTGTCATTTTTGTTGGGTATTTTATTGAGCCGGGCGTCATTATTCGGACGCCTGCTCAGCTGCCGCCAGCGAGTTCCGAAACGTCCTACAGGAGGCTAGAGCTTGATTTCGGAACTACGAACTGAGATTGACAGTCGCTTAAATACTGCTTCAACTGGATTTTTCCGGTTGTCGTCGAGTGTTTTTGCACTCTGTTGTTCTCTCGGTTGTCCTCTGCGGTCACTTGCCTCCGAAGGAGATATGGCGGTTTTTCAGCGCGGCGGAACCTCAAACAACAAGGGGACGTTGTCGCGTGATACGCGATATCCGACCTATACACTCGGTTTCTCTCATGCCTTTTACACCAACGTGGGCAAGTCTGGTCTCGAATTGTCCAACGTGATATCCGTGAGTCATTCAGCCTTCTACACTCTCAAGAGTTCGGATCTCAAATTCCCGCTGATCGCAAAGGCGCCTTATCAAATGCTGGAGCCGGCGTTTCTTTATAGTGCCTGCTTCTTTGTGTATTCGAGAGTTCGGCCTTGTTTTGCCGGCGGCATGTCGGTTGTCTATCTGCGGCACAATGCTCAAAATTACGCGATGTACTCCGCATTTCCTGCGCAGTCACGGTTGCAGATCGTTCTTCCCTCTGGAATTTTCATCGAGGGCGGAGCGACGTTCCGAAGATTTTCACTGCGAAGAAATGGCGAGCTGGCATGGAACAACGACGTGACAGGCTTCTTTGGACTTGGAATCCTTTTTTTAAGCCAGTTCTGATCCTCAGGCCACCGAAGCGAACGAGACGGAGCCCGTCAGTTCCTCGGCCGACAGAATAAGACTGGGTTCAACCAAAATGACAACTCTATCTGGAAGTTTGCCAATCCCAATCAGGCAATGAGTGTGGCTGGGGCCGCCGATATCCGGTGCAGGTTCGATGTTCGTCGACTTGAAATCTAGAACCTCGCGCACAGTGTCGACAATAAGTCCGACTTTTCGCATCCAGATATCCACTATAATGATACATGTTTCGCGCGTGTATTGTGTTGAAGCCAGTGAAAACTTCCGCCTCAGGTCCATGACAGGCAGAACCTTGCCGCGCAGGTTAATGATACCGCGCATATAATCCGGCAAGTTTGGTACGTGAGTGATGTCGCTCAGTCCAATGATTTCCGAAACGGTTTTAATTGGCACAGCATAAGTTTCACTTGCGAGTTGAAAGCTCAGGTAACGACCTTCTTCCGCTGTTTTTCGTGCATGACGCTCCACGATTTGCCTCCCGACACTGAGTCACTCTTGGTATCGGAACTTTGGTGAAAAATTTCCGACCTATTTGAACCAGTCGTCGGGTATTTGACATGAGTTTTTCAAAAAACACTGCCGATAACCCGGTTGTAGATCACGAGGGAGGTGTTGTGTCGGGGGTTAACGAGGCGTTCAGCCTCAAGCAACTGGAGGATGATGTCAGCGGGTTTTCCCGAATTGCCGACTATCTTCGGCAAGAAACGGGGATCAATCTGACTTTATCTGCGAAGAATCAGACCCTTCTTGCCACCCGGATGAGCAAGGTAATGCCTGCGCTGGGCTTCAAAAACTATCAGGAACTCTATGCCGCACTGATCAGCGGCCGCGACGAAATAAAAAGCATATTTGTTAGTGCAATTACGACAAATACCACACACTTTTTTCGCGAACCTCAGCATTACACTGTACTCACGAAGCTCATTCGCGAGATCTGTGCAAGTCCCGAGAAAAGGAAGAGCAGGGAATTGCGCATCTGGTGCGCAGCCTGCAGTTCAGGCGAAGAACCCTATTCAATAGCTATGGTGATCAGAAACAGCCTGCCTTCTTCAGAGAATTGGGCCGTGCATATGCTTGCCTCAGATATCGACCGCGAAATTTTGGGCAAAGCCGCGCGCGGGGTATATCCGGCAACCGCGCTGGAGAGTGTTCCTTCTGAGTTCAGGGGAATGTACTTTGAGCAGGGTAAGGGTAAGTCGTCCGAATTCGTGCGAGTCAGGCGAGCCATCAGAGACATGATCACCTTTGCACCCTTCAATCTGATGACTCCGGACTACACATTTCAAAATAAATTCGACATTATATTCTGCAGAAACGTGATGATCTATTTTGATAAGCCGCAGATTCAATCCACCATCAAGAAACTCGAGGGCGCACTGCGCATCGGTGGATACCTCTTCATCGGACATTCAGAAACAATTATGGGCGTCAGCCCTTCATTGAAGTCGAGAGCTGCCGCAGTCTACGAGCGACTGCCTGCCAAACAAAAAGGAGAAGCAGCATGAACGCTTCCTTTAAAATCACAGAGACTCTTTTGGTTGTCGAAGACGACACTGAGCTCAGGGAAGCGATCTGCGAAACTCTCGATGGACTCGGGTGCCCCGTGCTCGCGGTCTGCACAGCAGAAGACGCGTTGGTTGCGATGCGCGAGCGGGTTTGCTTCGCTGTGGTCAGCGACTACCGTATGCCCGGAATGAATGGAATTGAGCTCTGCAGACGTGCAAAAGAAGAGTTTCCGAGGCTTAAGTTTGTTATCCTGACCGGATATGCGGACAAGCAGACAGTGCTCGAGGGGCTCCGGCACGGAATAGATGACCTTCTCGAAAAACCACAGGATTTGGGTCGGCTGTATGATATGGCGGCGACCTTTGTTACGCAGCGACAAAAAGAAATCGAACAGGATCAAGAAGAGCTCAAATTCATCCGCAAGATATTTTGCGACGAGGCAAACGAATTGCTGCGAGATATCGAAGGGTTGATTTTCAAGCTTGAGGATAGTTCCGGTCAATCGGACGTAATCGACGTTTTGTTCCGCAAGGCTCATACCCTGAAAGGGTCGGCAGGAGCCTTTCAGGGTGCGGAAAAAATCAGTGCCGTGACCCATGCTTATGAAAATCTTCTGCAGGCTATAAAAAAAGGCAAGCTCGTTCCTTCTCAGAGCCTCACGCACGTGCTCCTGCAGGCTGCCGACGTGGTCAAGAATCTGGTTACGGACTTTGAAAATTTCAAAGAAACAAAAATCAATTTGCAGCCCTTTATCGATGCTCTCAATCAATGGACTGAGGGACGTGCGGGGGCTGTGGCTGGTATTTCAAAATCGCCGGCCTCTGAAGCTTCTGCCGGCGCTGGCGCAGAGGAAGTCCAGCCTTCGGTACAGCAAGCCTCTGAAACCCACGAAGCTCAATCCGCGGCTCTTTCAAATTTTTCTTTTGCACCTGTCGATCCCGGGCAATCTGTCAGCGATGATGAAGAAGACGGAATCTTGGTAACAATTGACAAACTCAATTCATTTATGGAGCTCTCCGGAGAATTGGTAGTTTTGAAAAACGCGTATCACGCGACTATCAAGCAGGTCTCTAAACTGGCGATCCCTATCGAGCAAAAACAGCGTCTGGAGGAGATGAACCAGTCGCTCGACAAGATATCCGAACAGATTCAGGCGCAGATTATGGAAGTGCGAAAGGTTCAGTTGAAAGTCGCATTTCAGAAGTTTCCGCGCGTCGTCCGCCAGGCTTCGCAGGATTTGGGTAAACAGGTTCGCCTCGAAATGACGGGAATCGATTTGGGTGTCGACAAAAGTATCGCGAAGGCACTGTCGAGCTCATTGGTGCACGTGCTGCGCAATTCCGTGGACCACGGGATTGAGGCGGCTCAGATGAGACGCGACTGTGGAAAGTCTGAACAGGGAATGATTCAGGTAGAGGCGACCCAGATCGGTGAAAAAATTCACATCACCATCAATGATGACGGCGCCGGTATCGATGCCGATCGCGTTCGCCGAAAAGCAATTGAAAAAGGACTAGTCGACCGAGATTCTGCGTTCAGAATGACGGATGCTGAAGTCATTGATCTTATCTTCCTTCCAGGATTTTCAACTGCTGAAAAGGTGACTAACGTCTCAGGCCGTGGTGTCGGCATGGATGTGGTCAGAACTGAAATTTCGCGGTTGGGTGGAACAGTCACTGTCGAATCCACGCCGCGTGTCGGAAGCAGAATTGTTCTTAAAATTCCGATTCCCAAAACTGTTCTCGTGGAAAATACCCTACTTGCTGAAAGTGGCGGCCATCAGATTGTGATTCCGCTTGTGAGCATTTCAAAAATCGCACCGGTCAAAGAGTTGATCCTTTCAAAAGTCGACGGCCGGATGACCTGCCAGCATGAGGGTTCCACAATTCCGCTGGGAGACTACCGCTCGTTCATTGAGTCGCCGCTGCACGGCAGCGCTCTCGATAAAAAAGACTTTTCTCCTGACGCTTTGGTACTGATAATCAGCCACAAGAATCACTCACTGGCGTTGGTTGTCGATAAGGTCATCGACCAGCTGGAGGCTGTTGTCCGGCCTTTTGACAATGTCGTTGAGAAGCTGGTCGGGTTCAAGGGGACAAGCCTTCTCGATTCGGAGCACGTTGCCTTTGTTCTGGACGCCGAATCTCTCGTCAACGAAGCTTATGCGGCATAAGGAGTTCTTATGATGAATATCGTACAGGAAGCTCTTGAAGAGAAGAAGGCGAAGGGGCCGCACCAAGGATACCTTCTGATTCAGGTCGGCGAACAAAAATTCGGAATTCCGATGTCTCAAGTAGTCGAAGTACTTGAGTCGCGCCGCTGGAATACCCTGCCAATCCGCAGAGACAATGTGTTGGGCGTGGTCAACCTGCGCGGAATTGTTTTTACAATTTATCATCTGGCCTCATTGCTCGGAAAAGGTGAAGTGGGCGAAGCGCAGTCCGGACAAGGATGCATCATCGTGGTCAATGATGGCCGGCGTAAGTTTGGTCTCTGGGTTGAAAAGATGCTGCACGTTCAGGATTTTCCTGTCGAAGATCTGCATAAGCTTGATGATTCACAACTGCTCGTAAGTCATCTATGCATTGTCGAACAGGAATCTGTTTTGATGATGGATGTGCGGCGAGTGGCTTAAATGAAATCCCACTACCTGTTTCCGGGGCAGTATGTCGTCTACCGTGAACCTTGTTTGGTGACTACCATTCTTGGTTCGTGTGTTGCGATCGTTTTGTTTGATCCCGTCCGCCGGATTGGCGCTGTCAATCATTACCTTCTTCCCGAACCAACCACTGCTGGCGGCGAGGCGAATCTCCGCTATGGGAGTGTCTCATTTGCGCAGATGCTTCTTTCGATGCAGGAAGCCGGAGCTGATCTTCAAAGGCTGCAGGCAAAAGTTTACGGCGGTGCGCGTGTTCTCGACAACCTCAATTTGGGTGAGAGCATCGGCAAGCAGAACATCGATTTTGCAACCCGCGTGCTGGCTGCGCACAGAATTCCAGTTTCTGCTCAGGAGACGGGCGGCACGGCCGGGCGCAAGATTATTTTCAACACCGCAGATTTTTCGGTTGAACACCAGTTGATGAACGACAGGACAAGCGTGTCATTGTCAGGAACGAGCTCTGCTCTGCTGCGCCGAAGCGTCAGGGCGGTGGTTGTCGATGATTCTGCCGCTGTTAGAACAATTTTCAGCAGGGTTCTGAGTCAATCCGGAAAAATTGAGGTTGTCGCCGTCGCAAGAGATGCCTTCGAGGCTCGTGAAGTTATCGTTAAACACCGTCCGGACGTGGTGCTTCTCGATATCGAGATGCCGGGAATGTCGGGGGTCAAATTTCTTGAAAAGCTGATGCAGCACCTTCCAATTCCGACGATCATGGTGTCTTCATTGAATCCTGATGACGATGCAGCAGTGCGTGCATTGGAGCTTGGTGCATTGGAGTTTGTCCAGAAGCCGGACCAGTATGACCCGAATTCGTTGCGATTTTTTGCCGAGAATCTTGTTCAAAAAGTTATTGCTGCAGCCAGCTCCGCAGATCGGGTTGGAAAAACCGCGCGTGTCGCAACCCCGCCACGCACTGTTGCGGCCCACACGTCGACGCGCGCCGGCGAAGGTATTCATACAATTCTCGTTGGTGGCAATGGCGGCGCGCACAATGAATTGTCGGTACTTCTCAAGACTCTGCCACGCGACACGCCACCTGTGCTTGTTGCCGTCAGTTCTGTGGCCGCACATTTGAATGTCTTCATTAATAAGTGGAAAAACATCTGCGGGTTGCAACTCCGTCCGGCAGAAGACGGGCTTATGCCGATGCGCGGTACGGTCTATTTCGCACCGGCCGACCAGCATTTGTCGTTGGAGAACTCCGCGGGCAAGATTGTGATGCGCTTGCGCGCAAGACCGCCGGTGTGTCTGCAGATACCGTCCAGCGAGGTTTTGTTCGAATCTTCGGCGCAAGCGTTCAGCAAGTCTGCTTGTGCAGGAGTCATCGCAATTTTACTGGGCGGATTCGGCAGCGACGGAGTGCAAGGCCTGATCAAGCTTCGCGATGCCGGAGTGCGGACGGTGGTCATTCATCCGGATGCGAGCTCGTTTGCGTTTGTTCCGCAGGCAGCCATCGCCGCAGGTGCAGCCGATGACGTCATGTATCCCGAGGAAATGGCGACTGCGTTGATGAAACTCCGCAGCAAGGCGGCGGTGTAGTTGGTACCTCCGGAGGGCGGCTTTAAAGTTGCCGTGTGATTAGTTTTACCGACGGAATTGCCCGCGGTTCTTCAACCGCAGAGATATTTATTTTTAAAATACATAGTGTTATTTGGTGCTTGGCGAATTCTGAAATGCCCATCCCGTCAAGAAGATGTGTTGCAAAGGGCGGCTGACACGGCTAGCGTGCCACGGGCAAGGGCTACGGCCGTTTGGCCGATAGTCATATGAATTTCGAGGACTCCGAGTGATTGTGAACCCATCGTCATGGAAACCAGATTCGTGGAAGCTGCGGCCAGTGCAGCAACTTCCAGTTTATCCTGACGAGGCTGAGTTCAACAGAGTGGTCAGACAGCTCGAGCAGCGTCCTCCGCTCGTGCATCCGTCGGAAATCCTCAAACTAAAGACTCAGATTGGTGAAGCAGGGCAGGGGCGTCGGTTTGTGATTCAGGCTGGCGAGTGTGCCGAGCGCTTCATTGACTGTCAGTCCGAAGTCATTTCCGAAAAGCTAAAAATACTACTGCAGATGGGCTTGATTACCGCGCATGGTTTGCGCCGCCCCGTTGTTGCGTTGGGTCGCCTCGCTGGACAATTCGGCAAGCCTCGTTCAGATGACAGCGAAACCCGCGACGGAGTGACGCTGCCAAGTTATCGCGGCGACATCATCAACGGTTTTGAATTTTCACCCGCAGCGCGAAGGCCGGATCCGCATCGCATGCTCGATGCCTACCAATGCGCATGTGCGACCCTCAACTGGATGCGTGCCCTCAGTGAGAGCGGATTGTCGCATTTGAGCAGTCTGAGGCGCTGGTCGCTTCATCATGAGCGTGCTCCGGAGTCGGCAATTTTCGAAGATATCAAAGAACGGCTCGAGGATGCGATTGCCATATTGGAGCTGTGGGTGCAGGAGCATCCGGCTGCGATGCAGCAGTTCCGTCAGCCTGTCTACACATCTCACGAGTCATTGTTGCTCCCATACGAGGCGGCATTGACACGTCATGTGGATGAGCACTCCGGCTATTTCAATCTGGGCAGTCATTTTCTCTGGCTGGGTGAAAGAACCCGCGATCCCGAAGGCGCGCACGCCGAGTATCTGCGGGGAATCTCCAATCCGATTGGAATCAAGGTCGGCCCGACGATGGCTCCCGAAGAACTCGTCCAACTGATCCGGCACCTCAACCCCGCCAACGAGTGGGGAAGAATAACTCTCATCACCCGCTTCGGTGCCTCACTCGTCGGCGATCTTCTGCCAGCCTTGCTGAGTGCTGTCCGCAACGCCGGTTTGTGCGTTACGTGGTCTTGCGACCCGATGCACGGCAATATCGTCAGAATGTCTGACGGTGTGAAAACCCGATATTTTGATAGCATCATGAGCGAGGTTCTGGTTTCGCAAAACATTCATCATGACATGGGTTCGTGGTTGGGTGGTTTGCATCTGGAGATCACGGCTGAAGATGTTACGGAGTGTGTCGGCGGCGACGTCGGTGTGAGCGAGAGCCACCTTTCGCTCAACTACCAGTCCTACTGCGATCCCCGCCTCAATTACGGCCAAAGTCTCGAGCTGATGCTGCGATTCTGTGACTCGTTTAAAAACCTAGTGCAGCGCGAGGTTGGCAGTGCAGGGAGTTCGCAGCAAATTCGCCCGTCCGATGCTTTTCTGGACACTGATCTCTAAGTTCGTTTTCTTCTCTTCGCCCGAGGCTTTTTCTGCTCCGGCTTCCATCGAACCACAGCAACCTCAGGGGCAGTACTCTGCACTTGGACCATGGTCTTTGTCAGCCGGATTTCCGCAAGGCGGTTCAGTGTGGGGAAGTCCGGCCCTCGGCATTCGCCACGAACTCATCGATGGTGGATTCGCTTCCGCGGCTATCAACTTTAGCACAGACCGCACCGGCAAATCCGAGTCTTTCGGTGTGTTCGCAAAGTGGAATCAAATGCTTTCTGCCGGCTGGGGAAAGAGTTTTCCGTATGCCTTTCTTCAGTCAGGGATGTTGACCGAGAAATTGTCGGAAAAGAGCAAGCGCGAGACATCGACAATTTTTGCCGCCGGACTCGGTGTCGAAGTTTCCCTGCTGCGAGAAATTTCAACTTCGCTTGAAACTGGTTTCGGCGGAGTTCTGCTTCCAGCAACACAAACGAGTTTTACCACTGCCACAACACAGTTGTCTGTTCACTATCATTTTGAATTCTGAATTCGTCTGAGCGGAGAGAGAATTGTTGTGATAAAGAATTTAACTATAAATTTTTTTTCTCTCTTCTTGACCGCATGTGCCGCAGACACTTCTGAGCCTGTTCTGGAAAAAACTTGGAAGCTCGAGCTGGTTTTGCCATCAGGACGGCTATTGTCTGACGAGACTAATTCTTCATCCGAAGATTTTTCAGCGCGGCTCGCCGAGATCCGCGCGGTGCACAGATTTTTCAATGATCCAGTGCGGCTGGCTGAAAACTCCGCTCCGTTCGATTTGCGTCTGACAGCTCAGGGGAGTTCGGGAGCGCAAGTCTTTGGATGGAGAGACTCGCCCGCCGCGAGGCAGCAGGCTTGGAAATTTGCAGGTTGCAGAACTTCCGCGGGCGCGGTGGCCTGTGAGTACGCTCCGCTTGTGGAATGTCTTTTAAAACACGCACGCGCTGGCCGGAAACAAGCGGCGGTTTCCACTGCGGAACAGAGTCTGCTGCTCGACTGGTCGGTGCGTTGCGGTGCGCGCAATTTTCTTACTTCCGAAAAACAGGGCGAAGCAAGCTTCAGTATTGAGGCGGACAAAGTTCTGTTTACGCCGAGTCCATTGCTCAGTCTGCAGATTTATTCTGGTGTGTGGGCAGAATACGAAGACGCCCTTGTTGCCGCCACCCCCGTTGCCTTTATTCCCGCTCAGATTCCCTGCGACCGTGCAGACGGCGCGTGTCTGAGTAGCCCGTTGCCGCTCGAATCATGCAATGGCTGTGCTGGTTTGCAAAAAGGTCAGATGCACACGGTGTTTTTTCTGGAAGCCCTGCGTCAGGATTATCCGTCCGTCAGACGTGTTGTCTTCGTACCCTGACCAGGTAAAGTTCGTGTCGTTTCAGCGATGGAAAGACAGGAACAAAAGGTGTGCCAGTGGAACACCGAACAGCAGGGAGTCGATTCGGTCAAGCATGCCGCCATGGCCCGGCAATAGGCTACCGCTGTCTTTGACGTTTGCAGTTCGTTTGAGAGCGCTCTCCGCGAGGTCGCCGACTTGTCCGGCCGCGCCAACCACCAATGCCGTTACGAAACCCCACACCGGCGACATTTCCTTCATAAAATAAATGCAAAAGAAAAGCCCCGTCAGTGCGCTGAAGACCAATCCGCCAATTGCACCCTCAATTGTTTTCTTGGGCGAAACTTTTGGAATCAATTTGTGGCGTCCCATCGTTCTGCCGACAAAATACGCTCCAGAATCACCAAGCAGAATGCAGGCAAGTGCGAAATAAAGAGCAATTCCCTTCGGCGCCTGCTCAATGTTGATTTGACTGAGCCTCAACATGATGACGCCCGGAATGGAGATGTAGACAAACCCTGCCAGCACGTTCATGAGCTTGTGCGTTGAGTGCTCAAGGTCGATTTCGCGGCGGTAGAAGAACGCTGAGCCGCAGATCGTGCACAATGCAATCCATGCGAACACCAGCGAAGTGCCGAATTCCGGCGGTTGGCCTAGTAATCTGGGGCCGTAAAATTCAATCGGCACACACAGGGCGTAACATGCGGCGATTCCCCAATGCTCACGGCGCAGCAGGGGATGCGGCCTTTCTGTGGAGGCCTGTCCATCGATCACGTGCCAGCGCATGGCAATAAATTCCGCACCGGCGAACAGAGTTCCAAACATGAAGAAGAGGACTGGGATAATCTCGTGGGTGCTGAAGGAAACACACCAGAGCAGAACAAAGATAAAAACAAATGCAGTCAGAAGTCGAACCCGCAGCATCTCGGTCCTTTTCCTTTGATAAACCGGTTATTCATTCGAAAAATACTGTAAATTCTGAAATTTGCATAGGCCTTGGGGAAGATATTGTCATTTGTCACAAAAATGCATGAACGGCGTTGTTCAACGGCGGAGCCGGCAAGATCTGACCCGACGGGAAGGTGTCACTCCTTGCGTTATCAAGGGGCAAAAAACGGGTAAGATGGGAATTGTCACAGGAGACTTCGCACATGACACGCAAGCCTTCATCGCCCAGAAAAGACGAAAGTGCACAGGCGCAAGCTGGCAAACCTGCCGACATCTTCTTGCAGATGGAAGAACTCCAGCGCGAATTGCTGGTGCTTGCCAAGAGGGCCGAAGACGAGGTCGAGGCGTTGCTACTTTCGAGCCCCGAACCGGTCATTGAAATGCTCAACGAGTTCGCGCGGCGAATCGGAGCTGTCGGAGGAATAGTGTCCTTCGATCCTGCGGGGCGGTCATTCTCGGGCTTGGGACAGTTGAATGAACTTTCCCTGCTTGAAGCGGATCGGCTGCAGTGCGGACTGGCTCTGTCGGGGCGCGAAATGAGCATGGACTTCTCACAGGGCAGAATTTACCTGCCTGTGGTTGTTTTTGATAACCCCATTGCTGTTGCCGTATTCAGCGTGCCCTCGCTCAGTTCCAGAAATTATCAGGCAGTGTGCGCGGCCGCGCGCGAGGGAATTTGCGGTCTCAGGCAGGAGCTCAAGGTGCCTTGCAACACACGAACTGCTTCTGCAGCAGCATCCTGAGATGTAAGACCAGAACAGGAATACCCGCATGAAGATCGATATGAAAAAAACTTTTCAAAGTCTGCTGCTCGGAACTGGTTCTCAGGTTCGTGTCGCGGTCATCGACAGCGGAATCAATCCGCAGTTTCCTATGCTGCGCGGCAAGACAGGCCGAATGGTGGATTGCTCCTATGGAGCAAAGGGACTCGTTTTGAAGGATCTTCCAAAAGGCGAAAATTCAGACCGGACGGGTCACGGCAGTTTGGTACAAAGCTGTCTGATGTCGGTTGCGCCCGAAGCCGAGGTGGATCACTTTCGCGTGCTTGATGAAAGCAACGCCACAGATAGCTCGCTTCTTTGTTATGTTTTGGACCATGCCATCGATCAAAAATATCAGGTCATCAATGTGAGCCTTGGGACCTCCAGCGAGTATCATCTCCCATGGCTGGTGTCGCTGATGAAACGTGCTTACGAGTCGAATGTTGTGGTTGTTGCTGCGTGTAGCAACGTCGGAAATTGGCTGTATCCTGCCACCTTTACATATTGCATCAGCGTTAATGCGATGCCCGCCACACACGCCATGCAGGTCCGATTTCATCATGGCAGTGTGGTTGAGTTCTCTGCATTGGGTGTCAATGTTCCGATCGCCGGGCCTGCAGACCAATCTATTTTTGTGACCGGATCAAGCTATGCGGCTGCGCACATCAGCGGTCTTTGTGCGCGCATTCTCGAGATTAGACCAGAATCCAACCCGCTGGACGTGAAAATTTTATTGCGTGAATACGCACTGTCTATGGATGGCAGCTCTCAGGTGGCCTGAGTTTTGCCGGGTCGTGGACCGAACAATGCAGAGCCAACCCGAATTATATTCGACCCACTGCGCAGCGCGATTTCAAGATCGTCACTCATTCCAAGTGAAAGTTTGACTTCCCTCGTGCGGCGCGAGGGATCCCTGCGCGAATATTGGTCCCACAAAAGCAATGCCCTGCTGCGAAACTGATCGTAAAGCCACATCAGTTTTTCTGCCGAGGCCGATGCGGGGCCGATGCCCATGAATCCTTCCCACTCCAAGCCGGGTGTTTGAGCAAGCTGTCTGCATATCTCGTGTGCTTCCTCAGCTGTGCATCCTGACTTGTTAACGTCATCGGGATCAATTTGCAGCTGAACGAGTACTTTGAGCGGTTCTGACGGACTGGCAAACTTGCTGAGTTCGCGCAAAAGACTCGGCCTGTCGAGAGAATGAATCAACGGCCTCATAAGCGCAACCCGCTTAGCTTTGTTTGATTGCAGATGGCCGATGAAGTGCCAGCGGATGTCTGCAAGATCGACTGTTTCCTCAAACTTTTTGCAGAATTCTCCGGCATAGCTTTCGCCGAAGTCGCGCACTCCCAATCTGTAAAGTTCGCGGATGGATTCCACACTGTGACCTTTGCTGACGGCAATTAAAGTCACATCCTGAGTCTTGCGTCCACTGCCGATCAGAGCTGTGGCGATACGCGACTGAATGATTTTTAGTCGATCCGCGCAGCCGCCTTCAATTGATTCGTGCATTGCATTTCACCGTCAGTCGTCACTTAAAGGGAGCCATTGGCGCAATGCCATGACAACGTGTGCCATGGGCAGCCCTACGACGTTTGTATAGCTACCCTCGAGAGATTCGACAAAGGTCAGCGCCTGTCCTTGAATTCCGTATGAGCCTGCCTTGTCAAAAGGCTCTCCGCTGGAAATATACCGTTCAATTTCATCAGGAAAAAGTTGCCGGAATAAAACTTGTGTCTGCACAGTTTTGCATTCCATGATCTCGCCGGTGGTTCCATTGCACAGGGCATAGCCTGTCATCACACGATGTGTGCGTGCAGACAATTTTCCGAGCATTCTCCGAGCGTCATCGGCATCGACGGGCTTTTCCAGAACTTCGTTGTCAAACGCAACGACAATCGTGTCGGCTGCAAGGACGATTGACTTGGCGACGGCAAGCGGCTTTGTGCTGCAGACGGCAAGTGCCTTTTCTCGCGCATTGCGCTGCACGTATTCCTCGGGTCGCTCGCCGCTGCGCCGCTTTTCTTCGATATTGGATACAAGTACTTCGTGTCGAAAGCCCGCCTGTGTCAGCAGGTCACGCCGGCGCGGCGATGCGCTGGCAAGAATTATTTTTTCAAACATCTTGGACTTAATCCCCCCAAGCAGAAATTGCCCGCAATCAAAACACAGTCAAGGAGTTTGATGGGCAGAATCATCCAGCTCCGACAATTTCCCAGCCCAGTGGGCGAGGCATAACCATTCCATGTGTTCAGAAATGCCTAAATTAAAGACAGGAGCAGAAGAACGATGGAATTAACACAAGAAATGCTCACTGAACTGAAGGCCGAGAGCGCGGAGCTGATTGAACAGTTCTCGCGTCTTTGTCTGCGCCTGAATGTAACTGTCGAGCAAAAGCTGGCAGTCTCTCGTGACGACATCGATGCGCTGTTCCGGGCGTTGCACACACTCAAAAGTCTGTGTGAACTTATGGACAGACCACGGTTGGTCTCGGCGCTGCATCTGCTCGAGGATCGACTGACTCAAGTTAGGGCAGGTCAGTCAGTGCTGGACACGGTCGGTGTCGAACAACTCGCCGAGTCGCAGCTGATTCTTGAAAAACTTCTTGTCATCGAGTTCAACCCCGACGACGACGTTCTTCTCAGTGAACTTGAACATCAGGCACAGCTGTTTTGTGTCGGCGAAGAGTCGCACGTTCAGGCGCAAGAGCCTTCGGTTGCATCCGTGGGGCAGACAGATTCTGTTAGGCCTTTGAGCGAAGTGGAAAAAGAACGCTGGGTCAGGTATCAGTCGCGGGATGAGTTCATTTTCGCTCTTTCTGCACAGGGAGATGCGGGCCAGTGCAGAGCCGTGATCGAGCCCGTCGGCGATGTTTTGATTGAAAGAGTCAACGCTGCGAAGTTTTTACTTGTCTTTGCAGCCGAGCTCGATCAGACTTTGGTCGAGGCGATCGTTGAGCAACCCGTCCGGCCGTTGCAGAAAGACCTTCAGGCGCTCAATTCACTCGGCGCGGAGTGGTCAGGTCTGCTTTCCTCCGCCCAAAAGTCTGAACTTTCGACCAGTGCTTCCGCCGAATTTGCTGCCGCCGCGGAGTTGTCAGGAGAATCCTCGGTTGACGATCATGAAATCGAACCGACCTCGCCTGCAGACTCCGATGCACCACCGTTCGAGCAGATGGGGAGTGCTGATCCTGAAATGGTCAGCGACTTTCTCAGCAACGCGTCAGAGTTGTTGGAGACGCTCACGCAGTCGCTCTTGGAGCTTGAAGCGAATCCTTCCGACTCGTCGACAATTGAAACAATTTTTCGTGCGGCGCATACCATTAAGGGAACAGCCGGCATGCTTGGCTTCTCCGTCATCGAGAAGCTCTGCCACGCGCTGGAAAATACATTTGATCGTATTCGTAAAAATCAGCTGGAGGCAACTCCAGTGCTCATCGACCAGCTGCTCGTTGGCTGGGACCTCGTTCGTGAACTCTTTTCACTGCTTCAACAGGGGCGTGCGCCGCAACTTCCAATTGACGGCTACCTGAAGAATCTAAGCAACGCTGAGAAGGGTGTTCGCACGGGCGAAACCTCTACTCCCTCGCCCGAGGCGAAGAGAAGCACCGATGATCAGCAGGCGCAAACTGCGACAATGACACCTGCGGCGCAAAAAAGCGATGCACAGGCCACACTGCGTGTGGACTTGAAGAAACTTGACAGTCTCGTCAACCTTGTCGGCGAATTGGTTATCGACAGGACACGATTTGCTCGAATTGAAGAAGCCATGCGCACGCGCGGTGCAAGCGCGGACCTCAGCCATCAGATGGCGGAGAGTTTGCTCTTGTTTGGGCGCCACATGAACGAAGTGCAAAACATCATCATGAAGGTACGGATGGTCCCGGTGGGCAACGTCTTCTACAAGTTTGCACGGATGGTTCGTGATCTCTCGCGGCAGGTCGGAAAAGAAGTTGATCTTGTCATCGAGGGCGGTGAAACCGAACTCGACAAAACGCTGGTCGAGGAAATTGGCGACCCGCTCGTTCATTTGATCCGCAACAGTATCGACCATGGAATCGAATCTGCAGATGTGAGGGAAGCCGCCGGTAAAAGCCGCAGAGGGCAAATCAGAATCTCCGCCGCACAGCAGGGGAATATGATTGTCATCTGCGTTGAAGACAACGGAAAAGGGCTGGATGTTGAAAGGATTCGCGCAAAGGCCATCAAGAACGGATTGCTGCGCGAACACGACAATCCTGAAATCAAGGATATTTTTAATCTGATATTTGAACCTGGATTTTCCACCGCCGAGAAAGTCACAAACATATCTGGCCGTGGCGTCGGCATGGATGTTGTCAAGAAGAACATTCAGAAGCTCAAAGGAGTCATTGAAATCGACTCCGTTGTAGGACAAGGCACCAAGATACAAATTAAATTGCCGATCACTCTTGCGATTGTTCCCAGTCTGTTTGTTGAGGTGAATGGTGAAAGCTTTGCGGTGCCACTCGTCAATGTCATTGAAAGCATCCGCATTGACCCAGCCGAAATTCAGTACATGGGTTCTTCTCAGTTCGTGCGTCTGCGCGAACAGGTGATTCCACTCGTCCGATTTGCGGATGTGCTCGGAATGAACACCGTGTCTGGTGATTTTTGGTACCGCGAAGCGACGAAAACGCCGACACTTGCGCGCAGACGCGACCGGCTCGTCTTCGTTGTGGTCGGCGTAGGGCCCGAGCGGATTGGTTTGGTAGTCGACAAACTCATCGGTCAACAAGAGATCGTCATCAAGCCGCTGGGCCGCTTGCTCAGCAACCAGTCCGGTGTTGCGGGTGGTTGTCTGCTTGGAGATGGTCGTGTTGCGTTGGTTCTCGACATCTTAGAGGTCTTCAACAAGGAATCTGCACAGAGGTATCTGCATGATAGAAGATCTTCGTAAACAGCTCGAGGCAAGGCTTGCTACCGGATTCGATGAAGCCCCCTCGGTGATTCATCAGGGAAGGCAATTTCTTGTTTTCCGAGTGGCAGAGCAAGAGCTTTTGATTGCGGTGGATGACGTCCGCGAAATCATCATGCCGCCCCCCATTGCCTTCCTTCCGCGGGCCACACGCGAGATCGAGGGTGTCATTGCCCTGCGCGGTGAAATCATGCCGGTCGTAAATCTCCGCCGGATGCTTGGCTTTAAACAGGGTGTTCTTTCGCCTGCGACGCGCGTTCTCATTGTTCGGCCGCAGGAAGACGACTTCGGCATCATCGTCGATGAAATCACCGAGTTTCTTTGGCTGGGCGAGAAGGACATTGAGTCTGTGCCGCAGGGTTATCTTACAGATGAGTTTCGGGTCGTTTCGGGAGTCGCAAAATCGGGAACGGCAGTGCGCCCGTTGCTCGATGTGGAGTCGATTTTGTCACATGTTTTCAGCAGGGGAGTTGGTCATGAAAAACAAAATGTACAGTCTGCTTCTTAAGCGGGCGGTTTTTTCAAGGCCCTCGGCTTTTATTCTTGGCTTGTTGCTGTCAGGGCTTTTTGTCTCTTGTGTGCCGCAGTCAAAAGCGCCTACTAAAATCAAAGTTCTCAGCCTGAATCCTGATGAATACATCGGTTCACGCGTTCAATTGAGCGGGAAAGTTCAGGGCGTTGGTCCTGCCGAATCATATTTGCTTGTGGAAGACGACACCGGACGGATTATGGTCGGAACCGAACAGATCGCACACAAAGTAGGCTGTCCTGGGCAGTCCAAGATCGAACTCGTCGGTACGCTCCGGCGTTTGAAAAGCGTACCCCAGCCTTACTTCTCAATGGAATCTCTGTTAAGCTGCAAGCCTTGATTCATTACTGTTAAGGCGCTGGCATGAAAAATTGGTTTGTGTGGGTAGTCAGCCTCGGACTTCTCACCGGATGTCAATATTTGACATTACTGCGTAAGCAGACTCTGACCTTGGACGCACCCAAGGATGTCGAACTCGTTGTCTACAACAAAGTTGGCCGACAGGGACAAAAGGTCATGAACCCCGTCGGATTGGTTCGCGGCGGGGAAACAATTGAGCTCGTTGCAGGAGAGTACCTTCTCGCCAACGAATGCTCCGGATACGAGTTCAAGCATTCAAGTGAGCGGCCCACCAAAATTCCCGTGCGGCGTTTGATGCTGACATTGCATGGCGAAAATACCCAGTCTCCGCAGTCCGAAGCAATTCCTGCAGGAGCGCAGTCTCCGCAGCCCGAAGCATTGCCGGCAGAAGCAGAGCCTACGCAGACTGCGGCAGAGTCTGCAGGTGGGGAGCCGGCGCAGCCTGCGGGAGTGTCCAGCGCGGAAAATGGAGGGCAAAATGCTGTCGCATCCTCTCCGCTGAGTCCAACCGGAGTTGTTCACACAATGTGCGTCGATCCGCTCGATCGTCAGCGCAATGAGTGGACCAATCGCCGGCAATTCGACATCCTGCCGGGGACAACCGAAATGCGCATCGGCGGGCGTGTTGTGACGCTCGAAAATCATGGTGAAACAAGCGAGCCTATTCTGCTTGATCTTTATCCCATTATGGTCAACTCGCAGTTCCCCGACATTCAGGCGCGATTTTATCTGACGCCCGAAGAAAAAGATGCCAAGCAAGATGTCTCGGCGGTCAGTCTTGCAGCAAATAATCCGATGTGGCTGCTGATTGGGAATTATTCGCTTGAGGTCAACGGTACCCGTCGCAAGGTGACCGTCGAACAGGGAGCTCGAATTGAGATCTCTGTCGGGGTGTTGCGTATCGACATGCCGGCGTACTTTCCAATTGAAGATCGCCTTAAAGCCGGAGGTCAGCCTGTGTTTGTTTACTTGGACACGGGTGCTCTCATGAACCTCGATACCGACTATCTTGTGTTCCCGGGAAGCTACACGGTTTCACTCGAAGGTTCCGAAGTTCAGGATACGGTTCAGGTTGAGGGCGGTGAAAAGACTCTCATTAAAACTTTTGCGGCTCGTGTCGATGTTCCTCCGTGTCCTGACACCTTGAAAAGCTGCAAGAGCCCGCCAAGGATCACCATTCACCGCGACCAAAAGCCTTATGCGTTGATGCTGGTGGAGCCACGTTTGCCCTTTCTCTTGCTTGAGGGCACCTATGAATATGGAGTCGAGGGACTGCGTGGTATTAAGCGAACGCTGCAGCGACGTGCCGAAAATCTTGCTGGTGAACCATTGGCACGGGTGCGCTTGAAATGGGATGTGCGGCTAGCCCAAGGTCGTTACCGCACAGATCTCGTGCGTATTGAAAGCCGCGGGCAAAGTACATTCGGACGCTCTTTGGATTTGCTTTTCCACAAACCTGACGAAGTTTACGTTCCGGCCGGAAGTTACGATCTCACCTATTTTGTTGGTGACCCGCTGCTCGAGCGCAGCAAATCGCGTCAATCCCTGTTCCTAGAACCGGGGCAGACCCGTGAAGTGGTGATTCCCATTTACGTTGAAAAGGTCAATCGCAGCGATGACGGCGGTCAGGGAAGCTCTTCTGTAAGAACTTCCTCATTGCAGGAGAACTCGGCAAATAAATCGGGCCAGTCTGCAAAGGATGCGGCCGGAGGCGAAAACACTCCGGCCGCACTTCCGCGCTCACTCACGCCTCTGCGGCGGTGATCATTTTTTCTTGCACTTCAAATATCTGTCCAGGAGCTCATCGACGCTCTTTTTAAGTTTATTAGAGTTGACTTTGATGAAGTCATCGCGGACTTCATTCGAGTTTGGGATCGCAAGCAGGGCGTTCCAATAGGAATCGAAACTTGAGTGTTCTTCTTGTCCCCACTTAAAGCTGTCATTTTTGAACAGAGAAGCCAATTGTTCTTTTGGAGCCTTATTTTGCTCTTCATCGTTGATGTTGTCATCGCCGTAGATGGACATCAGAACGACCCGCGTGTCTGCTCCTAATGCTTTTCGCGCCGCTTTTATCGCGCTCGGTACGCGGTCTGTCGGAAGTCCGTCTGTCACAATGATCATCAACCCTTGTCTCTTGTCCTCAGCTTTTTTCTCAGCGATCAGCATGTTCTGAGCTGCAGTAAAAGCAGTGACGTACGGAGTCATGCCATTGGTCTTGTGGGTGAATTTGAGTGTGTCCCAGATTTGCTGGTTGAATGTGGGAGATTCAGCAATCTGCGACACGTCGGTCATTTTGCTTTGCAGACCAGTGTTGCCGCCGAAATAGTACACCGGCTCACTCATTTCCAATTCTGTCGGGACTTCACTTTCCGCCTTGGGAAAATGAGCAATGCCTATATCAATGCCTTCGTATTTTGGATTGTTCTTGCGCGCCGCAAGGCCAGATGTTTGAAGTTTGCGAATCGCTTTGTACACAGCATACTGACGATACGTATAAACGTTCTCGGTATTCAGGCCGGCGAAATCCGCGTCTCCTTTTAGAAGATACTTCGCGTCATCGAACGTTCTCAGAGGATCAGAACCTTTCAGGGGCTGAGACTCCCTTTGTACATCCCCGGGCTTCGCGCCGTTCGAACCTGTGTTGTCTACAACGAATGCAACTCGTAGCGGACGAAAATCATCGGGACAAGCAACCAATTCGGCTGCAAGAGCTTTTGCGCCAAAGGGTGTCTTCACAGGTTCCGTGCTCGCGTAGTTCTGCAATTGGCTTCCACAGGAAGCCGTTCCGACTCCGAGCAGTAATAGCCCTCCGGCAACCACGCCATTAAAGATGACAAGCGAATTGAGACGCGTCATACAGTTGCCCCCTTACTTTCCAACTCTATATTATCGGACTTTTGAGTTTAGGACTTAAGAGGTGATGTTGTTAAGTATAATAATTACAGATAGTTGTCTGGTACTCGCACCGTCTCGGCATCACTTTTTCGAAACCAGCGGGACAAGCTCGGTGAAGCCGAGGCCGTCGGCGATTTTTTCAGTTCGTCCCGCTTTATCCGACACCGAACTCCAAAATGCTTTCGTGCTTCCCTCCCAATAGATGCGGGCAAGCGCACCCGAACCGCCGTCGAGTTCCTGTTCAGCAAATGCAGCCTGAGTTTTTACGGTCTCTGTTTTGCCGGTGAACGGATTTTTGAATGAGATTGAGAAGGCTTGCGGATAACATCGTCCCGAGCGCAGACACTTGCTCTCTTGCGCGAGAATTTTCACTTCGCTCAGAGTTCCTGCAGTGCTTCTTTTGTGATCCCAGATCTCACCTCGCGGAGTGTATCTCTGTTGCTCCGATATGATTTCGTAGAACATCAGCGTCTTTTGGTTGCTGAACGACAGTCCAAACCAGTTCCATCCGACGTCGAGTACCTGTTCAACGTGAATTTCATGATCGAACCACAGCTGGCCGCAAACCGGTTCCGAAGTCATTTTTCCCGCCAGTGTGCGGCTGATACGCACTCCGCGGGCCGGAACAATCGGCACGCTGTAGTAGAAGTTTCCGCTGCTGGGTGTTTTCTTGAGATGCCCCTTTTCGCCGTGGAACCACAGCTTGTTTTTGTCGACATCGAGTTGAAGAAGGTATTCAACTCCCTTGACATCAAAGCGCAGATCCCAATTCAGTTTCTCTTCCTGCGCGCCCAGTTGGGTCAGTCGCCAGTGTCCGAGTGCAAGATTGAGAAAAAACTTTTCTGCATAGGCCAGCGGCGATCCGCCTTTGGCTGAAGTCAGAGCCGATACGAGTTCCGCATGGGAGTGCTTCTGTGAGGCTAAATCTGCTTGTGCGGCATGCGCGAGAAGTCCTTTGCGTATGCCCGAATCAGAAAGAAAAAATGTCGACTGAACCGCATAATCCGCAGGCCGTGTGCCTATAGGAGCAACCTCTCCGCATGTTTCCTGCTGCGGATTTTTCCACAGGTGACCGGTAAAGTACCACCATTCCAACTGTGTCGGAGAGTTTGCACCGTGAAGTTGGCGAACCTCGACAGATTGTTTCAATTCTCGGGCTATGTCGTCGCTCAATGGCATACGGGAGCTCCTGAATTCAGTCCTGCATCATGCGCTGTGCAGAAAGAGAGGCCACAAGACTTTTTTGCTGCATTCGCCCGCTCAGATAACCCGACACTGCTGCGACGGCAATCACTACGACAGGAAGATGCCACGGAATCATCAGGCTGAGCGAATAACCAAACGAGTAATAATTCACCGCGTAAACCAGAACAGCCGACAGAACGATGCCGCCAAAGACCGAAACGGCTGCCGCCAGGGTTGCCATCACTGCAGACCACAGTGCGAATCTGCGTCCAAGTGCGCGATGGCCAATGCCGAGCGCCCACTGGATGTTCCATTCCCGGCGTCTGAGCAGTATCTGCATGTTGAGGCTGCTGACTGTGGCCACGATCGCAATAATTCCGCACAACACATACAGGGCATCTGTGACGCGAAAAGTGTTGTCAAAAGTTTCGAGAATCCGTTGTTGCAGTTCGGCAAGCGTTTCAAAGCCAAGCGTTCCGTCGGACTCTTGAGCAAAATTGCGTAGGTCGAGTTCGAGCTGTGTCACGTAGCCGTTAGCGGAAGCGGGCAAATAGACGTTGGCAAAACTCGGTCGCAACTTTTCACCACTGAGTCGTTCATAAATCGACTTATCGCTCAGAATAACGCCTTGATCGCTACCGAAATCCTGATACACGGCGGTAATTCTGAAGCAGATGCGCCGGCTCTGAATTTCCGGACACAAAACCTTTCCGAGCGGATCGTTGAGTGCAAAATGCACCTGAACGGGTTCTGAAATGTATGCGGGGCAGGGGTTTTCTGCTGTGCCGCTGCAGTCGCTGGCTGCCTTGGCAATATTAGCCGCCAGAACCTTTTGAACTCCTTTGTCGGCATTCTCCGGCAGAATTAAACGCATGGGAGCAACCTTGGCCTGATCGGCCATATGGGCATTTGCAAATAAAACAGGCTTGCTCTCGCGCGACACATCGAGCGCAAGAAAGGCCGGCAATACCGTCAGGCTGTCGATTGCAATGGCCTCAGTGCCGCGCGCTTTCTCAAGTCGTTCAATCAGCTGGTCGGGCAGGCTACCCGACGCGCCGCCGATGGAGCGAATCCATAAATCAGCTCGCAAAGCAGATTGGGCCCAATCGGCTACTGTGCGGCGAAAACTCTCCGCCATCCCCTTAACACCGAACGTCAGGGTGAAAGTCAGAGTGAGAACTTGTACGATCACGGCCGCCTGTGGCGGCATGAAGAGGCGGAGGTTTTTTCTCCACTGCCTTGAGCGAGCCTGCAGCCGTCCTGATTCGTAAAACGACTGAGCGATAAGTTGAGCCGACAATGCCGCAACAACCAAAAATCCAAGACAGGCGGCCAAAGCTGTGATGGGAATCCTGTTCCACACAAAAGTCCAACGCAGGAGCAGTGCACTTGTCACAGTCAATCCGATCGCCAGAAGAAGAGACTGGCGCCTCGAGAGACCAGTCTGGTGGGATTCAAATCCACCGTCGCGCATGATTTGTGCAACCGGCAGCCCGCGGATTTTTGCAATCGGATGAAGTGATCCAAAAAAGCACGCGGAAAATCCTAAGACAAAGCCATAAAGCAAATCCTCAGGCTGCCAATAAAAGCGCGTTGAATCGACGAAAGTGTCGTAGAGGTTTTTGACCGTTGCCGATGTCACCCAAGACAAAAACGCACCCGCGGCGAGGCCGAGTATTGTTCCAAGGCTGCTTGCAAGCAGCCCGAGAGCGCCGGCGAGCGCAAGCAGAACGCGGATTTGCTTCGCGCGTGCAATCCCCAGCGCCGACAACGTTGCGAGAGTTTTGCTCTGACGTGCGATCAGCAAAGAGAAAATGTGATGGACCAGTGCGAAGCCGATGAACAGTGCAATAAAACCCATCAATTGAAGATTGGTGCGAAAGCTGCGCGTGACGTCGCGCAGGCGGTCGATTCGCTTTTGTTCGCTGGAAAAATCAACACCTGAAATTTGTGCGGCAAAGGTTTTAAACTCTTCGACGGCGAGCTTTTCAGATTCATCCGTCTGTTTGAACATGACCTGCAAAGGCGCTTTCTTCAACTCCATTTCAAGGGCGTCCTGCAGACTGGCATTGCCCTCAAGTGACTCCGGATTGATGAGCGCCGTGCGGCAGGACTGCGGCGCAGCCTTCAACTGACCCGCAGACATCAACTGCAATGGAAAACTTCGTCCGCCGATTCTGACGGCGCTGAAGCCGGAAAACTCCTTACTGCATGAGTCCTGAACGGAGACTCCTCCAGCCTCAGAGAGTTCGCCGCTCCATGGGTGCACAATTTGAATTGAGACAAGCTCTTCCGAGAACGCGCCGCTGCGAACACCCTGTGCCTCGATGAGACTAAAAGCACGCATCGGAAACCGCAGTGCCATGCTCCTGACGAATGCTAATGCCTCACTTCCCTGCACCGTGAGTGGCTCAGACCATTCCGGATTTTCGGCCAGCGGAAGATTTTCTTCCAGCGAGCGCGTTGCGCTTTCGGTGCCCAGCCTTATTCCCAATGCGAGAGCGACACCCAGCGCGACAGTGATGATGGCGAAGATAAAAAGCCGTTTTTGACTGCCTATAAGTCTGAAAAACAGGAGCTTCCAGAGAAGTTTATCCGATGCTTTCTTCATGCTGAGATACGGCCGTCGCGCATATGAATGATACGTCCTGCCCGGCTTGCAGCCTGCGGATCATGGGTCACCATCAGCAACGTGAATTTGCGCCGTTCCTGCTCACGAAAAAGAATGTCCAAAACCTGTGAACCTGTTCTGGAATCAAGATTACCCGTCGGTTCATCTGCCAAAACAATTTTCGGATTCGCCACGAGCGCACGCGCCAGAGCAACACGCGCCTGCATGCCTCCGCTCAACTGTGAAGGGTATTTGTCGGCAGCATCAGCAAGTCCCAAGTCACTCAAGATTTGCATCGCAGAGGCAATAATCTCTGTCGTGGTGCGCTGGTTTTGTTCAAAGGCGACCAAGGCGCAATTTTCGAGCGCAGTGAGAGTCGGCAAAAGATGAAAGGATTGGAAGACGTACGAGATGGTGTGTAATCTGAAATCGTCGCGCGCCTCGGCCGAGAGCTGATTGATTTTCGTATCGCCGATGACCACTTCGCCCTGAGTCGGAGTGTCCAGTCCTGCCAGCAGATTCAGTACCGTGCTTTTGCCGCTGCCGCTTGGTCCCATCAGCGCAACTGACTCTCCCGCCTGCAGCGAAAAATTGAGATTGTCGAGGACCGTCTGCTGCGGCTCAGACGGTGTTAATGAAAAAGACTTGCTCACCTGAGCGAGGGTAACCGAGACCATCAGTATAATAGCTCCACCTTCACGGTCGCAGGAAGCGCCGAGGTGAGTGCCGCGTCGGAAAGCGACATGGACAAAGTCACAATTGTCGGCCTGTCGCTCCAGGGCAGGCTCCATTCCGGATAAAACGAACTGTCAAAACGTTTTTCGTAGGAACCGCGCAAAAAATTATCCGAGTTTGAATCGAACTGCAGATTGCGCTGACCAGCCTTCAGTTCCTGAAGGCTGATGGATGCGCTTGACACCTGCGATTGAGCAGCAACGTTGATTTGTGCGCGGCCGCTCAGTTCGGTTGTCTTGCGCTGGCAGTCGGACGACAGCGGACCCGTGTATGACACCGTTGTTTCGCCGTCGAAGTTCAGGTTTTGTTGACTGCGCGTCAGTTCGATTTGACAGATTGTACCGTTACCGCCGAGCGTATCATCGCCGTTCGGGGTGCACGAAACCATTATGACTGCGGCAGCTGCCGCTGTGAAAAATCTTCGCGTGACCTGCGGATTATGTTTTGAAGTCAAAGCTGTCTCCGGAGCTGTTGAGTGTGACCGTAACGTTCTGCCCTTCCGTGAAGGCACCTTCAAGGATTTTTAGGCTCAATGGAACCTCGAGCATCTCTTGGATGGCCCGCTTGAGCGGGCGGGCACCAAATTGCGGATCCCAGCCCGCCTCGGCGAGAAGTTCAACCACCTTGTCATCAAACGTAAGACCCAGCTCCTGTGCCTTGAGTTTGCGCTCCAGTCCTTTGAGTTGAATGCGCACGATATTTTGAATCACGGCTTTGCTCAGTGGATTGAAGACAACAACTTCGTCAATGCGGTTGATAAGCTCGGGGCGAAGATATTTCAACAGTTCACCCATCAGCATCTTTCTCATTTGCTCGGGCGTCTGTTGGCCCGCCTGCTGCAAAATCTCGAGTGCGCCAATGTTGCTGGTCAGGATCACCGCGCAGTTTTGAAAATTCACAGTTCTGCCGTGGCTGTCGGTCAGTCTGCCATCATCGAGCATCTGCAGCAGCACGTTGAGCACTTTCGGGTGGGCCTTTTCGATTTCGTCGAACAGCACCACAGAGTAGGGTTTGCGCCGCACTGCCTCGGTCAATTGCCCGCCTTCCTCAAAACCGACGTAGCCGGGCGGTGCGCCGATGAGCCGGGCAACCGTGTGTTCTTCCATAAACTCAGACATGTCCAGGCGAATCATCGCTTTTTCTGAATCAAAAAGGTTGCGGGCTAGGGTTTTTGCAGTCTCTGTTTTGCCGACACCTGTCGGACCCAAAAACAGAAACGATCCCATCGGCCGGTTGGGGTCCTTGAGACCACTGCGCGACAGGCGGATGGCGTTTGCGACAGCGCGCAGCGCATGGTCTTGTCCAACAACGTTGGCCCGCAGTTCATCCTCGATGTGAAGCAGCTTTTCACGTTCAGCAGAAAACAATTTGCTGACTGGAATTCCGGTCCAGTGACTGACCACTGCCGCAATGTCCTCGCTGTCGACTTCCTCTTTGAGGATAATCGCGCTTTCGTCGGCCGGCGCGTTTTCAGACTTTTTGCCTCCGTCGATTTTTTTGAGGTCTGCCGCTGCCGTCATGTCCTGAAGCTTTTTCTCGAGTGCCGGCAATTCACCGAATTTGATTTCGGAGGCGCGCGCATATTGCGCCTGACGCTCCAGTCTGTCCATTTCAAGACGCAGCTGTTCTATCTGCATTTTGAGAGTGTTGACCTGACTGACGTTTGATTTGGCCGACGTCCAGCGCAACCGCATCTGGGCCGCCTTTTGTTCGAGCTCGCGGATTTGCTTTTCAATGTTTTCGCGCTGCGCAACAGCCTGCTTTTCTGTTTCCTTTACCAACGCAGCCTGTTCGATTTTGAGCTGTGAGATTTTCCGCTCGGTGGTGTCTACGGCTTCGGGAACGCTGTCAAGCTGGATTTTGAGTCTGCTGGCGGCCTCGTCGATCAGGTCGATGGCCTTGTCCGGCAGAAAACGATCTTGAATATAACGGTCCGAAAGCGTCGCAGCCGAGACCAGCGCGGCGTCACGAATGCGCACACCATGATGGATTTCGTATTTTTCCTTGAGGCCGCGCAAAATCGTCACTGTGTCTTCAACACTCGGCGGTACGACAAGCACAGGCTGAAACCGTCGCTCGAGCGCGGGGTCCTTTTCGATGACCCGATACTCATCCAGTGTGGTGGCGCCGATGCAACGCAGTTCTCCGCGAGCAAGCGCGGGCTTGAGCATGTTGCCAGCATCCATCGCGCCTTCGGATCCGCCGGCTTTGACGATGGTGTGTATTTCATCGATGAACAGAATGATCTGTCCCGCGGAATCCTGAACAGTCTTGAGCACCGACTTGAGTCGTTCTTCGAATTCTCCGCGGAATTTTGCACCGGCAATCAGTGCGGCGATGTCGAGTGCTACGAGTGTGCGATTCTTCAAGGTTTCGGGAACGTCGCCGCGCACGATGCGTTGTGCAAGCCCTTCCGCGATGGCTGTTTTTCCAACTCCGGGCTCACCAATCAGCACTGGATTGTTCTTTGTTCTGCGCGAAAGGATTTGCACAACACGGCGCACTTCAGCATCGCGGCCGATGACGGGATCAAGCTTATTTTCTTTTGCAAGTTTGGTGAGGTCACGCCCGTATTTTTCAAGAACGCCGAGTTTCGCTTCAGGATTTGTGTCGCTCACCCGTGAACTCCCTCTCACTTTGAGAACGGCCTTCTTGAGAGTTTCCGTATCGAGATTTTGCCTTTGAAAAGCTTCCGCCACTGAAACTTGTTTTGATTTAGGACCCGCGAGAACAAAATGCTCGATGGAAAGAAAGTCATCTTTGAACTCGCGGCGGAATTTTTCCGCGTCATCTGCGAACTGGTTGAAAAAGTGACTCAAAGCCGGTTCAGACTGCCCCGATTTGACGGAAGGCAGTGCATCGACGGAAGCGCGCAAGTCGTCGTGCAAACCTTTGCGCACCGCGGGTATTTCGCGCATCAACAGCTGGATGAATTCTTCGTTGAGATCGAATGCGGTCAGAAGAAAATGCGCCGGCGTGAATTCGGGATTGTTCTTTTCCCTTGCCTTCGCGAGTGCTTGAACGAGAACCTGTTGCGAACGTTCGGTGAGATTTTGCATGGTTGGTCTACCTCCGGCTGTGAGTCAGACAAGCTCCCTCGGGCATCAATCTGTATCCGGTTCGGAGGCTGTCAAGAGGCTGGACTCATCCGCACACGAACTCAGAAAGTGAACCACGGGAGGATGACAATAACAAGCCGTTTGGGTAGTCTTCGCGGGTTCTTGGCGGAGTTACGGTTCAACATGTTCAGCCGTTCAAAATTGATTTTTAAAATCGCCTTTCAGTTCATGAGACGAAGAAATTCGCATTTTCCTTCGTTTTCTGCGGCTGTTTCGGTTGTAGGTGTCGCGCTCGGTGTCGCAGCCTTTCTGGTTGTCGTGACGGTGTTCAACTCCTTTGAAAAGGAGCTAAAGAGCATTCTTTTGGCCGCCAATCCCAATATTGTTGTCTACTCTCTTCCGAATGGTATTCCCGATGCGTCCGAGCTGGCCGGAAAGATCCGTGCGTCCTATGCCAAAGACGTCGGACGGGTCAGTCGATTTCAGTACTCCGAGGCACTGCTCAGTTTTGGCGCGCAGACAGCCACCGCAGTTATTCGTGGAATCGAGGGCACCGAGGCGTCCAGTGCTGCCGAGCTTTCCCGTTTTGTTCAACCTCCCGAGGCAATCCGCTCGCTCAATTTATCTGTTCTTGGTGTGAGCGTTGTTGAGTCGCTTGTTGGTGTTCGTGAAGACGCTGTGCAGCCCGATCCGGTGGCTCAGGCGAACGAGCCCAGCCAGTTGCCATCACTTGTCATCGGCAAGGGCCTGGCGCTTCGATTGAATGCGTCATTGGGCGACACTGTGACGCTTATCACGAGCAGTCACCGTTCAACCGGCAGCTCCGGATCTTCGTCGCGCTATCAAGAGTTCAAGGTCTCCGGCATCATGAACGTCGGACTTGCGCAATACGATGACCGCATCGCATTTTTGAATTTTCACGACGGAGTGGCGCTATTTGGTGCGCCAGGTTGGGCGACCGGTCTTGAGATTCGCGTGAAGGATCCTGCGCAGTCGCTCAGTCTCGCCAAAACATTGCGGCAGTCCTACCCATATAAAATTCAAGCATGGCAGGAAATTGACAAGAGCCTGTTCGAACAAATCGAACGTGATGGCATGGCAATCAAGCTTATTGTGCTGATTATCGCGCTCGTTGCCGCGTTCAACATTATCGTCACGCTCAGCCTGAGTGTGCTCGACCGGGCGAAGCAAATCGCCATTCTTCGCAGCACTGGGGCCACCCGCCTCTTTATTGTCAGGGTTTTCGTCGCACAAGGCGTGACACTCGGCATGCTGGGGTCTATTGTGGGCGTTGTCTTGGGTCTTATGGTCCTGAAAGTTTTCTCCGGATTCGATATCGGCGATCTCAAAGCCTTTTATTTTTTGGAGAAAATTCCGGTCGAGTACGACCTTCCGCTGGTTTTTTTCGCGGTGGTTGTGGCTCTAGGGCTCAGCTTTGTAAGTGCACTTTATCCCGCATACAGGGCAACGCGGGTCTCTCCGCTGACTGGTCTCAGACCAGGCGGGTTCAATCAAACGTAACTGAAATGGGTCAACAATGAAGCTCTCAGGATATGCAACACCAGAAACGACCAGCCGTCTGGCTGCCCAGAAGCAGGGCGTCTTTCATGAGCGCAGGCGGCCGCTTTATGCGGGAGGTCCGTTCGTCAGCCTTGTCGGATTTGGCACCTACCGGATTGGTTTTGCTCCTGGTCTGGGCTTTCCTGCCTGCAAAGATGCGCTCGATTTGGCGCTGCGCCGTGGAGTGAATCTCGTCGACACCAGCACCAACTACGGCAATGGCCAGAGCGAGCTGCTGATTGGCCAGACTCTCGCCAATTTGGTTAGTTCAGGCGCATTGACGCGCGAACAGGTCGTGCTTGTTTCGAAGGCCGGATATGCACAAGGTAACACGCTGGAGCTTGTGCAACAGCGTGAGCGCGAAGGCCGGCCATTCGCACCCGTCTTCAAGTTCGGTTCGGACCTTTGGTACAGTCTCGATCCGGAATTCATTCTCGATCAGCTCGAACGTTCACGCACGCGGCTTGGTGTGGAATGCCTTGATGTCTTTCTGATTCACAACCCCGAGTACATGCTCAAAGCATTCGAGCACAATGCGGTGCCTGCCGAGCAGGCGCGCGTTGAATTTTACGCTCAATTGAAACGATGTTTCACGGCTCTTGAGGACGCTGTCGGGCGCGGCTGGCTGCGTGCCTATGGTGTCAGCTCAAATACTCTCGGTGCCACCACCGACGATCCAACGGCAGTGTCATTGCAGCGTCTTGTCGACACGGCCAAAGCTGTTTCGGAAAATCATTCATTCAAAGTCGTTCAATGCCCGCTCAACTGGGTTGAGGTAAACCCGATTGCGGTTGAGTCGGCCGACGATCAGGACAACACACTGTCGCTCGCACAGAAGCTTGGGATCGGTGTGTTGGTGAACCGTCCGTTCAACGCCATGCATGACGGTGGTCTCATCCGTCTGACACGTCCGACCGTCGATCCAAATCAGGTCAGCGATGACTCGCAAAGGCAAGGCCTGCGCAACTGGAGTCGCCTCTCTGCAGACCTCGAGCGTTTGGCGCGCGAGTATATCACCACTCCGGGTTACGACGACGCACCTTTGTCACAGTTGGTTTTGTCGACACTCATGTGGCAGCCCGGAGTGAGCTCCGTTCTGTGCGGCATGCGTCGTAAGGAATACGTAACTGACGCCGAGCAGGCGGGTGCTTTGCCGGTGATGGTCAATGCGGATCAGGTGATGGCGCAAATCTATCAGGATTTGGAATTTCATAAAGACGGAAACTGAAGGGAGTCAGTGACTATGGGAATTACCGAACAGTTTTTGAAGTTCGCTCTGCTGGGTGCCGAGTGGGTGATGTATGTCCTTGTTGCCTGCAGCGTTCTGAGCATTTCTGTCATTATTGAGCGTGTTTTATATTTCGCAAAAATGCGCGGAGATTTCGGCGCCTTTGTCAAAGAACTTACCGAAAGACTCAACTCAGCTGACGCACTCGATAAAACCGCGGCATGGTGTGCTGGCCACAAAATGCTCGAAGCAAATGTTGCGGCAGTTGGCCTTGAACGGTTCAAGGACGGCCACAAGGCGATGGAAGATACGATGAATGCCACAATCATTGCGGCGCGCACCAAGCTTGATAAAGGCATGACGCTGCTTGGCACCCTCGGAAACAACACTCCATTTATTGGTCTTTTCGGTACCGTGATCGGCATCATCCAGGCGTTCAATGCGCTTTCGAGCAACAACGCCTCGGGGCCTGAAGTCGTCATGGCATCAATTTCTGAGGCGCTGGTGGCAACGGCCGTCGGACTCATGGTCGCGATTCCGGCCGTGATTGCGTTTAACGTGTTGGCCCGTGCAGTCAAAACAAAGATGGCAAACAGCGAAACGGTTGCAAGAATTATTCTGAGTTACAACAGCCGTTCGGCTGCAAAGTGAGGTCACGATCATGGCTGGTGGTGCGAATCTCAATGACGACGATGTCATATCTGAAATCAACGTAACACCGTTTGTCGATGTCGTGTTGGTTCTGCTCGTCATCTTCATGGTGACCGCAGGATTCATCGTGAACAAGGGCCTGAAAATTCAACTGCCGCAGGCAGCGACTGCGGAGAAGCTCAACCTGCAGAGGACGTTCAATATTCTCCTTGGTGCGAGTGGCGATTTGTTCCTCGACGGCAAGCCCATCAGTGTGGAAGAGCTGAAGGCGACGGGGGCGTCTGCCAAAGCTAAGGGCGAGAAGGTTGTTGCTATGATCAGCGCCGACAAGAGTGTTGTCTACAGCAACGTTGTCGGGGTGATGGATGCGCTCAGGCAAGTGGGAATTTCTGAATTTGCCTTCCAATTGGATGCTCTGCCGTCTGGCAACAGCACCCCGTCCTCGGGCAACCCCGTCGATTCAAAGGCAAAACCTTAAGGCAATCTTCTCTTTTTTGGAAAGTTAGACTCGACAACCCTTGCTGAGTGATTATGTTCAGCAAGGACGAGGGTTTTTCGGTGGGCTCAGCTTTTTAAGCTGATCGGTCGATACCCGTTGGAACTTCGAGGGGGAGTCATGTCATCTGATAGCCGCGACAAATCGCTCTCTGTCGAAAAGCTGCAAACCTCGAGCAACGTCTGCGACGGCCTGTGGAAACGACCCATACGCGGCTCCCAGACGCCCATGTCCTTGGCGCCCGTGGGAGCCCAGACTCGACCACAAGCAAGTGCACAAATCGGAATAGAAATGGAGATGTTCGCCTATGACGCGAATTCTCTTGTTCCACTCGGGCTTTCGGGATCGGTGTTTCACCCAAGCGAATTGCTCCAGCGGATGTCCGATGCCGTAGAAGGAGCGAAACTGAAGGTAGATCCTGCGACTGGAGTGGTCGTTGGATTGACTTTGCCAACCGGAGGCAATTTCAGTTTGGAGCCGGGCGGTCAAGTTGAGTTCTCATCGGCTCCCCGTTCCGACACCGCCGCGCTTGTGGAAGATGTATTGTTCGGTCTGCGCGCTCTTGAGAATGCCGCCGGCGAAGACGCCGTGTTTCTGAGTCACGGAACAAACCCGATTGCACCGCTCGATATGCCGCTGCTCGTTCCAAAAGAGCGCTATCAAATCCTGCGGCGTTTCTTTCAAAGTGAGCCCGATGGCCGCGGTGCGGACATGATGGGCCACACGGGAACTGTGCAGCCCAACATCGATGTGCCCGGAGACGATGGCGATTGGGAAGATTCTGTGCGTCTGGCTTTTGCGCTGACGCCTGCGGTACAAGCTCTGACAAGGAATTCTTTTTACTTTGCTGGGCGCAGATCGCGCTTCAAATCGGAACGTCAGCAAATTTGGAAGCAGACCGACAAAACCCGTTCCGGTATTCCCGAAGGAATCACTCAGGCTCAGGATGTCGCCTGTCTGTATGCGAACTGGGCACGCAAGGCGAATGTATTTATCGTCCGCGGTCTGCCTGTTTCCGAACAGCCGCTTTTTGGAGAGCTCACCTTTGAGAAGTTCCTGCAGTTTGGATTCAAGGGCCATCAACCTACTTTGCAGGATTGGGAATTGCATCTGGCGACCTTGTTTCCCGAGGTGCGGCTGCGCGGTTTTTTGGAGATCCGCAATCTCGATGCTCAGCCATTTGAACATTTGCTTGCCGGTGTGATGCTCTGGAAAGGGCTTTTAGTTGACGCTCATGCTCGGGCCGAGGCGTGGAGTCTGCTCAGCAGAAACGCACTTTCGCCGGCCGGCGATCCGCGGGCCGAACGCGAATTGGGTCGGGAACTTTTGATACTCGCCGGAGAATCGTTGCGGAAAATGGGCGATGCGATTGGTGTTGCGGCTATCGAAGCCGCGGCGCTGCAATGGTTGCTGCTCGATAGGGAAGTTGATTTGCCTGAGGATCCAGTCGAATTTGTGCGCAAGAACGTGGTTGCCAAACCATCAGAGGCATTCGTTCGGACGTACGCAAAGGCTCTGCAAAGGAGGGCTAACTTCCGAGGGCATCCTGGGTGGGGTGGGAAGTAAAGGTAACCCTCGGAAGTCAGGTGGGACACTGGGGCGTGCCCAATCCGTACAGATTCCTGACCTCTAGGTTTAGGAAATCCGTCTGGAATGGGTGCAATGGAAGAGCCACCCTGACGGGCGCGTGCGTCCCATCAAAGGAAGCCTCGGCTAGAGGACATCCTCATTATCCCCTGAGCAGTTTTCGTGCCAGATGTTTTCAAATGAAATCTTTGAGAAAAGTTTAGGAACCTGCTGTTCAACGGTTAGACAGTCGGTGTCAGGTCGATGCGTTTTCGATATGTAGAATGAGAGTCTCTACCAAGTGTTCGAAAAATTGGGCGGCCGACATCGTTTTTCCAGAATTCAGGTTGCGCACCACATCGCTTTCAAGAACTCGGAAATTGGCAAGTGGATTCAGTTTGCGGACGAAAACAACCTGGCTTGTAACTTCACCGTTCCATTGTCTTTGAAAAGGACGGGCCTCGGTGGCGGCAACAAGCACCAGTGTTTCGTCTTCTGCAGGCTCCAATAGCAGGCCGGGATGGCCGGGTATCCGTAGAAAGAAGTACGGACTTTTACCCAACACGCCATATTCGTCCTCGATGAGCACATCACCGCTGACTGCTTTGATTCCTTCTAAGGGGTTTCGTTTACTGAACTCATCGAGCTTGGCAATGTCGCGCAAAAATGCGTCGAACTGAAGTTTCAGGTCGGCGAGTATTTTTTCACAATAGGAATATTCGTTTTTTGGATGCCTTGCGAGCAGGTGCTCAGTCTTCGCCTTTAAGAGTTTCATCAAATCCATAAGAACGGCGATCCTGTCCCAAACTGTCCAACAATGTTTTGTGAGGTCTGAAGAGTGTTCTCGGGACCTCCACAAACAAAACATTCGTTCGAGCAGAGTTACCAATCAGTTCGTAAAGCACTGTCTCATGGTAGCAGACTTTGCGACCCATGAATTCCTTGCGTGCCAGTAGCCAAAAGTGCTCGTCAAAAAGCTGACTCGGCTGAACAATCTTGCCCGAACGTGGATTCGGTGTGTGGCTGCGCTGATGCGTTCTCAGTTCGAAGAAAACCAGCACCGGATTGAAGTGCGTCGCGCGACCTTTGTTGCCAAAATATTCCTGCGCGTCTTCTTTTGAAGCATGAGGCATTTCAAGACAGATTTTCACGTGGGTGCCATCAGGGAGTTGGGCAAAAACTGGGCCGCCACCGACATCTCCGACTTCTTTGCGGACAACGCCGAAGACACTGAGCGGGCGTGAGAGTTGCTGTTGCAGCCAGTCCCACTTTGAAAACAACGTGAGTTTTTCTGGAAGCGGCTGCCAGTGGAAAAGATTGCTCAGGACACGCTGAAAAATTTCAGCCGTGAGGCCGTGCACGCGCGCTTCAGCTTCGACAGTTGAAGGAAAAATTTGGTTCTGCGCGGAGCCGGGAATCAGCTGCGAGAGAAATTTGAGGGCCGTCACAACCTGACCGCTCTTGAGCTTGTCGTTGTTATTGGAGGTTCTGCAGTGGGGCAGAAAGTCCTCGACCTCGGCGCGCAGGAATTCGAGCGTGTCGCGCAACAATCTGAATGTTTCGGCAACGGCGCTCAGTTCTTGCTGGCGCTCATGCTGGGTGCCAATGACGTTGTCGATATTGCGGATGTGCAGACATTCCAGGTTCGGCCATTGTGCTGCAATGTCTGGGAACAGGTTCAGCAATTCGCCGTGTCCGGCTGCAACTGAACTGTAGGAGCCGTCCTCACTGACAACCGCTGTGCCGTCCTCGTTGAAGCGGAGGGTGCAGAGTTCGAGTCCTTGCTCAAGAATTGTGGATTGAGAAATTTGATTTTGCGTTGTCGGCTTCAACCAGTCGGGCGCGAATTGGGTTCCTGCCAGATCAAATACATTTTGCGCCTGTCGGATAATTCTTTGTCTGCCTGCATCAATTTCAGTTTTGAATTTTGCGGTCTGCTGAAAAGGAGCGACGTAGACACTCATTGAGCTTGGCAGTAGGGCGATTTGTTCGATGAGCTTGAGAAAGAGAAAAGAGTCTCCCTCACCAGTTGTTGGAACCAGCGCTTTCGGGTGGCCACGAAATTTTTCGATCAACACGAACGCGGCAGCATAACAACGCAGCCCTAAACGTTCTTTCTCAGTCAAATCGCGGCGCAATCGCTTGCCCTGAGAGCGCGCTTCGCTGGGCGGCTGGCTTTGCAGCGCATCCAGCCAATGCACATCACGGACAGAATGCTTCTCTCCGCCCGCTCTGGCGGAGGAGTTTCCATCACTGTCCCAGTGAATGCGCCAGTGTGAGTTGTCCAGCATATGTTCGCCTGCTGCGTCCTGCGCTGCTGGCTGATGTTCAACTTTGCCGAGTCCATCGCTATCGCGCCCCTCTGTGAAAAACACCTCGAGAGCGTGACTTAGACTGTCAAATTCGATGAAGACATCTGTTTTGTTCCAATCACTCAACAGCTGAGGAATCACTTTAATGTCGGCATTGAGCGGCAATGCAGCCAGAGCTGCGAGGCTGTCGAGGCGTTTGGATCTGTTGGTTGATTGCTCCGCAGAGTCGGTTTTTCCGCACCAGCGCCGGCAGCATTCGTTCATCTCCGGCACTTGCTGATTGACTTCCTGAATGAATCTTTCAAGTGAGGACATGAAGCGTGACGCAGCACCGGCTGCGGGGATGAAGGTTCCCAAATGCTGGCGGCACCAATAGTGAAATGCCGCGCGCCGCGCGCGTCTCTGAGCGCTGGTGAGTCTTTCTCCTTCCGCGAATCTGACGAGTGTCTTCCAAGGAATGACGGCGCCGTTGCTGGTTGTGCACGCGCCCACGATCGGAAGCGTCGTTTCACGGCCGGATGTGAGAACTGTGAGAATTCTTTCCTGATGAGACTTCACGCGCTCGTAGTTGAGTCCGGCGCGAATCACCTGTTCGCGGTTGAGTTCGCCCGAGGACATCGCCCCTGAATCCGACAAGCTTATAAATCCGCGCGCGTTTCCCTGCAGCCACATGACCGGAACTCCTATTTCGGCTTTTTGGCGACATTACCGTCTGTGTCCCGCATCTCCAAGTGAGGTGTCGGTCAACGGACGACCAGCTGGCCAAGACATCAATTTGATTCATGCGCTCAGCTGTAACCCCGCGTCCAGTATAGGTTTCCCGGGTGATGGTCAGATGTCCCCAGAATGCTTAAAGAACACTTGGAGTCGCGGCAAGTTTTCGATTGTGGGCAGATTTTCACCCCGACAGATAATTTTTTATGGAACCCTTTATATTTAGTCATGAAATTCCGATACGCAGCTCACTATGAGCTTTACCGGTGGCGTGCTTGCTCCAACCCTTGCCCTGTCTCTGATGGCTCCGTCTGCGAATCTTGACGGAGGGGCGGAGCCTTATTCTCTCCTGCGCGCGCATTTTCCGCCTACTGCAGCCGGAGCCGAACAAAAAATGGTGCGCACGCAGGCTGGTCGTTGGCTGTGGAACGGAATCGAGCTCTATGCGTCCGACTTCAAAGTTGCATATGCGAAGAATCAGCAGGGTCAGATGGTTTGGTTTTCCGGAAAAATTCCGGAGTCGGCCGTAATTTCGCAAAACCTGTCGGCACCGTGGCGGTCGCATTCGTTGCATCCAACGCAGGTCCGAAGCTTGTTTGCGGAACGACTCCGATTGGGATCTTGGCAGATTCCCGATCCTCAGCCGGTCATCCATATTCAGCCTGAGCCTTCAGCTTGGTGGAAAATTGTCCTTCCGCAAAACAAAAGAGTGTTTTGGTTGCGCGAATCGGATGGTCATTGGGGAGAGGAAAAACCTATTGAATTGGGCGCCGATGCGCTTGGGCTTCTCTACAAAGAAAACAAAGTGGCTTCGACCTCCAGCGGGTTGGAGGAAATCCCACTCATTGATTTGCTCGATAGCAGTTACCTGCGCAACAGACTCTTCCGCGTTTTGAATTGCAAGGACAAGTCACCCTCATTCAAAATTTGCGGTAACTTCGCACGCTCGTCGGACGGACGTTATGAGTTCTCGCCCGATTCTCTCGAGTACTCTGAGATGGTCGGATACTATTCCATCCAAAAGGCCGCACAGTGGCACCGCGGCATTCAAAGCGAAGAGCAAAAAAAGGTCTTCGGTGATTTTGGGCTGACTGGTCCGATCGATGTTTTTGTTCGAGCCATCCAGCCGGGTGCGCCGTCATACAGCCCGCGCGGTTCGAGTGTCGGATCCGGAAATCCGGTCATTTATGTTCCGTTTTCGGACGATGACCTCGGACTCACCAATCTGTCGATCGATTCGGATGTTTATTTTCATGAATTTGGTCACCACATCATTTACCGTTCGGTCATCCCTCCGCCTGGAAATTACGTTCAGTCTTATGCGATTCATGAAGGACTTTCTGATTATTTTACCTATGCAATCACCGGCAACAATGTACTTGCAGAGTCGGTCGAGGTTGACGGGGCATTGCGCTCAGGCAACTTGACAGCGAGTTTTTCTGCGCAGGTTCTCGACTTCAATGGACAGCAACAGGCTTTTTATCCGGCCGGAGAACTGCTCAGTTCCGTGCTCTGGAAGCTGCGTACACAACTGGGTGAGTGGAAAGACGGTTACTTCAAGATGGACAAGGTCGTCTGGGATTCCGTTGACCTTCTTCCTGCACAGGCAACGCTGTATCAATTGGCCTGTGCAATCGTGAAACAAAGCGAGCTGTTCGAAAAGAGTGAGGAGCTGGCTGCCAATTCACTTCGGAATGTAATTGTCGCCGAAATGGTGCAACGGCAATTTTTTGCAAATGCAACCGTCGATCCGGCCACCGGTTGTCCGGCGGTGAGCGACCTACTGAAAGAACTTGATGAAAAGGAATCGCAGCCGAGCATCTTGCCTTCGCTTGACCCCAAGCCGGCAGCAGTTTTTACCGGCGAGGCAGCCTCGGCACTGCCACCATTTGCCGGAAGTCTGTACCAACCGGTTCAGCAAAAGCGCATTCTCTGCGGAGATCTGTCTAAGGGCGGCGGGTCGGCAAATGTGCCGTTGTCGGCCCTTGTCATGCTTGCACTTCCCCTCTGTGGCGTGATTTTCCGCCGGCGTCCCGAAGCTGTGCCTGCCAGAGTGCGCCGCAAAAGTCGGAGCGGACCTATCTAAGCCCCGATTTTGCTTGACCCAAGCTCAAATCTACCGATACGACAGCGCGCATCGAGGAGGTCCGATGCCCGACCATATTTTGGGAATGACCCGAAATCACTTATCAACTCTGCTGAGTGCAGCCTTTGGTGCCAAAAGCGCCGAGAGCCGTGCTGGTAAAGTTTTTGAGGGGCTTTATGCGCGTTCTGGCCGTCTGGTGTGGCCCCCGGAGTTTCCTGAACAAACTCATCTCGCTACTTTAGAACTTCTCCGCGAGCAATTTTCCTTCGAGATACCCATGCGGGTCGTGCGCAGCGAAACAAGCGGCATGGATGGTTCGAGCAAACTTGTCATGCAGCTCGCCGACGGACTTGAAATTGAAACCGTTCTGATACCCGAGCGTGGCCGACTCACGCAATGTCTGTCGACACAGGTCGGCTGTGCGCAAGGATGCCGGTTTTGTCAGACGGGCCGTATGGGACTCCTGCGCAGTCTTACAGTGAGTGAAATTGTCGGTCAGGTATTGCTTGCTGAATTGTGGCGGCGCGATCAGGGCGGCGCAGTGGCTGAGTACGAACGGGTTTCCAATCTTGTGTTCATGGGGATGGGTGAACCGCTGGACAATCTGTCTGCACTTTTGCCTGCGATTGAAATATTCACCGACACGCAGGGGCTGCAAATCAGTCACAACAAGATCACGGTCAGCACTGTCGGCCTACTTCCGCAGCTCGATGAATTATTAAAAAGCTCCAAGACATGCCTTGCTCTGAGTCTGCATTCACCATTCGATGCCGAACGCAGCAAAGTGATGCCGGTAAATTTGCGCCATCCACTTTCACAGGTTGTGGAAGTCCTGAGGCAGCGTGCACAAGTTTATGCGCGACCTTTCATGATCCAGTACACACTTCTGAAGAATGTGAATGACACGCCCGAGCATGCCGCGGCGCTGGCGGATTTGCTCAACGGTCTTAAGGTCAAAATAAATCTGATACCCCTAAATGAACATGAGGGTGCCGCTTTTCGTAGACCAGAATTGGCGCGGGTGTGGCAGTTCAGGGATGCCCTGAAGGAAAAGGGCCACGTTGTGACCGTCCGGCTTTCCAAAGGTCGGGATATTGCCGCCGCGTGCGGGCAATTGATCAAAACGACCCAGGGAAAACAATGACTCCGTCTCCTGACGACCTGTTCAATTTTCTGAATCACTATGGAACAATTTGCATTCTACCCGCGTCTGGGCTCATACACGATCGAATATCCCGTGCGTTTTTCTGAAGTGTCTCGGCAATGGTCGCGCGCACAGACAATCCGGAATCAATGATGTTCTTTTTGAGGCCGGCTTTTTCGACAAAAGTTTTTGAATAAGTGGTCAAAGCGACGGAGTATGTTTCAGTTGCTGATTTATCCATTCTTCCGCTGGTCAAGATCGCGTTTGTCCGTGGTGCAGATTGATCGTTTGCTTTTCGTTGGATGGCGAATCCTTCGCTGACGAAAAGGTAGTCATGTGGGCTTTCCTCTTGCGCTCTGGCAAATGCGAGCAGCTCATCACGGGTGAGGTGAACAATGTGGGCCGTGTTGTCGTACGGTAAAACTTCAAAAAGTCGTGCGAAGGTCAGGTCGCCTGCTGTTAGTCCGCTTCTCAGGGCACCTGCATTCAACGCTGCGACTTCAACGTCGGCTGATGATGTTTGGCCCCAAATCTCGCCTGAATTCTGAATTCCGCGCAGCCAGGCGTCCGCAAGGCAGGCGGCGGCTGGAGACGCGCCTGTCCTGTTGTGGGAGAGATCGGTGGGCCAGACTGTGATTTTTTGTTCCATCTGTTTTTTTAGAGATTCGCGATAGCGGTTCAATATCGTACTAGCCTGTCCGCTGTCGGAAGTACGCACAGGCTGACCCATGACTGTTGGTTCGAGCTCGCGGCCCAGTGGTGTTTGGTTGTTCTGACGCCAAGCAAATTCATCGGGATGACAGCCCGCCCAGCCTTCGAAATGACGCTCACACAAGAAAATGGGATCATGCAATTTTACCGATGCAGATTGGCCGGAGAAGTCCACTCTCGCATGAGCGAGACTCAGGCCGAGCCCCGTTGTTTGCGTCACCGGCACACCGGCTATGAAGTGCCGCTGAGCTTTGTGTGAATGCCCCGCAACCACAAGTTGCCAATCATCACGTGCGGAAGGGGTGCTCCGCAGTGCCTGTCCGAGTTCATCTGACTGACTTTGCGGACACGCCATGTCGCCCTGTTCCGCCGGCTGAAGCATGTCGCAGGAGCCTCCTGAATGTGATAAAAGCAGTACCACTTGAGCTCCATGTGCGCGCAGTGGTTTGCCTTCCTGAGCGAGCACGTCCTGAATGCGTTGAAAGGCGACTCCAGAAACGTTTGATGGAATGCTTTTGACCGCCGTAGATTCTGTTGTGTAACCAGCGATGCCGACCTTTACGCCGGCGACATCCAGCACAACCGATCGGGCAAAGCGAGAAGCGTTCAAATCTGTCCATGGAATTTGCCGGCCATTTTCTGCTGTGCTCAACGAACTTGTCACGTACCAAAATTGTCGTTGTGGTGATGCAAGCCAGTCTCGGATACGAACTTGTCCAAAATCAAATTCATGGTTGCCGAAAGTGCTGACAGCCAGTCCGAGTGAGGAAAACAGTTCAAGCACAACCTGACCCGATGATGAATTTGAAATCAAGGTCCCCTGATAAGAGTCGCCGGCGTCGATAAAGAGCAGGCGCCCTTTATAATGCCTGCACAGCGCAGCCAGATAGGCTGCCATCAATTCAAAACCTCCTGCTTTTATGGTGCGTGCCGCGGCCCCGGGTAGGTTGAGCTGAAACGTGCGGGCGTCTGTGTGTCCATGCAAATCATTTGTACTTACGATCCCAAGCGGTGAGGCCGACGTGAGCTGTGCGCTGAGCATTCTGAATTCTGCGGCAGGAAGAACCGATGGGCAGGCACTTGAAAGCTGCTCCACTTTGGTTGCACGCGGTAATGAATTTTGCTGTCGGGTCTTTTTCACGCAACTGAGCATGCAGGTCAGACTCATTCCTGTGATGACCAGGCATGTGGATGATTTTCTTAGAGATGCGAAGGTCACGTGTCTCTCCGTGATTGCGCCAAGGTTTTATCGACAGTGATTGCGGTGACGGGGTTTCAAGATTATTTTGATGTAATTATATGGAGTCGAAATATGTTTGCAAAGGTGCTGGGTGTTGGATCCTGCGCGATTTTGTCGTCCGGCTGCATGACACTGCATCGGACTTCGATAGGTGACATTTCATCTGGCGGGTCGCGTTTTGTGATCGAGATCACCGACGTCGGTATCAACGTTGAAAATTCCTCCAAAGCTGTCGGCAGGGTGACGGGCAAAAAAGATGAGGCCGAGGCGATAAAAAATATCATCGGTTTGTTTCAGTGGGGACCACGCACGGGGAATCCGGTGTACAACATCGGTTTGTGGAATGGTTTGGCTGCAAAAATTCTTGAAAAATGCCCGAAGGGGGAAGTTCACAGTTTGGTTTCAAATCGTGAGTTCCGCAACTTTTACTATGGCAGTGCGGAAGGTGTCCGTATTTCGGGTTATTGCTTGGGAGAGAATCGCTGATGTCGAACTCTGATCGTTTTTTCCATTTTCGCTCTGGCATCATTGGCTTGTCTCTGTTGACTCAGCTGGCAGCCGGATGTGCATCGCTGCGCAGTGTCTCTGTCACCAGCATTCCGCAGAACCGCAGTGAGCAGGTCAAGGCAAATGTCAGCAAGTGGGTTGTTTTGGGGCTGAACTTCAACAACGATTACGTTGATCAGCTGACCGAGCAATTGCGCAGCAAGTGCAACGGCAAGGTGACTGGAATACTCACGAAGTATGAATCCACTCTTTATTTCATCGCAACCAAAGATGAAATCACCGCCACAGGATTTTGCCTGGATGCCAAGCGCGCACGCAGTGCGGCAACCGATAAATCAGGGGGAGCGAAGTGAGCAGGTTTTTTCTTGCACTTGTCGCTCTGATGAGCACTGGTTGCGCTTACAGCATTCACCAGTATGGCGCGACCGACTTCACCGGCATGAGACAAGGCAAACGGGTAACCGCCGAGGGCTCGGAAAGTTATATTCTCTTCAAAACAGACAACAATTTCGTTGAACAGGCCTATGCCAAGCTGATTGGTCAATGCGCGGACGGTTACATCACCGGCATTACCACTCAGTACCGCACCGATTTGAGTTTTCTATCCTTTACCGAGCGTCTCATTATCGAAGGCACATGCGTGACAGCGAACCGCTGATTGTTTCGATTGGGCAGCGGAGGAATCGTGTTGGTACGCAAAACATCCAAGATTGCATTTGCTTTTGTAGTGTTTTTCCAATTCAGCACAGCCTGCCGCCAGGAACAATCCCCAGCGCCGTTCAATTTGGGACCAGTGTCAGGCGAGGGCGAAAACTTCATAGTGCCGTCGCCCCGCGCGCGGATCATTCGCCCGGAGGATATGTCTGCATTTTCGCAATTGAGTTCCGACGGGCGCCTGAGTCTCGAAAAGTCGGTGCGCGGGGTCTCCTCGGGTTTCGCGACAGATTCTTTCAAAGTTGGCGATGTTCTCGTTCTTCCGCCTTCACCCATTTCACCACTGGGTGCATTGCGCAGAATTAACTTTCGCAGCGAGACTCCAACACAGATCCTTCTTGCAACATCTCAAGCCTCACTCACCGATGCAGTGAGCGAAGCTTCTGTGCGACAGCAGATTGCTTTGGAGTCCATGACGAGTTCTGAAACTTCCTCGGAATCGGGTGAGGTTGTGAGTCAGGAGCAGCAGTTCGACACAACCGGAAAAATTCTCAGTCTGGCAATTCAAATTAAGGATTTTGTGATTGCTGACCGCGACGGCCGCCACTCGACGCGCGATGATCAGCTCCGGTTGAACTCTTTGTTCCGCTCGCAGCTGGGTGCTGATGTTGTTATTCGCATCAAGAACGGATTTCTTCAAGAATTCTCTTACGAACTGTCCGGATCTGAATACAGTCAATTTTCCATAGCCGGCAGCGTCGATGTGCCGATCACCAGGAACTGGCCGATTATCAGGGCGAACTACAAACCCGTGATGCTGACCATCGGTGGTTTTCCAATAGTCCTGACTCCGTCATCTGTGCTCGAACTCACGTCACAGATTGCAGTCACGGGTGATCTTTTTCTTTCTGGTTCGCGGGAATCAGAATTCAGATCCGGATTGTCGTTTGTGAATGGGAGAGCCGATGCGGTGCGTGAATATCGTCATCATGGAACATCGCTGCCGCCTTATGTGCAAGTGCCCAAAGGAAAGTTGAAGGTTGGTTTTCGGCTGAAATCAGAACTGTCGTTGTACGACATGCTTGGCGCTTACGCCTCGCTGCGGCTCTATTCTTCGCATGAAACATCTCTTTCGGATCGGCAGTGCTTTCGTACAACCGCCGATGCTGACACGGCTGTCGGATTGTATCTGCAAGCCCTTGGCATCCTGCTTGGCAAAGAGGAAAAGTCATGGGACCTGATGAGCGTACCAGTGGCGGAAGGTGCTTGCAGGAAGCCCGAAATATCGGCGTCTGATTCGAGAACTTATGCATGGCGTTACTTTTATTCTCCTGCTGAGCTCAAGTCCTCGGCAAGAATTGTTTTTGAACGCAGTCAGCAGGAAGGTTTGGTGATGTCGTCGTCGGCCGGCAATCAAACGCAGTTGATGCGTTTTGCCCACGACGGAAGTGTTGTCACAGCGCGTCGCCAGCAAAGTTCGACACAGACGTGGTCGGTCGTGCGCAGTTTGCAGGATGGTGGTCAGCTGTTGTTGAGCAATGGCCAGTCCGGATATTTTGCCCAGCGCGTGGACTCAGCTGGAATGCCGGTTTGGAGTTATCGTTTCGCACATCAGTCGGGTGTTAGAGTTGCTGCTGCCGATGAAAATCCCGATGACGGCGCCTTGTTTATCGTAGGGCAATTCAACTCATCTGAAAATCACGCAGGAGATGACTTTGTCGCCAAGCTGTCTTCGTCAGGAGAGCTCCTGTGGACTCGACTTTTATCGTCCTCATCGGGTCATAGCCAGGTCGCTGCCGTTCGCAGCCTTCGTGGCGGCAGGCTTGTCTTGGGCGGCAGCGTGGAGTTGAGACCGGCTCGCCAGCGCATGAACAGCGACGAGAGTCTGGGATGGATTGCTATCGCTGATTCCGACGGCAGCCTTATTTCATCCAAGTTGGTCACTGCGGGAAGTGTTGTCAGCATCACAGAGCCAATCAGCCAAAAGAACAACGAACTCGCGGTTCTTGGATATGCCGATATAAAATCGGCAGACGCGTTTGAGCGTCTGCCGTGGATTGTGACCATCACGCAGGACGCCGCAATCACAATGATTACCAAGCTGTCGGCATCAGTTCATCCTTATTCACTGATGGCCTCGCCGGATGGTTTGCTGCTCGCCGGTGCGTGGTTGGAAAACTCATCCCAACGAACCTCAGGAGCCGACAGCTGGCTTGCCGCGGTCGATTTCGCAGGAAATGTTTCTTGGTCCAGGCGCTATTCGAGCGCGGGTCATGATGAGCTCAGGATGGCGTATATCCACAGAGACGGCAGACTCATCGCCGGAGGATTTCAGCAGTTTGATGGCTCAACTCCTACTCCGGTTGTATTCAATCTTTCAAAAACGGGTCACGCACAATTCACGCCCGAAAGTGGCTTCACTGCAAGCGTGGCAGAATGCAATCGAATAACTTTGCCGTTGTCCGGACTTCCATATCCGCTTTCAAGTGAGCGTATCGATACCTTCATCCGTCAGCCGAACGCCACAACTGAAGCTGACATGACTGACGTGCGGATTGAGCGCATGGGTGCGTTTCTTCGGATGGAGTGACGCACCGGACTGTCGTCCGCCTACTTTACGACCTTCGCAGCAATTGTGTCGCCCACTTTGTAGTGTCTTTCGACTTGCCAAGTTTGCGAATGACCGAGTTGCAGGCTTTGTTTGGAAATTTTTTCGCCACGTTCGGAGTTTCTTAAAATCAGCACATCGCCGTTGCCGGCACTAATCCTGTTGGCTTTTGCCTCGCCGTTTTGGATGTGTGTCAGTTCAAGCAGGACATCAATCACTCCACCATGAACAACCCAAATGATGGGGCGTGTTGCCGGCCGCTTCTGAGCCTCAGACAGCGCCGCACCCACACGGTTCATCACATCCAGCCGCGACTCGCCACCTGTTCCGGGATAACGGGTGGCATAGGGGTCTTCATCAAAATTCTTCATATAGTTCGACGCGATATCGGGATTTGCTAAAACAAACTCTTCGTACGTCGAATTTTCAAAAAGACCGCAATGAAATTCACGCAGCCTCGGCTCGAGTTCCACACGCGTGGAGATGTCAGGGTGCGCAGTTGACAGGGAATTGCAGATGATTTGCGTTGTTTCCTGTGTTCGCAGCAAGTCGCTCGAGGTGATTGTCAGAGTCGGGGCAGATTCTTCGCTCGCTCTCAGTACCTGTCCCAGGAGTAGCCCAGCGCGGCGCGCCTGTGCACGACCGACGTCGTTCAGCGGAATGTTCGCCTGTCCCTGAAAACGGCGCTGTGCATTGTAGTCGGTTTGACCATGACGGATGACGACCAGTTTCATGAAGGCGAATTCTCCTGATGATAGCCATGCGGTTCGGGTCTGCCATGCTCGTCAATCGATACAAACACGAGATCGCAGCCGACAATCAATTTGACGCGATCTTTGGGTGAGAGAATCTTGGTCATGACAAGGCATTCGATCGTCACCGAGGTGCGGCCGACCGACTTTGTCCTGCAGAAAAATTCGAGCACATCGCTCAGATCGGCTGGTTCATTAAAGATCACTTCGGAGATTTTCTTCGTCACAATCTGTTTCCGGGCCAGCTGAGACATGCAGTAGAGTGCAGCAATTTCGTCTACCCATTCCATCAGACGGCCACCAAAAAGACGACCTGCTGCGTTCAAATCGCCAGGCATAATCAGCCTGAGCGACATGCTCATGTAGTTTTCCCCGCCGATTTCAACGCTATGTGAGGAAAGCAGATGATTTTTTGGTGTTGGTTGCTTCATTGTGTTCTCACTTCAGCAAAGCTATACAAAGCATGTTTTGCAAGCCATCATACGCTATCATCAACAGCTTGGGAGTCATATCAGAATGACGGTTGTTCCGTTTCGGCCGCGTCCTCAAGGTACACGACAAGTGCAGCCGTTGTCAGCCCGCGATTCTGGAGTGGCACACCGGCCACCCGCCGGAGTCAGGGCTATCGGAATCGACCTTGGAACGACGAATTCCGTGGTGTCCGTCTTCAAAGAGCATCGTGAGCAGCCTCTGACGCTCGCTTATGCGGATGAACAATTCCTTGTGCCCTCGGTTGTGTATTGGGATGAGCTTTCGCAGGGTGAGTTGATTGGCCGCGAGGCAATGCAAAAGGCAGGCGAAAATATCGCTGAGCTCATTCGCAGCACCAAGCGACAGATGGGCTCCACAAATCAGGCATTCAGCTCGAATGGAAAAGATTATTCTCCAGAACAGGCAGCATGCGCGGTTCTTAAGCATCTGGCCAATCATGCTCAGCTCCGAGAGGAAGTTGCCAGTCACGGCGGACTCTGGGCTGTTGTCACAGTGCCGGCTCATTTCGATGATGCTGCCCGATCGGCCACCATTGCTGCGGCAGAATCGGCAAACATCAACGTACTGCGTATTGTGAATGAACCGACCGCTGCCGCGCTGGCATACAGCATGTTGCCAGATGTCCGTCATCTCGAGCGCGAGAGTCTCGTCGTATACGATCTGGGCGGCGGTACTTTCGACGTCAGTGTTGTCGAGCGGGAAGGCTTGGTTTTCAACGTTCTCTCAAGTGAGGGAGATGTTCGTCTCGGCGGAGATGACCTTGATCAGGCATTGGCCGAATATCTCTTGCAGCATGTGCAGCCGCCCTTGGCGGCCCGTCGGATCAAAGCGGGAAGCGCGGGCTTCAAATCGCTTTTACGGCTTGCCGAAGATGCCAAGAAACGGTTTCAAACGGATGGCGAAGTGCATATTCAATCTTCGTCATTGGACGAATCCGGAGCATCCATTGATGTTGTTGTGGCGCGAGACCTCTTTGAAGGCTTGGCAGCACCGTTTATCCAACGCACCTTGTCACTGACAGAACGTGCGATTCATGCCGCCCGCAAAAAGGCAAAAAACATTTCCCGCATTCTGCTTGTCGGCGGCAGCACCCGCGTCAGCCTCGTCAGAAAATCACTCGAATTGCATTTTCCACATTGTCAGGTTGACGCAAGGCTTGAGCCCGACCTCGCCGTAAGTTGGGGTGCGGCGGTTCAGGCTGCGATTATTCTCGGCCTAGAGCCAAGCACAATTCTTGTCGATGTGTGTAGTCACTCGCTGGGTGTTGGGGTTGCAGAAGACAGCCGCAGTATTGATGAAAACTTCAAAAAGGTCGCCCGCAAATTTGGAATTTTGAGCGCCGTGTCCGAAGACCAGCTGCAAACGATTCTTGGTGATCGTGTGGGCGATTTTCATTCCGAGCTGCGCTCGCTCTTGCGTGTCGCACCAATTATTCACCGCAATTCAGCCTTGCCGTCCAAGCGCAGCGAATTTTTCAATACGCTATATGAAAATCAAGCTGCCGTGCAGGTCATTGTGGTACAGGGAGAAGGTGATACGGTCGGCGAGAATCGTTTGATCGGTACGTTCATGTTTCCTCTCAAGCAGCCGTGTCCGGCGGCGAGTCAATGTGAGATTCAACTCACATACGATCAAAACGGCATGATTCATGTCCTTGCCAAGCAACTCAAGACAGACAATCAGGCTGAAGCAATTTTTGACAGTCGCACCGGAGAGGTCAGCGGATGGATCTCGGTGCCTTTGTCCGAACCTCCCCAGCCAGCATCGACGTCTCGTCCTGTCCTCGAATCACGCGGCCAGCCGGTGCCTGCTAGCCAGCAGAACGCATTCTTGGTCAAAGCCAGAAGACAATTGATGAGGGTGCGTTCCGGCACGCCTGAATATGCCCACTTAATGTCCTTGATCAGCGAGTACGAATCGCTTTTGGGCAGAAGTCTTAGCGGCGAAGATTGTGATGATGAGCTGGACCTCATTGAAAGCCGATTTGATGAAGCATTTGGAAAATAAACTCGATGTGTGGAATGGGGCATCAATGAACGAAACTCGCCAACTCAGTCAGCGGATCGCAATCGCGCTGCAAAGCCGCTGGCAGGCTTTCGAAACACTGTTGTTGAGCGCATCCGACCATCCTTTCTTTCCTGAATTTTTGTCACGCTACAAAGGAATTCCTGAGCCCTTGCCGCTCGACGAAGGCAGAGTCCAGCTTGCCCATCGGGTGACTGAGGGTGTCAAATCCCTCTTGGACGCAACATTCAGAGATGTGCTGTCCGCGGATGCGCGGGTTGATGGTGATTCGTGGCAGGAATGCATCCGCTGCGCCGAAGGTGCTCTCAATCTGGCGCTTTATTTTTTTCACGCTCCAAATGAGCGTAATTTTCAATTTCGAACCGTCGTGCACTTTGCAGATGTTGCGCCTGAGGCAATCTTTTTGTCAGGGCATGACATACCAGACTTCTTTATGCGGATTACAGAATGGGGAGTGCAGCTATCGCCAAGCGACTCCTTCAGTCCGTTTCCATTTCGTTTTTCATTGGCCAAAGCTTGCGGTTTGTCGTCCGAGCACTGGCAGCCGTCAACCGAGCTTACTTCCGTCCGCGCGAGTCTTGCGCAGTTGCGGGTCATTCAGCGCGAGTTTTGTCAGCTGATAGATGAATGGGAACATTGCAATGCCATTCTTGCGGTGCGTCAGTTCGCGTTGCGCAAGCTCCCCCCCGAGCAGCAGTCGCAGGCAAAGTTGATTTTATCCGAGATAAGCCGCGCACGTGATCAACTTGCCTGCTGGTGTGCAGGCTCGGCTGCAGATTTGCAGGCATTTCTCGTCAAGGGATTTTCTTCCGGCGAGCTTCATGCCGATGTTCGTGCTGAGTTGCAGGCAACGGATGCACTGTTGTTGTCCGGTTTTCAAAAATTTTTTCTTCCCGCATCGGTCAGCCGGCATATCTACGGGCAAGAGGTCATTCGAGAATTTCAGCGTTTTAATAGTGAGAGATTGCGCGCGGAGAGTGACGACCTCTATGGCATGATTTCCGCCGTCGCGTTTTCCATTGCTCTGGAAGAGCCCTGTGACTGGCAGCGGATTTTTTCCCACCTTGCCCAACGCAGTTTTTATTGGTCATTGAGTGCGGATCCTTCTGCGGCGGTCAAATCAGTTGCGTGGTCGTTCAGTCCGGCCGAACATCAATTGATTGTGACGTTGTTGACTCTCGCTTATTATTACAAACGAGAACCCGACCGGCTTGACGAATATTGGTTGTATGCCGTCGCGAGCGTTGCCGAAATGCCGGCAACTTTTGCTCGCGCACAGGCCGAGCGCAGTCATTATCCCTGCGGAGCGGATGTTCAGATGAAACTGACGAAACAGGCCCTTGAATGCTTACGTCATTTTGAGCCAGAGACGATCTTCGCGCGGCTGGATGGCGTCAATTCCGATGATCATGCCGAGGACGGCACTGCGGCGACCTACCGCTACATTGCAGAATTTCTTCGCGCAGAAACCTTTACGACTGAATGATTTTCCACAGCTGAAAGGAGATGTGAATGTCGCAAGCCTCAATTGAACCCCGTCGACGTGCTGCTGTGGACATCAAACTGTTGCGGCTTGAGCTGCTTCCGCGCGGCCGCACTCCTTGTGAGACGATTTCGCATGAGTGGAGTCCTGCGCAGCCAACTGAAAATCTGAGTCCAGATCATGCCGCCGCTGCGCTCAAGGTCGAGGTGTGGGCTCCGCAGAGTATTGTCAGAGAACGTTATCGCAAGCTGCAGATGCGCTATCCTCCGGAACAGTTTCCAGAGAAGCATTCTATTCTTCGTCCGGCAGCAGAATTGCTCGGCGATCCTGTGGTGCGGCTCAATTGGTATTGGCAGAGTGGACTCATTCCAGTCATGTGGTCCGAACAAACTGAGTCAGAATCACCATTGTGGAACGTCGAATCCTGTCGTGGGGCTGTTACACCCATGCTGGCGCTCCAGTCGCTCGTTGAATCGTTTGCCCACCAATCTTAAAGATAAAACGTCAGCCTTCGGACACGAGCGGTCGCGCAAAAGTCATCAGTTGTTTGTCAGCGCTGACGTCAGCAGCGACCTGTAAGCATCGCCTGTTGAATACAATTTGGCTGGAAGAGCGCCGTTTAATATTCGCTCGCACAAATCGAGCGCGCCTTCGGCAAACAGTTTTCTGGCGTGTGCCGTATGGGTGATGCGCAGCTCTTCAGACTCCTGACTCAAAAAAACAGCATGTTCGCCTACCACAGCTCCAACGCGCGTCGAGGCAATGCGCTCGTGCGGGATTGCAGCGGCAGTTGCGAGTGTCCGAGCTGTTCCGCTCGGGGCGTCCTTCTTTAATGTATGGTGGGATTCCCACATCGAAAGGTCGAATCCGAGAATTCTTGCAAGTTCTGCAACGCTCGCTCCGGAGCTTGTCTTTGCCTTTAAAAGCTCCTCCAGAAGAAAGACTCCGCGCGAGAAGTTGGTTGATAAAACCACAGGAATTTTTACAGCCAGTTTCTCGATAGTTTTCAACTGTTCGTTCGTATGACCTGTCGAACCGATGATCACCGCCGCGCAGCCCGCTGGGACTCCATCTGAAAGAAGACCGCTAACAATGTTCTCGGTTCCCTCCGGCAAAGTGACATCAACGACAACGCACCGGTCGTTCGACTTGGCAGCAATTTCCGAGATTTTCTTTGCGATGCTCGGCAAATCGTTGCGCGCGATGGCATGCACCTGTGCAGACTTGTTTAGTCCAGCCGCCAATATCTCTTGTCCAAGCCGTCCTGATGCACCTGCGAGCAATATATGTTTCATTATTTTACCTGTAATTTTAGATACTTAATTTATTTCCAAAAAAATTTAAAATCTCTGTTTGACAACATCCAATCGACAGACTACCTACCGCGTTCTCCAATCTCAACGGTTGTAGAAGTTCTTTGAAAAGAGAAGAGAGAAGTCACAGAGTGCGGGAAGAGCCGCACGCAAGGGTGAGTAGATTTTGGTGGCAACACTGAGAGAAGTTCGCAACCGGCGTGAGGTTTTACCAAATAACGTCAATGAACGTTTTATAATAATCATGTAGCCAAATTAAACTTAAGAGTTTGATCCTGGCTCA
>JBDLRP010000040.1:0-3261 GCA_039799905.1 Pseudomonadota bacterium | reverse complement strand
GCGCATTCCCCTGAGTGTAAAGTTGTAGCGTGACAAACTTTCGAGGTCGCAGGTGTTGAGCAGTGACTGACAGATTTCAGTATATGGAAAAAGGCCGAGCATAAGATCCTCAAAGACTCGTAAGAGCAAAATGCAGGGTGAGACCGATTAAGTCCGCACACTCTGAACAGTTGATAAAAGGTGGATAGTTGTGAATCGGCGGAGAGTGTTGATGTTGGAATCAACCGGTGATGTTACTTTGGATGGTTGTCCATTGCGTGAGTTTGCGGATGCCACGAAAAGGACGTGTTTTAATATCGTCATCAGAATTTCCTCTTTGATTGTGTTCATGCACGTGTGCGCGGGTACTAAAGCAACCATCGTGCCAAGGTCGGTGGGTATGAGTTTTTATTATGTTAACTATGTTGTCTCATTTGGTCGGGTCGATTGAGTGGCCGCTTGGTCGAAATTTGCGCCAAATGGACGGTCGTTCTTCATGGTGTTGGTTGAATTCCGGCCAGTAATGGGTGCAAACTCTTTTTGATTCTCTAAAGGACGGAGTTTTTCTGATGATGCGAATCTGGCTCGATGCGGATGGATGCCCGAATGACGTCCGGGAGTGTGTGTTCAAGGCCTCGCTGCGCACTCACATTCCGGTGATGTTGGTGGCAGACCGTTGGGTGCGGCTGCCCTCGCACCCCTATTTGCAGATGATTGTTGTCAATCAGGGCTTCAACGCTGCTGACGACTACATTGCCGACAATGCGACCGCTGACGATTTGGTTGTGACAGATGACATTCCGCTGGCGCACCGCTGCGTGAGTAAGCAAGTGTCGACCATCAGCCGTAGGGGAATTGAGTTCGATGCTGGTAATATCGGCGAGCGACTGGCGACCCGCGACCTGATGGAAGGACTGCGCGGCGCGGGCATGGTCACCGGCGGGCCTCCAGCCTACGGACCTCAGGACAAAAAGAAGTTTGCCGAGGCGTTTGATCGCGTGCTGACCCGCTTGCAGCTGCGGGCCAAAAAAAAGCCGCAGGAATGATGGTCGTCGCAGATTGACGCATTGCGAAGGAGCGCTTGGATGTTTTTACGGATTGTTGCTTCAGCCCTCGTTCTTGCAACGCTGAGCGCATGTACGACGCAGTTGGGCAGGGCAAACAAACTGATGGAAGCCGGATTGTTTGACGAAGCCGGCGCTGCATATGAACAGATTCTCAGAACCGATCCCAACAACACCGACGCAAGGATTGGTCTTGCGAAGGCGCGTTCGGAAATTTGGCGGAAAGAACTGGTGTCGATCCGACTGATGCGCATGTCGGGTGATGCCAAAGGTGCACTCGAACGGCTCGAGGAGCTGCTCGAAAAGATCCGCGCGTGGGATTTGAGTAAGTTCCAGTCCGGTGAGCTTGTCAGTGCGGAAGAGGAAGTCCGCAACGGACGACGGCTGCTGACCTCAATGATCCAGCAGCGCATTCGCGAGCGGCATCCCGTGATAGCGATTCAGTATTGGAACGAATTTGACCAGATCCGTGAGGCAAAACAATTCGGCTCATACTCGGTTGATCTCCTCGAAGACATCCGAAAGGAGGGCCGTGCACAATGTGACAAGTTGAACCAGTGGGTGTCGGCTATCAGTTTTTCATTCAATTCGGTGGCAAAAGCCGTTTGTGCCTATTTCGGCGGCCAGCAGTCCTCTGTCGCTCTTGATCACCAGAAGGATTTTCGCTTCTCGAAGGTTGTCTTTTCGGGCGCATTCAACTTCAGAAACTTCGAGGGTGATGCCGCAACCCAGACCGATCTGTTGCGCAATCAAATAGAACAGCAAATTCAGCCCTACGGTCTATATGCTTCGGAGTCGCCGTTCACTCTGACGATTGGCATTTCGGGTGATTTTGTTCGTCAGTACACGATGCGCTCAACCCGCAAAACACACTCTTACCAAGTCAAGATTCCCTTTCAAGATTATGAAAAGTATGAGGACAAGGAATTGGTGAACGTTATTCAGAACGGAGTTGCAAAAACAATTGAGCGTCCAGTCCAGAAGACTCGTCCTGTGACGCGCTTTCGCACAGAGCCCCGCACCTATAGCTATCCTGCAATAGACCACTCCGAAAAATTCCGCCTGAATTGGACACTCACAGCAAAGACGTCGGAGCAAACTTCGCAGTCCTATTCACAGGAAAAGGACAACAACTTTATCACCCACGATCAAAACCTGCCCGACATTGGCTTGATGCCTGTGGAGCCTAAGTTTTTGTCGGTGACTGATTGGTTGGCGGGTCATTATTCGAAGTTTGCCGAACAATTCACGGAGAAGCTCGCCATACAAACGGGTGACCGCTTTTGTCAGGCCGCCAAAGGGCAGGATTCTGCACAAGAAAGTGCCGAGAATTTCAGTCGTTGCGCTGAGTTGAACCCGAAGAATGTCGCGGCCAAAGCGTGGTTCACAGGTGCGTTGGGTGCCACCCGCCGCGAGGTGTTGAGGATATTGGCTCGGCAGTCAGATTGAGAGGGCTGTCGCACACTGCAATTTGCTCGTTCAATTTGTCACAATTTTTCCCTTGAACACTGAATTCTTCGCCACTAAATCCCCGCAACGAGGGGGTGCCTTATGATTCGCGTCGGGCTTACGGTTTTCGGGTTTTCTGCATTTACTTTTCTATGCTCGTCAAACGGATTTTCATCGGACTTGGCGAACAGTACGGGGCAGCAAGCGACCCAGGCTCAGCCCAGCACCAACTACACTGGCTCAATAAAAGAACTTGCGATCAAGGCTAAATCGGTCGTTGATGCTGGCCTTCGCGAATTCAATGACGCCACCCTGCCGCATCAGGCCAAAGACCTGCGCAAGCAGATAGTCCGGTTGCGCGACTTGTTGGACGTGTTTCCACACAACTTCGCTCATGAGCTCGATTTGTGGGACGACGTGCGCGACGGACTCGATGATGGCTACACGGTGGTCGGCGACTATAAAGACCTGTTTGACACTAACCGCGACGCCGTGAAGGCCCTCGAGGAAGGTGTTCAGCCCGAATACGCAGACAGCAAGAAGCTGGCTTCACGCAGGAAGAAGGTTTTGGCGTGGAAGGAAACCTACTTCGCCGAGGGCGGACTCGCCGAGAAAATTGTCCTCTTGTTTGATGACATTCGTGAATTGGATTCTGAAAACGTTCAGCCGTCCAAGAAATACTCAAATTTCTTTTGGGGTGGTGTTGCTGCTCTTCCATCACCCCTTCTGGCTCCTGCGCAAAACGCAAGAGTGTTGATTGACGCTCAAG
>JBDLRP010000039.1:0-203748 GCA_039799905.1 Pseudomonadota bacterium | reverse complement strand
CCGAACTCCGAAGTCAAGCCCGCCTGCGGCAATGGTACTGCAGTTTTAACTGTGGGAGAGTAGCTCGGTGCAGCCTTTTTATTCTGAATCCCCGAGGGAGAAATCCCTCGGGGATTTTTTTTTTGTTCTCAATCTAAAAAGTTCTTGCGGACGAGAGCATATATTCTTACTGGCCAGTCAAGATTATCGAGTCAGTCTGAAAATTGTTGGAGGCGTTCCCATGTCCGGTTTCTCCCGTCAGTCAGCCGTGCTCTCTGTTTCCTTGCTCTCGGCTGCCCTCGTTTCCTGCGGTAGCAAGTCAACTTCAGAATCTGAAACCAAAACTGTGGTTGGTCGTGGTGGCGCGCTGTTTGACAAGCGTGTTCAGGTCATCAATGCACTCCCTAATTTGCTTGAGGGCACAACCTGCCTATACGTTTCACAGCACGACAAATCGAAAGCTCCGCTGTTTTCCGGCAAGGATGCTTTGTCTTCCGATCAACAACAGTTTTTGAGGCAGGCCGAGCGCGATGCGCGACCTGTGACGAGCTACCCCGTCTCGATGGTTGAACTCGACCGGGGCTTGGCACAAAAAGACGTTGAACGCCGGATGCGTGGAATACTGTTGATTCCTACCGGTATCTTCTCTGCTTATTTTGGATTTGGAATACTTGCAGTTGCTGCTGAGTGGTCGGGGCTGGGTCTTGGTATTTTTGCCAATCCTCTTGCCTATCCGTACCTCATTGCCGGAATCGGGGGGATTAGTCTGATTAACCAAGCGACCCGCGACCTCAGTTCGAAGAACAATGGACTGCGGGTTGTTGACGCCACTGCCAATTCCTCTGCGGCACCGTCGAGTGCGAACTTGGGCGTAACACTCGCGTATATGAACGTTGCTAAGTCTTTGCCTGCGGCATCTCAGCGACCATGTCCGAACAATCTGACGGCGGAGTCTCTGCAGCCCTACGTTCAGTCAATCCAACAGCAATACAACGCATTGTCAAAAACTGAGCGCAGTGCCCGTTCGAATGATGCTATGGCCACGCTCAAAAATTTAGAAGGATGTCACTTCTCTGCGCGCGTGGGCGACGAACAGCTTGTCTATCAGGCGACTCCAGTCGGAACAGAGTCGAGCACCATTCGCTTGCAGACTTACCAAGTCAAGCCCAATGTAGGCATGCAGCTGATCTCAGACGAGGAATTGAAACTGCAAATGAAATCAGATGCAGATGCGGGCAGCAAGTACATTTCGGACAACGAGCGTGGCTCGATTGCTATATGGTTTTCCTCAGTCAGCAATGGCAAGCCAACAGCAGCCAAGTTAGCCCACAAACTTGCCTCTGGAGAATATGTGGGCAAGCAGACTCACATTGACGGATCGTGCAAGCTCTAACGGAGCGCCTGATTCTATTTGGGACAACGCCTGTGTGATTTTGTCACACAGGCGTTTTTCAGTGCAAAAATCCTCCGAGGATAAATTTCCTCGGAGGGAAGTGTGTCAACGGAGAATCTTAATCATCGTCGTGCGATTGTCTTTTCGCGTTGAGTCTTTGCATCTGCTGCTTTCTTGTCTGGGCATGATTCAGCAGCTTCAGGCTGCTTGCATGGCTGACCGCTGGCCGGTTCGCAGGCAGCCATGTGAGGCGTAGCAGGCTCGGGTTGTTTGCATTCCTGACCGGTCGCGGGATCGGTGCAAACGGGTGCTGCTGGTTTATCTTCCGCAGCACCTGCAATTGCACTTGCGACAGGAATGTTCCGGCAGATGGGAATCTCGTTGAAGCCGATTCCGCTCATGAATTGTCCGGCAGGACATTCGCGCAGGACGTTGTTTTCGCCCTTTCCATTACGCAAGGTAACACCTGAGCGCTGGCTTGTTGAAATTTTGATCCCAGAGGAGTCTTTTCTTTTAAAGAGAAATTCTACTTTTGTTTCCTGAAGGACCTTTCCGTCACGCAGCTGCTCGACAAGGACGTTGTATTTGACTGCATGCCTGAGCTTGATTGTTGACTTATTTTCTATCACTTCAGTGCTGTTTACGTCGGCGGGAAAATCCTGCTCAAGCACGACTTTTTCGGCGAGTTTCTTTCCTGCAGCACTGGCTGCATTTTGCGGCTCAAAGGTGACGCGAACACTCTTTGCGAGCTCAACCAAAGCTTTCGCTGGCTCCTTCACCGGCGCTGGCGCTGGTGCAGCTCCGCCTGCTGAGCTTCCTGCAGGCGGCTCAGCTTTGACCGTCAATTGCAACGAGCTTTCAGAAGTGCTGCCTGAAAGTGAGAGTACCGAATTGATTGCCACCAATTCGCCAATTTCCGGCTCTGGCTCGGAGGCATTGTTCAGAGATGCGATGCTGCCGGAGCCGCAGGCCTGCAGTGTGAGTGCAAATGAAGCGACGGTCAAAAAATATTTCATGAAATTCCCCCTCAATCGTCGAAACACCGAATCTTCCTATTTTTTTATCGGTTCTCGATTGAGCGGACGTTAGTTTCTTCTAGAACTGTCGTGGTTTTAATAAGTTGAGTTGCAAAAAAAAGTTAAAGTCGCTTTGACGATTTTCTGGGCTCGCGCCTGCGAGTGCAGAATATAAAGATAATTCAGCTGGAAAATTTGTTCTGACTTTTTCTTTCAATGCGGCGGACTTGGGTTTGTGCGAATTTTTCAACCGAGACTCCGACGGCGAACGAAGCGATCGCGACAAGATGGACACTATATTCGTGTTCAGAAAGGAATCCCAAAGACAATCCGCCAACACCTGCAATGAACATCAAAACAACCATCCACGGACGGGTTCGCTTGATATCCTGTTCGAGAAGGCAATCGTGGATGTCGAGAATTTTCTTGAATTTGCTCATGAGGTCTCGCTCCGTGTTTATCGACTGTTATCTTTTGGTTTAGCTCCGAAGCATCTGACCTTCGAAGTCAAGATCGGTCAGCGGTAAACAGTAGCTAGGCTTTGCAAGTTCGACAGCAATGCCCTGCCGAAGCCGGACGCAGCACCAGTGACTAAGTGCCACATTTCTTTTTCATCGTGTCGTGAGCTTAAGTTTGTCACTTGCGTATCACTCGGCCAAAGAGTTCCTCGGTTTTCGAGGATTATTTTTCCTTGACGATGTGCCATACGCCGTTGAATTTATCGCCCGTCGTGTCGCCAGCCTTCTTGTCGTTCACCCAGTAGTAAAGTGGTTTTCCTTTGTGTGCCCATTGTTTGCTTCCGTCATCACGGGTGATGACTTTGAAGTCGCCTGTTTCTTTTGCATCAGCAGTCGCTGTCAACGCTGGCCATGCTTGAATGCATCCGTCGTTACAAACACTCTTTCCTGAGTCTGCAGTGTCTTTGTCGAATGTGTAGAGAGTCATTCCCTTTGAGTCTGCCAGAATGCCTTTAACAAACTTGGCCGGAGCGGCAGCAGTTGCTGCGGTCGTAGTCTGCTTCTTTGACTTGCTGGCATATCCGGTCAGCAAAAAGGCTGAAGCTGCAGAGAGAGCCAAAACTTGAAATTTCATCGGTAACCTCCGTATTTGTATAAACCACACAAGGAGCTTACTACGGGAGAAATCATTCTTGGACTGTACGATGTCAAATCTTAGAGTGTTTTTAAAAACGCTATGAGCGATGTCTTCTCATCTAAGTTGAAACTCCCACAAAGTTCCCCGTGCGGACTTCCACTTCTGAGTCGTTGTCGGTTGATGCAGAACAGATCATCGAGATTTTCAACTGAACCATCAATCATGAGATCCTGCCTGCTCCAGATACCGGAAAGTCTTCTGCTGCGGATGCCGGAGGGTTGAGGTCTGAGTTCAGCTTTCAATTGTTCGCTCAGCGAGTCAACAAGCTTTGCGATTGGAGTCGTCGCCAGATAGTTTTCGCGCGGATTTTCAAGTGAGGGATGTGTTCCTACAAGTGCCGAACGGTAGAGTCGGGTGGACTCCCCGGCAGCGCCGTCATGACAAGATTTACAATTTTCAGTAAAGAGCGCTCGTCCTGATTCTGAAATTGCCGACGGTATCGATTCGAGAGTTTTAGGCGCTTTCAATTGCCTCAGGAATGACACAAGTGGATTTACATAGCGTGGCCTTACAAGTGCCAAGTCTTGATACGCATATATGAAAGCCGAAGAAATAAATTTTTCAAGCGAGGAGTATTTGGTAGTTTGTCCTACAGGAGCGACTCGTCCCGCTTGGAATTCTGTCTCATGTCCGCTGATGCCCCACAACTGGGGTATCGACAGGTTTGGGACGTTTTCAACTTGAATCGTGAGCATTGGAGCTCCGGGGTTAAATACTCCCCTTCGTCCGTTCATCCATGATTGCAAGTCGCGTTCGGGTGGCATGACAACAAACTGCGCGTCGGGCAGTCCCTTCGGGCCGATACCAATCCAGCGCAACAGGGTTGAATATTTAAAGACGACATTTGACCAGTCGATTCCTCGTTCTCCGTTGCCGATTCTTCGTCGCTCGCTGCGCTCGAGCTCTTCGTAGTAAACTTTAATATTGCCAGGTAGTTTGTCTCGCTCTCTTTTGTGCATTGCGGCGAATAGCGGGTAGTATGAGATTAAATTGAACTCGCTCAAGTGTAATTTTGTATTCGGAGCGCCAATCGCATAGCGTCCGTCGGGAAGCTTGCCCACATGACAAGCTGCGCAGGTGACATTCACAGATGGCATGCCGGTATAGCGTGTTGTAGAACGCGCGATGCCCAGCGGACGTCCGGATGGGTCCGATGGATTTGCCAGAAATCCAAGATTTGAAAAATTCTGACCGACACGTTCTGGCCATGAGCGCTCCATGGCATCAAGCAATATCTCTGGAAGCGGCATTTTTCCTGATGTTTCCCAACCGATGAACATCCACTTTCCGCACAACACTTCCAATTCATAAAATTTCTTAGCGTCTGTAGAGGCAAGTGGTTTGTCCTCTGCATCCAGAAGCTGCCAATATTCCAGACAAGCGGATTGTATTTTTTCGTATTGTAAAATTTCTTCCAGGGTTGCGCCGGTATCGTGTGTGATTGTTGTTTGCAATGCTCTTCGTGATGCCAATGAGCTTGTAGTGTTGTGGCCGCAGGCGGAAAAAACAAAAGCAGAAATCAACGGGGCGGTGAGTTTGAGCAGTAACTTCAGCATGGCAACCTCCGGATTCTTGAGGCTGTCGCAATTTGTGATTGGGGTCTATCTCCGGTTAGTTCGCGAGTTTGACATGAGCCGTTTGACGGCTTCCAAATCTTGACTTGTCTTCGAATCGCCGGTGCGTGTGGGTTTGGATTTTTGACGGTTGAGATCGTACCTCTGTTCAAAGAGAACTTTGTTTTGTGATGTATCATTCCTGAGTGACTGCTATGAGGAGATATAAAATGAAGATTCGTAAGTCCGTTGTGAGTTCTCTTGTCTTGGGGTTCATGCTGACCGGTTGCAAGCAACGCAGCCATAACGAGTCTGAGTTGAGCCCTTCTGAAGCTCCCGTTCAATCATTGACGGGCAATCCCGAAACTTATTTTCCAAACACCCGCTTTCATTTGATCACACCGACCGGTGCAAAGATATTTGCAGCTATGAAGGAGTGGGAAAAAGGACAGCTGAGCAGGGCAGACTACTTTGCACAGCCTGCAATGTGCGCCACCAATGCGTCGCGTGTTTTGGAAATGGCCGGTGTCACCGGATATAGCTCACCGCTTCTGATTGACATGGTGAACGGGGTCAAGAAGCGCGGTGGTATCGTCATTCAACTTCCGAAGGACCCGAGAGCGATTGCTGCCAAGATCAAGAATGTTTTCGGCGGGCGCATTCCTGTTGGGTCGTTCGTCAGCGGTTGTCTGAGGGCTGACTGCTCCGGACAAGCCGGCGACGGCCACATCGCGCTGGTCGGTGATATCGATGATTCCGGATACATCAAGATTTACCACAACAACTGGTATCGTCCGGACAATGATCCACAAAAAATGTGGCGGAACTATATGATTCCGATGGATTGGTACAACAAAGGTTACCGCCGGCTTTGGATGCCAACACCATGGATTTATCTCAAGAGAGATACATCGGGAACGCCGGAAAATGTGCTTGTTAAAATACCTCAAATTGATGACCTTGATCCGACGAATTATTTTGTGACCCTCTCCATTCCTGTGGAACTCATCCGGGAAGTGAAGGCGAATCAGGGAAAAATCACCGACGGCAAGGGTGACGTGAAACCCTTCGTGGTCTCTGGCGGTGATGCGGCGAGTGAGCCTCCAAAACTTGCTGACTGCAATAAGCTTGAGATTCTCGACAAAAAGGATCCCGCGGGAGTCAACTTACGTTCGTCACCGGCGGGTGCAATCAAGTGCAAAGTTGCAAACGGAACGATGGCCGAGCGTATCAGTACAGAAGGTCAGTGGATCAAAGTTCGTGCAGCCTGCGCCAGTACAGGCGGGCAGCAGGAGGGTTTTGTCTACTCTTTTTTGACAGTGCCCGCCTGCAAGATGGAGAGATGATGGAGAGAGGGTGTTGCGGGGATCTGGTTTGAGGCGGTGTGTGGTAGGACTGCCCGGCTATCGGTTGGGCTATTAACAATGGCCGGGCATTGCTCATCTCTCTATGCCGCCTGCAGCTTGGCAGGCAGGGGCATTCTAACAAGTATCGAAATCTGATACCTGGCTGGTCTTTGCGAATTGTGGTGACCGAGGCACCGAGGGTCCGAGATTCGAAGAGATAGTTATGAACGCAGCAAATCTATTGGCCATTTTTGATGGTGCCTTGATTGCCGTTGTTGGCGACGACTTTCTTCACTGCTGACTTGCATCGACGGCCTCTGGCTGTTATCCACCACTTCCGCGAAAGAGCCTGCCCAATGTTGGCGGGACGTAAAAAGCGACCGAAGGGGGGTGAATGATATGCCAGTTGTCAAACTGAAAGAAGGCGAAGCGTTTGAAAGCGCAATGCGTCGTTTCAAGAAGCAGTGCGAAAAAGCAGGCATCCTTTCCGAGGTTCGTAAGCGTGAGCATTACGAAAAGCCTTCGGTCAAGATCAAGCGTAAACGTATGGCTGCGCGCAAGCGCGCTCTCAAGAAGCTGAAGAAGCTCGGAACTTAATAGTTTCAGCAAAACAGCCAAGTGAGTTGAGGAGGACCTTGCGTCCTCCTTTTTCTTTATCTAGCACATGAAGCATGAATCAGAACCTTGCGAGCGGCAGAATCCGCGAATCATCGATTGAGGCTCTACGCGAGCGGATCAACCTAATCGAGGTTGTTTCGCAGACTGTGAGTTTGCGAAAGAGCGGATCGCGCTACATGGGCAAATGTCCTTTCCACGAAGACTCATCTCCTTCGTTCCTCGTTGATGACAAGCACTATCACTGTTTCGGATGCAAGGCGCATGGCGATGCGATTGCATTTGAAATCGGTCGCACGGGATGTACCTTTCCTGAGGCTGTGGAAACACTCGCGAGGCGATTCAATTTTACACTTGAATATGAATCCACGGGTAAAGAATCCGAGAAAGACCGACTGCTTCGCGAACAGAGAAAGTCAGTTGCACACATCATGGGTGAGGTGACCCGCGCATATGCACAGTATCTGTGGACTGCTGAAGGACGTGTTGCTCTTCAGTATCTTTTGCAGAGGGGCTTTACGGAAAACAGCATTCGCGACTGGGAAATCGGCCTCGCGCCGCAAAATAGTGTGCTGCTTCGGATGGCAGAAAAGCGTGGCTGGAGCAAATCCGACATGATCGATGCGGGACTTCTCCGCCAACGCGAAAATACCAACGAGTTTTATGATTTCTTCCGCGACAGAATTATGATTCCCATACGAGATGAAAAGGGCATGCCGGTTGCGTTTGGCGGACGCGTTTTTCGCGAAAACCCGAGCGGCAAAAGCGCCGGTCCAAAATATCTCAATTCACCCGAAACGCCGCTCTTTCAAAAATCTCGCACGTTGTTCAATTTTAACCGCGCAAGAAGTGCAATTGTGCAGGCGGGGCACGTGATTGTGGTTGAGGGCTATATGGACTGTCTCGCGATAGCCCGCGCAGGTATTCAAAATGTTGTCGCCGTTCTGGGAACTGCACTGACTGCTGACCATTTGCGGAAACTCGCGCGTGTCGCCAAGCAGGTCGTGCTCTGCTTCGATAGCGACAACGCCGGTCGAGAGGCTGCTCGCAAGGCTTTTGAAACTGGATTTCCGCTGAACCTTCTCGAGTTGCAATTCGTGTCCGTACCAAGTGGAAAAGATCCGGATGACTACATACGTGAGCATGGTTCGGAGGGTTTTGCGACGTTAATTTCGCGTGCGGTTCCGCTCGCGAGTTGGGTTTGTGATTGGTATATGTCGCAAAGCACAACCCGTGAATCCCAATTGCGGCGCATTAAAAATGATTTCGTGCCGGTGGTAATGAAAAATCCCGATCCGGCAGTGCGCGAGATTACGCTCGAAATGGCAACAGTCGCACTGGGGCTTTCCAAGATTAGCTCGCTGACGACGGGGGCCGGACCGGTAGCGGGTGGAAAAATCCCACGTTTTTCAGAATCGCAAAGCAATCCCCGCCCGCAGGAAAATCAACACACGGGGCAGACCTCACAGAACGGCTTTGATTCCGGGCAGGAGCCTGCGAACGACCGACAACCCAGTCCGGTTTCATCAGCCGAAGAAGCGGCGCTTTTTTTGTCGCTCGCACACGCACATTTTTCGATGCTTCCGATGCGATTGAGAAATGTCTTGCGTGGTGAACAAGGCGATGAGCCGATGGACGAGATCGTGCTCGCCCAGTACCTTTCGGTTGGGATGGCGCGGGCCTTGGGGCAGGCCTTTTTGTCTTGGAGTGAAATACTTTTGCAGCAGCAGGATGAGCGGTCGCTGGTTGATTTGCCATCTGCGATGGTGCCTGCAGATAGGGCAATTATGGAACTTCGGGCCCTCGGATCGCTTGACCCCGAGGGTCTCATGGAGGCGGGTCTCGATGATTGGGTCCGTGGTGTTCTGGAGCCACCGGAAAGTCAAACTGTGGCCCCCAAGCTGAGAAATCAGGCGGACCTGAAGGATCCTGTCAACCTGCCGTTTGTTCGCATGATTGTGAGAGACGTGAAAGTGTCGAGGGCCCGGTCCAACCTCTCCCAGATGCTCAGCCGGACACTGGCTCAAGTTGAAATTTTCTATTTAGATCAGGAAATTGAGAAGACGAATCGGGAGATTCGCGAGTGCGAATCGGGTAATTCTCCTGATCAAGACGTCATTGAGGCTTTGCAGTTCAGACTGCGAAAACTCGCCGGTGAGAGGGTCCGCCGGCACCAGAAATTTATCCAGCGTTCGAGTCCTTGAGTTTCTGGGGCTTGCAATATTTCATTCTCGTGAATATGTGTAGGTGTTTCGATCATGGGTGCTCGGCGTGTGTTTTCGGGTGGCTCCGAATATGAGCTGAGTCTTTTGCTGTGTTAAAAGGGAGTTCTCCATGGCTGCTGGCAAGGGAAAATCAACTTCAAAATCTTCAAAGAAAAACAGCAAAAGTGTGGTGACCACCGCAAAGAAGGTCGGCAAGATGCAATCTCCGAAGGCCAAGGTGTCGACGGCTTCACGTGTGCCCGCATCCAAGACCAAGGCGCACAAACCGGCAAGTGGAAAGCCAGTTGCCTCTGCCAAGAAAAATGTTGGCAAACCAAGTAAGCTTGCACCAGCCCGCAAGGCGCAACCGGCACCAGCCCGCAAGCCGCAACCTGCTGCCAAAAAACCGCTCCCGCCAGCGAAAAAGGTTGCTGTTCAGCAGCGCCCACAGCTTAAGCCTGTGGCCAAAACCTCCGCAAAACCTATTGTGAAGGGGAAGGTTAATGCACAGGGGCCGGCGAACAAAAAGACACCAAGCGTTGCGAGCAAGCCTCAGCCCGCTCCGGTTTCCAAACCTGCAGCGAAAGTTCCTGTTGTTCCCGTAAAGGCCAGCAAGGCTGTGCCTGCCGCCAAAGCGACGGCCCTTCCGCCGGCTTCAGCAGCAGCCAAGAAAACAGCCGTAGCGGTTGCACTACCAGAACGGGCGGATAGCAAGAATCAAAACAAGGCCAAGGCACCGCAAACTAAGGCAACCGAAAAAGAACAGGTGGCGGGATCTGCCGCCTCCTCGGGTAGGGCTCGTTTGAAAGCTGTGCCGTCACCGGCGAGCGCCGAGCAAGACTCCGCGCCAGCGAAGGAAAAGACATCGGCAAAGCAAACGGCATCAAGCTCAGAAGCGGCTGCCAAACCAGCTGCGGCAAAGAGTCAAGCGAAGACATCCGGCAGCAAAGCGGGAGGAGAATCTTCCGCTGCTGAACCGGTAACCAAGGCGGCTGCCAGTGGCGAAGTTGCCAAGAAGGCAGACAAGAAGAATGCAAGCCGGACCGTCGATGGTGCGAGTGTTGCCGAGAAGCCACAGAAGGCCAAGAAGAAAGGCGCGACTGACGGCGAGGAAGGACCGGCTGACGGAGAGCTCGAGGACGTTGAGCCCAGCGCCGATTTCGACGCCGACCTCGAGGATCTTGGTCCCGATTTGGATGCAGAGCCCGAAGACGGCGCTGCAATGTCGGATGACGATATCTTTGCCAATGATGACTTCGGTGCGGAAGCGGTTGAGGAAGAGGATCTTGATTCCTCTCTGGGACGGAGCAACGACCCTGTGCGCATTTACCTGCGCAAAATGGGACAAGTTGCCCTCTTGTCGCGCGACGGTGAAGTTGAAATCGCAAAGAAAATTGAAAACGAAGAAAACAAGCTTTTGCAGCACTTGGTGAACCTCAGACTGGGTGTCCGTCACATCAGCGAAATCGGTCAGAAGTTTCTCGATGGTGCAATCAAGGCAAAAAACTTGGTCAAGGGATTTGACGACGAGCAGGACCAAGCCACTGATGAAGGCCAGACCGCACGCGTGCGCGCGTTGGTCGAGGGTTTTCTGCAGCAGGCTCAGTTAGCTTTGACTCTGGAAGATAAATACGGTTTCGAACACCTCGAGAACGCGACTACCTCCGACAAAAAGACGCTCAACGAGTCGCGCTCGCAGATGTTTGAGCTCGTCAAAGAAATTAACATCAACCGCAGGATTATTCAGCAGATTACGTCTGAGCTCGACATGCATGCGAAAGCAGTCGCGGACGTCGAGAAAGAGCTCAACAAGCTCAAGTACCGGACACGCATGGATGAAACGAAACTGAAGGCCTATGCTGAGGCGGATGCGCCACGGCCGTTGGAAGTCAACTTCCTCTCGGAGCGTGAATGGGAGGCGTGCAAGCGCTCTTATGTGAATACCCAGCAGACGATCCGCGGAAGCGAGGAAGCTTGCTTTTTGCAGCGCAAAGAGATTCCTCGCATGTACCAGGTTGTCAGCACCGCAAACCGTCAGGCGGAAGACGCCAAGCGCGAGCTGATCGAAGCAAACCTTAGGCTGGTTGTGTCAATTGCCAAAAAGTACATGAACCGTGGTTTGCAGTTCCTTGACCTCATTCAGGAAGGCAACATTGGTCTAATGAAGGCGGTCGAGAAGTTCGAATACCGTCGTGGATACAAGTTCAGTACCTACGCGACATGGTGGATTCGTCAGGCAATAACCCGTGCGATTGCCGATCAGGCGCGTACAATCCGCATTCCCGTGCACATGATCGAAACGATCAACAAAATGGTTCGGACGAGCCGTTACCTTGTGCAGGAGATGGGCCGTGAGCCGACTCCTGAAGAGATCGCTCAGCGGATGGATATGAGCTTGGAAAAAGTTCGCAAGGTGATGAAAATTGCCCGTGAACCTATTTCGCTCGAGGCGCCAATCGGTGAAGAGGAAGACAACCATTATGGTGACTTCCTCGAAGACAAGACGCGTGGCGCACCTGTAGACATCGTTGCGAACCAGAGTTTGTCGGACCAAACCAAAAAGGTTCTTGCAACTCTCACCCCGCGCGAAGAAAAAGTATTGCGCATGCGTTTTGGTATTGGCGAGAAGACGGACCACACCCTCGAGGAAGTGGGCCAGAGCTTCGACGTAACGCGCGAGCGTATCCGTCAGATCGAAGCCAAGGCATTGCGTAAACTGCGCCATCCTTGCCGCTCCAAAAAGCTTAAGGCGTTCATCGAAAGCTGATGACGGCTATGAGCTGAGCTTCTGCTGAGGGGCTTAAAATGCTGAAGGCGGACTCCTGAAAAGGGGGTCCGCCTTCTTCTTTGTTTAGCGCGACGCGACTGGTGGCTGCGAGTTCACTATCCACAAAGCGTGGTCAGTCGTCATTCTCGAAAGGGTTTTTCAGGTTACCTTCTTGGAGAATTCTCTTTCGACCTCAATGGCCACGGAGCCGGTGAAATGGCTGAGCGGAACAAACGCTTTGTAGAGAACAATTCTTGCCGCTCTGACACCTTGAAACTCGTTCTCGATAACGTTCAACAACTCTTCTGCGAGGTATTCAAGAAGGCTGACACGCCCCAAGCCCTGAATATAGCCCTGCACGCGTTCGATGATTTTGCTATAATCAACAACATTTTCAAGACTATCTTGAGTATTGCGATATGGGACCTGCACACTGAGGTCAATTTTCAAATTTTGTCCGACCTTCTGTTCGTGCGGATTTGCCCCAAGATAGAGGAACGTGTAGACGTCGCGGATGTGAATCCAACACAATTCGTTGTTATTTTGCACAGAACTCATGCTTATATTCCTTGCAGTCTGCAGGGTGCCGCCTTTTCTTCGTACATATGCTCCGGTATTGATAACAAGACAAGTTTGACTCAACAAAAACAGGAACAGACCCAATGGCAGACATGAACCTACCGCTCTCGAATCTCGGGCAGATGCATGTGCATCTTAATGATGTTTACGGTGCTCACAATTATCACCCAATTCCGGTTGTTCTTGCGCGTGGCGAAAAAGAATGGGTCTGGGACGTCGACGGAAAGCGCTATCTGGACATGTTGAGTGCCTATAGTGCCGTCAATCAGGGACACGTCCATCCGAGAATGTTGGACACTCTGATGCAGCAGGCATCGAGAATGACTCTCACGTCCAGAGCATTTTACAACGACCAGATTGGACCATGGCTGCAGGAGTTGACCCAACTCTGTTCGCGTGATCGTGCTCTGCCCATGAACTCCGGCGCAGAAGCCGTTGAAACAGCGGTAAAGCTTGCACGCAAATGGGGTTACCTCGTTAAGAAGGTTCCGCACGATCAGGCAGAAATCATTGTCTGTGATGCAAATTTTCATGGCCGTACGACTATGATTGTCGGCTTTTCAACCGACCCTCAATACCGCGCAGACTTTGGACCATTCAGTGGCGGATTCAAAGTTATTCCCTATGGAGATGCAAAGGCGCTGGAATCTGCGATTACCCCGAACACAGTTGGGTTTTTGGTTGAGCCAATTCAAGGCGAAGCCGGCGTGATTGTTCCACCGGAGGGATTTCTCGCCGAGTGCGATCGGATTTGTAAGAAAAATAATGTTCTGTTGATGGTCGATGAAATCCAGACTGGACTCTGCCGCACCGGAAAAATGTTTTGCTATCAGCATGAAAATTGTGAACCAGAATTGATCATTCTGGGTAAAGCTCTGGGTGGCGGATTTTATCCGATTTCAGCTGTGGTTGGCACTGAAGCTGTGTTGGGGCTTCTTAAGCCGGGTGACCATGGTTCGACCTTTGGCGGCAACCCCTTGGCGTGTGCTCTTTCGCGCACGGCTATGCGCATTCTCAAGGACGAGGGATTGGCAGAACGGGCTTCAGTTTTGGGTGAAAAATTCAGAACCCGCTTGAGACGCAACTTGCCAGTTGATCTTGTGAAAGAAGTGCGTGGAAAAGGTTTGTTGAACGCAATTGAGCTGACTGAGAAAGCTGGTCCTGCGCGTAAATACAGCGAGCGGATGGCACTCAGCGGAGTTCTCGCGAAAGAAACTCGCTCGACAACTATCCGCTTTGCACCTCCACTGGTGATTGCTGAAGAATCTCTCGACTGGGCGATGACCCAAATTGAAAAGGCAGTTCTAGCCCGTTGATTTAGGTCGGTGGTCGGAAGGCGCATGCGTAAGTCGGTGCCCCATTCCTGTTGAGCGACTGATTCAAATGGCGAGTTCGAGATTGTCGTTCGGGTTTTCGCCCTCGTCGCTTTCTTCTTCGGGGATGTCGCTGAATCGTTTTTCGTATTCCTGTGCGGCGTGAAGTGCATCCTTGACTTCCTGCTGGTTGCTCACGTCTGCGATTGTGATCCAGCTGGCGAGAGGTGCTGCCGAACGGTTTTCATCACTGCGCCCAGGTTCATCCAATGAGCAGCTCCCAAATAAGACGCAAGGGACATCGCGGCTGCTGATTTGGATGCGCCGTTTGAGTCCCGTCGAAAGTCCGCTTGGACAGACGATGTATTCAAAAGTTCCCTTGTGCAGAAGTTCGAAAAAGCTGTGTACGGTTGACGTCTCTTGGACCCTGAATCCGAGATTCGTCAATGTGTTGAGAAGAATCAGAGCTTCTTTCTGATGTTGCTTTGAAATATTTCCAAGCAATACTTTGCCGAGCGACGGGACGAGGTCTCGTACTGTGTGTTTTGTGATGAGTCCGAGTTTTCCGATGCTCTCGCGTACCGACTTGTTCATGGTCAGTATCAGCAGCTTGTGGAGCTCATCGTGTTCAAATGGCAATGTGAGATATGTGACAAAGCCGAGGCGCAGCGCGGTTAGTGATTCGCCCCGGCGGGGTTGTTGGCTGAGCAGGACCGAGGGAACACTTGAGCCTCGCGCATGGTTGATGACCTTTTGGATAGCTTTGTCCTTCAGCTTTTGTGTGTTGGTGATGAACAAAAGCATGCATTCTCCGCTATTCGAGAATTTTCGCTCGAGAGCTTCTCCGGGAGTCAGCCATTCACAATTGACGTGTTGGGAAGACTCCAGGACCTCACGCGCCTCACCGGGAAGGATTTCATCTGAGACGATGATGAGCGATTTGGGAAGTTGTCTGTTGGATAAATCCAGCTCCAGAGTTTCAATCCGGTTGATACCCGCCTGTGCGACGATTTGCACCCGTATGAATTCGTCCGCGTGCAGATCCTCGTCAGGAAAACTGCTCAGCGAAAGAAAGGGTGAGTAATGGGCCAGATAAAGTTGCAGAGACGGGTCACGTAAGACTGGATTACCGTCGGGAGAAAGAACCGAGATGATCAATTTTTTCTCAGAAGTGTTGTAGCCAATATTCATCAAAATCGACTCAACCGAGTTCGTTTCATGAAAAGATTGGAAAATCCCCTTGAGGAATTGCCGGAGATGAGTCGGATCTCCCACGATGAACGTTGGCAATGATTTTTCCATTTCCACAGAAATCTTCAAAGCCCCTTCGATCGATTCCTGCATCTCACGAAAAAAGTGAAAGACATTGAATTCAACTTTATGAGTCGCCAAGGAAGGGTTCGAGGCGTTGGAGATCTCGAGAAGGCTGTGAATGTTGTCAACCAGCGTTTCGCAAAGATGCAGCACGGTATCGGCCTTTTGGTCCGACATTTCCCGCGCCGATTGCTGCAGACGGTGAATGACCTTCAACTGGCTGTTGGCCTGTTCAAGAATGACATCTTCAAAGTTATGGTTTTGTCCAAGTATCTGCTCGCGAATAAGGGAAAAGACTGCAAATCTTTCGCCATGATTGATGATTGTTGAGACGGAATAGCGGAATGTGCGTTTACCTTCGGGTAATTCGACTGTACACGCCGCAGCCTGAACTTTCGGGAGCTTTTGACTGAGGACTTTGCAAAGTTTTGCCGAACTCTCTTCCTCAAGCTGCAAATACGAGTTCAGGAATGCAGAGGCTGGAAGATTCCTGACGAGATCAGGATCGAGGCCGATTTCGTCGAGGAACTGTTCCATGGCTTCATTGATGTGTTTGAGACGCGCATTCTGTCCGAAAACCGCGATAGGCTCATTGATTGTGTTGAACGATTTGAGCCAGCTGTCGCGCATTGATTTCTGTCTGCGGTCTTCGTCCTCGAGTATGAATGCAATCTGACCGAATTCGTCACCCTCGAACTGTTCAAGCGGGAAACGCGAGTGTTCTTCAAGGCGCTCGATTGTGACCTTTGAATTGTGGAGCTGTTTGACTCGGGCAGCTTCTGTCATCCGCCTGCTGAGCAGCGCATCGCGGAGTAAGTGAAGTGGTTTGAAAATGTAATACTTTCCGAATGAGAAAAAGACTGTGCATGCAATTATCAAAATGGCGAGCAGTGCCGTCGCAAGCCAGCGTTGGAACACAAACGCTTCGCGGGCAATTTTCAGTTCTGGATATTCACGCTCGGCAAGAATCAAAGCTGTGTTGTTGTCGAGCAGGGGGTGCTTGTTGATCACCCACAGTGGATCTCCTGAGCTTGAAGTGGTGAAGGCAATTTCAGACTTACCAAGATGCTCGGGCAATTGTGAACGCGGGACGAGTCGGTTGGATTCAAGAATAGCAGGGACAATTTCTTCTGACTCCTGCTGTTTGGGCGCAATCAACTGTTCAATCCCAACTTCAAACGCGCCGGACCAGCGCGTCACCGCAAGAGTGGCGGCCTCAGATTGAAATCTTTTTGCCTGCAAGTCGGACATGTAAAACATGCTGCCCAAGCCAATCAGACTGAGTGCGATAAAGCTCACGACGATCGTAAACCTGAACCGGTCCTCTACAGACAGGCCCAGTTGATTGCTGGCGCGCCGTTGGGTCTTGGTCTGCCCGTTCGAATCGACGTTCCCCATCGAGTCTCCTCGCCAAAGAGAGCAATTTCCTTCGTTCGAAGGGTGCCTTCTTTAGATTCGTAGAGGCATCGGCGCTTGCTGCAGAAATTTGAGGCATTTTAAAAAACACGGTTGCAACTTCGAGGTGCGTGGTCTAGGACTATCAACGTGTTCATTGGGTTGAACATCCGTTTCGCTCCAGAGCCGATTCGTGCTTTGGCCGCCTTAGAATTAACTCCCCCTTATTATTCGGAAATCTTACATGGCTGATGATACCAAGCCTTTAGAAGACTTGAGTGTTGACGATTCGACTGCATCCCGCAAACGTTCTACCCGCCGTTTTGTCAGAAAAGATGAATCAGCTGGAGAATCAGCAGGTTCTGAGACAGCATCGGGCCCGGAAGTGACAGGCGACGGTGATAATCGGCCAGTGACGACTTTTGTTCCTCAAAAACGTGATGACAGACGTGGCTTTATGCCGCGGCGAGAAGGTATGCCACCGGTGGGAGCTCCTGCAGGGGAAACCACTCCCACAGCAGCAAGAGAGCCCGCTCAAGTAACTCCAGTTGCTGCTCCTCGCGAAGCATCGCCAATGCCAACACAAGCACCCCGCGAGCCTGGTGCTCCCAACCCTGCCGCGCCTGCGCCGACACCGTCTGCACAGCCGCACCCCGGCGGTCACGGCGGACCGCAAAGCCAGCAAGGAGGTCCGCAGGGACAGCCGCAATTCCGCAGGCCAAATCACGGAGGCGGAGGCCACATGGGACGTCCGCACGGACAGGGTGGCGGATTTCAGCAACGTCAGGGTGGCGCCAACTTCAACCCCAACTTCAAACGTCAAGACAAGCAGCAGATGCCTGTGATCGAGGAGAAGGAACCGGAGTTCAACGCAAATGTTCCTGTAATGAATCTCAAGGAACTCAAGGAAAAGCACATCAGGGATCTGGTGCAGATGGCACTTGAGATGGGCATCGAGGGCGCTGCTAACTTGCGCAAGCAGGATCTGGTGTTCGCTCTGTTGGGTGCGCAGGCTGCCCGCAATGGCGTTGTTTACTCGGAAGGTGTGTTGGAAACGCTGCCGGATGGCTTCGGCTTTCTGCGCGCTCCCGACTACAACTATCTCCCGGGTCCTGACGATATTTATGTTTCCCCTTCGCAGATCAGACGTTTCAATTTGCGCACGGGCGATACGGTTTCCGGCCAGATTCGTCCGCCAAAGGACAACGAACGTTACTTTGCATTGTTGAAGGTAGAATCGGTCAACCTCGAGCCGCCGGATCTAACCGGTGAGAAGATTCTGTTCGACAACTTGACGACGATTCACCCCAACGAACGTCTGAAGCTGGAATACCATCCGGAAGTCCTCAGTACGCGAACCATCGACCTTATGTCGCCTATCGGCAAAGGCCAACGCTCGCTGATCGTCGCACCTCCGCGCACGGGTAAAACTGTTCTCCTGCAAAATATTGCCACTGCGATCGCGCACAATCATCCCGAGGTCGTCCTTATCGTCCTTCTGATCGACGAGCGTCCGGAAGAAGTGACCGAAATGGAACGCACCGTGAAGGGAGAGGTTGTTTCGAGTACGTTCGATGAACCGGCGTCGCGCCACGTTCAAGTTGCCGAAATGGTAATTGAGAAGGCGAAGCGTCTTGTCGAACACAAAAAAGACGTCGTCATCCTTCTTGACTCCATCACGCGTCTGGCGCGTGCATACAACTCCGTCGTTCCACCGAGCGGAAAAATCCTCACAGGTGGTGTGGATGCCAACGCCCTGCACAAACCCAAGCGGTTTTTCGGTGCAGCGAGAAACGTGGAAGAGGGCGGCAGTCTGACGATCATCGCGACGGCTCTGATTGAAACCGGAAGCCGTATGGACGAAGTGATCTTTGAAGAATTCAAGGGAACGGGCAACATGGAACTCGTGTTGGATCGTCGTCTGGCTGAGCGCCGTGTGTTCCCGGCTATTGATATCAATAAGTCCGGTACTCGACGGGAAGATCTGCTGCTGCCCAAAGAGACGCTCAACCGTCTATGGGTTTTGCGCAAGGTCATTCACCCGATGAGCCCCATCGAGTCGATGGAGTTTTTGATCCAGCGGCTTGAGCGAACCGAAACGAACAATGATTTTCTCGGAAGTATGAACGGTTAACCTTATCACAGAGGGTAAGATGATGACCCTGTCGCAAGACATCTCACTCTCCGAACTGTTGGAGCTGCCGCACACCGCGGCAGCTTCTTCTTTGTCGGAGTTGCAGAAATTGATTGATGATGAACGCGCGCGCTGTCTGCACGTCGTCGGTATGCCGTTGGGCTCGTTCAGTGAAGCGCAGGCCGATGAGGTACGTGTCCGATTTACCGGCCGCAAATCGCCGCTGCAGGATTGGCTCAAGGCTCTGCGCAATTATCCTGCCGAAGAGCGCAAAGATGCGGGCGCGAAAATCAACCAGCTCAAGGCTGTCCTTGAGTCCGAAATTGAGCGTTTCGTCGCTGCGTGCCGTTTGCTTGCAGAGGAAAAGAAACTCGCTGATGAACGTGTCGACCTGACTCTTCCGCTGCCGGAAATCAGGCTGGGTTCCCGCCATCCCGTTTCGCTTGCAGTTCAGCAGCTCCTAGAGCCTTTGAAGCGTCTGGGCTTCACCGTGATCGATGGTCCCGAACTCGAACGAGACTTTTACAACTTCGAGGCCTTGAATATTCCTGCGGACCATCCAGCGCGTGAAATGCAGGATACATTTTTTGTTGCATCCGAGTGGGTGCTGCGCACTCACACGAGCAGCGTGCAGGCTCATGCGATGCTTGAGCGCGGTGTTCCGCTGCGGGTGGCCTGCGCGGGTTTCACCTACCGAAATGAACTTGATCTGACGCATGTTCCAACCTTTCGCCAGATCGAATGCCTTGTCGTGGACAAGGGCATTACGCTTGCGCATATGCGCAGCACGCTGGATGCATTCTTTGCTGAGGTGTTCGGGCGTCCCGTGAAATTGCGTTTGCGTTCCAGTTATTTTCCGTTCACCGAGCCGAGTGCGGAAATCGACGTTCAATGTCAGCAGTGTTTTGGCACCGGCTGCCGCAGCTGCAAACACACTGGTTGGTTGGAAATGGGAGGCTGCGGGCTAGTCAATACTCGCGTTCTTGAGCGTTGCGGTGTTGATTCAAAAACCTACAGCGGATTTGCCTTCGGAATGGGTGTCGATCGCATCGCAATGAGCAAGTTTGGCATCGCCGATCTGCGTTCGCTGTTTGAAGGCGATGTGATGTTGTCCCGCCAGTTGTCATTGCGATGAGAGGGTGAACTCGTGCTTGTAAGTTTAAAATTAATTGATCATCTTTTCTTACAGCTGCCTGTCCGCTCTGGCGCTGATGCAACGACCTTGCCCTGCTGGCAGCGCTGGGATCTTGAATTGTTCGCAGAGATTTTTACCCGTCAGGGATTTGAGGTTGAATCGCAGACCCTGCGCGGTGCCGGTTTTGAAAAGGTGGTTGTCGGGCAAATCAAATCTGCCGAACGTCATCCGAAGGCTGATAAGTTGCAGGTATGCCAGGTTCAGACAGGACCAAACGATGTTCGTCAGATCGTCTGTGGTGCAGCCAATGCTCGTGCGGGCCTCTTTGTGGCAGTTGCGCTTCCGGGGGCTGTTTTGCCCAATGGCTTGGAGATCAAAGTTTCTAAGATTCGTGACGTTGAGAGTTCGGGCATGCTTTGTTCGCGCGAAGAGCTTGGCCTCCCTGTTGATGAGGAACGTGATGGCGGAGGAATTTGGGAACTTCATCACGAGCCATCCTGCGGACGTCCGGTAACGGAACTTCAGACACGTCTTGGACAACCAGTCTTCACGGCCTTGCAATTGGATGATGTTATTTTCGAACTGAATGTGACTCCCAATCGTCCAGACCTGCTAGGACACGAAGGCGCTGCGCGCGAATTGTGCGCAGGACTCAATCGCGTCACAAAAGGTAAATTAGAGCTGAAGGCATGGCGATCCGACTGGAAAAGTTCGGTGAGCGCGGGACAACTGCTGTCTGAGGCGCAGGAACGACAAGTACTGAAAACGAAAGTTGGAACTTTCACGGCCGTAAATGAACTCGGCGCGCCCGCATTTTTCGTTGCCCTCGAAAATGTTCATGTTGGCACGACACCATCATGGATGCGCAATTCGCTTGAATCGCTCGGGCAAAAAAGCATCAACTCGGTGGTCGATGCCGGCAATCTCATCTTGCTCTGTTTTGCTCAACCCAATCATGCTTTCGACTTGGCCAAGCTCGCCCCTGCTGCTTCTGGGCAGCGGCAGTTGACGCTGCGTTTTGCGCGCGACGGAGAGGCTTTCTTGGGGCTCGATGGCAAAGAGCGTGTGCTGGTCGCCCACGATTGTGTTGTCGCGGACGCGTCAACACCGCAAGCACTGCTCGGAGTCATCGGCGGCGAAAAATCAAAGGTCACCAGTGAATCTTCAACACTTGTTTTGGAATTCGCCAATCCTCATCCAGTGCTGGTACGGCGGGCTTCGCGCAGGCACGGACGCAAGACAGACAGCAGTTTTGCATTCGAAAAAGGAATTGATGTTTTCAGGCGTTGTGAAGCGGCCGAAAAGTTGATTGGCCTTATTTATGCTTTGCAACCTGCCGGTAGTTCGGCGGCGGTTAGTTATTGCGGAGCGGTGGCGGCATGTCCCGCATCTTCAATTGCGGATGAAAGCAAAAATTATTTTCCCAATGCAGCGGATGCAGTGAAGCATTTGGATGCTGTTAAAATGCGTCCGGATTCGGATTTCACAATTCAATATGGAAGCGAGGATCTTCCCGCCCGCGTTGGCGCAGAACTTGTTCCCTTTTCTGAACAGTTGACCATTCTCCGCTCACTTGGATTTGCAGTGACAACATCGGCGTCGGGACATTCGTCTCAAGTTGTTGTTCCGACGTGGCGCCGTCTTGATGTCGTCGGTGCGGCGGATTTGGTCGAAGAGATTGTCCGTGTTGTCGGAATCGATCATGTGCCGGCATTGCCGATGACCTCGGCCGGACGGGTTGCCCCTGATGATGCGCACCTGTCATTCTTTGAAAACGCTGCAAACCGCTTGGTCAGTCTGGGTTACCACGAGACCGCAGGCTTCCATTTCATGCGCGCGGATGATTGGAAGAAACTGAATCAAACTCATTTGAATGCAAATGGTGAACCTGTTGCATTGCTCAATCCGATTATCAAAGACGAACCGCTGATGCAGACGACTCTTTTGAGCGGACTTCTGCGCAAGGTTGCCTTCAACCTGAACTACGGCAACAAACGCGGTCAGCTGTTTGAAATTTCGAGAACTTTTCAGAATGCTGATTCGCGCGGTGTGCGTGTGTTTCAAGACAACGGCATCGGTGTCTCGCTTGCGGCGCAGTTGGCCGAGAAAATTTCATCGCACCTGTTTGAATATTCTCCATTGGCCTCTTTGCCACTGAGCAGAGAAGCAACTGCGGGCGAACGCCCTTGTGAAACACCCCGTGTCTGCGGTGTTGTTTTCGGTGTCGAGGAGGAGAAGGAATGGCTCAACACGTCGGAGCGCGGTTGGACGCTGCACCGACTTGCAGCTCACATCACTGAGTTGATGTCGGTGTTTTCAATAAAGATTGAGCTTGCACCGCTGCCTGCGGACCATCCGTTGCGTCCTGCACTTCACCCAGGCCGATCTGCGCACGTGGTAGCGCACCTCGCGGGAAAAACAGTGCCGTTCGGCTGGGTAGCTGAATTCCATCCTTCCGCGTTGCGCAGTTTCGAAATTGACGGACACTGTCTGGGTTTTGAAATCAACCTAGCGACCGCTCTCAAGGCTCATGCGGAGATCAAGGAGCATGCGCAAAAGGGTGAGCGGAAGATTTCGTCACAGACCGGAGCACACGTTCGTTTGCCTACCGTCGAACGTGACTTTGCTTTTATGGTTAACGAAAGTTTGAGCGCTGAAAGCTTGGTGTCATCAGTTCGCAGTGCAATCGAAAAAGATGCGCTTGAGGCGGCTAAGATCCCTGCGCGGTTGGTTGCGGTCAACATCTTTGATATTTACCGGGGTCAGGGCGTTGCCGCTGGACACAAGAGTGTTGCGTTGCGCGTAACGCTGCTTCCCGTGGAGCGGACGCTGACCGACTCTGACATTCAGTCTGTGACTCAGGCTGTCGTTGCCAGAGTCACCCACGACTGTTCTGCACAGTTGAGAGGTTGAAGCTTTTTTGCTCGGTACGGTCCTGAAAATAGTCGTTGACCGGTCGGTATGAATTTCGCTATGTCGGCCGACAAACGCCGAAGGCTTCATTGGGAGATTATCAAATGAAAAGCGCTCTCGTACTTGCTTCTGTTTTGGCTGTTGGAACTGCTTCTGCCGATTGGTCGGATGCCACCGGTGGAACACCGTCTTATCCGCAAATCTGCATCTATAACGGCACGCCTTATAATGTTGATATCGCAGTCAATGGTCAGCGCATGTATGTCGGTCCTTCTTACACAACCCGCATCCAGAGCTACCAGAATGGTCCTTCATTGGTTCAGCTGAACACCCGTCAGCTCTCGGGTCCTTATGCTCAACCAATCTGGACGCAGGCGTACGTCAATCCGGCTTACTATGGTTGCGGTTCGCAAAACACGGTGAGTCTCTTCATCTACGGGAACACTCTCGGCCTGCGTTGATGCTCGCAGTGAGTCATTGCCTTTGAAAAAACCCGCTTCTCATCAGAGAGCGGGTTTTTTGTTGGTCGTTGAAAAAGCCTCGGAGCGCTTTACGTTTCGCTCGGATCTCACTCAACAGGCAGTGTCCGTTGACCCAAATCGCAGACGTATGAACGTGGTAAATGCTTCCAAAAACCGCGTGCAAAATCGACAAGTGGGGTACGCGTGACGAGCTGCCGCTGTTGTGTTTCGCCGCCTGCCGAATTGTACGCTGCATTGGCAGCGAGTGTCCCAAACAGCGGAAGATATTTTCCATATTCCTGCGCGAGTTGATTTAGCGCAGGTTGTTCCTCACTTGTGAACGGCAGAAGCGGAATCGGGTCGGTCGGCTGATTGAGTTGATGAAGTCGTCCACTCAGAATTTTTCTCATCGATCGCATTGCAGAAGGATCACCCACCTTGGGTGCACCAAAAGTCCAGATGCTATGCACGGGTGTTTTTTGTTTTTCTAAATGAAGCGCAGAAAGCAAGGCGAGTGCCCCGCCGAGGCTGTGTCCGGAAACAACGAGTGGTTTTTCTTTCGTTTGAGCAAGTGTCGCTGCTTTAGAAACTTGAGCGTCAACCGACTGTGCGGCGTTCAAAAAACCACGGTGAAGGCGTCCTTCGATGTTCCATTCAGACGGCGGCCGGACGAGCGTTACGTTGGCGTCTGTCACAAAATCTGTAGGTTCCTGGGTTCCGCGAAAAACGAGCAGGACAAAGTCTTTGTGCTCGGCCCAAAGCCCGTTGGTGCTTGTCCGTGAGTTGTCGAAAAATTCGAAGTTGAAAAATCCCCATTGACGCAGAATCCGCTCGCGGCGTCCGGGCCAGAAGCGATATGCGAGATGGTTTGCGGCCATCAACATATAGGCATTTTCGGCTGTCCGCCGGTTCTCGACGCTAAACTGCGCAGGTGTTGTCGGGACACCGCAGGGCAGGTCGCTTTCGCTGAAGTTTTTGCTGGTCCAGACGTCGTGCGGCGTGCCGATGGAAGAGTGAACGCTCGGTGCATTCACGAGTGAGCCCAGCGTTAAAATGATGGCAGCTACCAGAAGCAAAACCTTCATCAGTACACCCGACTTGGTGAGGGAGAAAAATCATTGGCAATCATAACAACCAAACGCACATCTCGGCGTCCAGAAAAAACCAAAGAGCCGCTATGGTCAACTGATCATTTTGTTGGCGATTGATGAATGATTTGGCAGACGTGTCAAGTTGGTGGACAATTTAAATATGTTTAAGTAAATGAAAAATCAGCTCTTTTTGTGGTACGGCGATTGCTTGGAGGTGGCGGTGAATCTGTCTGCGGATTCTCATTCCGGAGGTTTTCAATATGACGTCTGAACTCCAATTGCTTCCACGACGTTTGAAACTGCTGGTGTCGTCCGCACTGGTGACGGCTGCGGCCGTTGTTGCATGTGGGCGTGCGACCGAGGAAACTGATTCAACCCCGCTGTGGTTGGCCTCAAGCGGCATGTCGGACGCCGAAATTGACAAAGCCCTCAAGTCGACTCTGGCCATTCGCGTTAACCTGAAGACGAATCGGGCGACGCTCTACAAAGGCGGATTTGCACTGCAGCAATGGAACATTGCATCTGCCGACGTCACCGGCGCCTACCATGGAGGTGAGCGCAAATACACTCCGCATGGAATTTTCGGAGTCGAGGATTTTGAACATTGTCCGGTCTGGCGCCCGCGCGACCCCGTCAACCCTGCAACCGGACGTGTTGCGCAGACGGAAGACGAACGCTGGAAGATATTCAACAACAATCCTGATGTTTACGGTCCTTGCGGAGCACGAAATCCATTGGGTCGTTATGTGTTTTGGTTTCAAGGCCCCTATGGACTTCACGGAAACTCTGCCGGGGATATTCTCCGCCTGCCCAATCCGGATGACAGACGTGTTTCTGGTGGATGCCTGAGAAACCCGAACGCAAAAATCAAAGAAATTTTCGACATGACGTTGGAGACCTTTCCACAGCTCTCCGATTTCAAAAGACGCGTGCGCGCCATGGAGTCCAATCCAAGCAAACAGACCGTTGGTCAGGGAGTCCGCGAACTGGACATGCGGGTTGTGGTTGGCGAATGGCGGACGGATCCGCAGCTCGGAAATGCGGGCGGACAACCGTTGCCGCCCGGCGTGACGCCCGTGCCGAGTCCGGCACCTACAGTAGCACCGCTTCCCACCCCGACGCCGATTCCGGAGCCTGTCGGGCCGGCTTTGATATGCAAGGCTGTCGCGGTTGAGCCGTCGAGCGGTGTCGCTCCGGTGCATAGAACACTTCCGGCAACCGGTGAAAATATTTCCGCATACTATCGGTTAAATGATCCGGTGCGTGTCATGGGGCTCATTCCGCGCACCGAATTTTATCGAACAGGACGCGGTTACATTAGTAAGAAATTCATCGGCAAATGTGCTGAAATATAAAAAAAGCGGTGCAAAAGCACCGCAGCAGAGAACGTAAAAAGACTCCGCGGTGTGCGCTCCACACCGCGGATTTCTTCATTGTTTCGAAGAGAAAATGGCTTCCATTTCTTTGCGGATGAGCGCCATTTTTTGTGCGCGGATCTCCGCAGGAACCTGAAAAGGATTGCGGAAATAGCTGGTCTCGTCGAGCTCGCTGCGAACAAATTTCGTCTGGTATGTGACGTTTGCGGGGTTGTTGTCATCCGCTGTCGAGTACTGCTTCAGAATATTGGGTGAGATGAAATCACGGATAGAGCTGATGTCGTGATCCATGTAGAGCTTGCCGCCGTCCTTTGCACGAGTGAATCCGCGCACGACGTAATCGCAGACAACAACGTCACTCTCGAACGCCTTGAACATGAAATCGAGAGCATACAACGGACTGATGCTTCCGCAGGTGGCGATATCGATATCAACGCGGAATGAACAGATTCCGTTGGGGTCGAGACTGTCGGGGTAGGTGTGTGCGCAAATGTGGCTCTTATCCAGATGGATATTGACCGTGCTTTGCGCCATCAGGTTTGCGTGCTCGCCAGCTTTCGCATCGCTCATCAGAAGTACGACGCTGGCTCCCCATGGGTCAAAATCCTTGCTGGAAACATTCAGCACGGTGGCATCCATGATTTCTGCAATCCGAATAAGCATCGCCTCGATTTGTTTTGCGCTGTAGCGTTCATCAATGTACCGGATATACGAGGCTCTTTCTTCCTCGTTGGTCGCCACTGCAAAATCGTACAGGTTGAAGCTCAGCGCTTTTGTCAGGTTGTTGAAACCGAGGATTTGTGACATCTCTTTGATTCCACAGAATAAATTGTTAATGCCGCGGGTTGTCGCGGCAGCCGCCCGAAGGCCGTGTGCTACCTCAGGAGACTGTCGGGTTCAACAGGTTTGTGATAATCTTTGAGATGCTCCGCTTATTGTTAACAAAGGGCGAAATGAACATGGACGCAAAGTCTGGTCTTTTTCTCGTGCTGACCGATGACTCCGAATTGGTGTCGACCTTGGTCCACCTGCAGCCTCGCGGCATGCACGTACGCGTGTGGTGTCCGTCCAAAGCATCAACATTGCAGGACGAGTTGATTGAAGCCTGTGAAGCAATCGGTGGTGAAGACTTAATTGCAAAGGGCGAGCTCAGTAAGACTAACTTCTACAAACAGTGGTCGACTTATGACCCCATTTGCGTTGTGATTGCCTTTCGTGATGCCGATGAGCATCGAATGGCCCGCCGCCACATTCTCGATGACCTGCCCGAGGCGATTATCCTTTCGCTCAAGCATGGCCATCCTGAGGAAAGTCCGCGCCAATTGGCTGGTGGACGTGAACTGATTCTGACGTGGGCAGAGCTGTTGAGCAGGCCGGTGGGCGCTGAGTTGCGGCATATCCAGACGACACATCTCGTGAAGGAAGTCCGCCATGTGTTGGGCGAGGGCGACAGAATCGCGCTACTTGTCCAGCCCGATCCCGACCCGGACGGTCTTGCATCCGCACTGGCACTGCGGACCATTCTCGGGCGTAACAAGGTTTCCACCCCGATTGTCAGTTTCGGCAAGGTCACGCGCCCTGAAAATCTTGCCATGATGCGTTTGCTCGATATTGAAGTTATAAGCATCACACCGAAAGAACTCGGCGAATTTGATCGGGTGGCAATGCTCGACACCCAGCCCTCCCATTTCGGCTTTGCGCTCGAGCGTGTCGATGCGGTCATCGACCATCATCCGACCTCAACTGCTAACCCTTATCCAAATATCCCCTTCGTCGATATCCGCCATCAATACGGCGCAACCTCTACGATTTTAACGGAATATTTGCGGGCAGCGGCTTGTTCGATTGGGCAGAGGCTTGCAACTGCATTGTTATATGGCATAAAGGCGGATACGCTCCTCTTGAACCGTGAAGTGATTGATGCCGACCTCGATGCGTTTGTGTCGTTGTACCCAAGCATCAACTACAACCTACTCCGGCGCATCGAAAAGCCGGAGCTGCCGATGAAGTTTGCACCCGTGCTGGCCGACGCTCTGCGGCAGATGGTCTGTGAATCGGGTGTGGTGGTCAGCTGCCTGGGGCAGGTGGAGCGCGAGGATTTGATTCCTCAGGTGGCCGATTTTCTGCTCCAGTTCGAAGATGTGGAGTGGGTTGTTTGCGCCGGTTTGTTTGACGGAAACGTGGTGATGAGTGTCCGTAACGTCGGATACGTGAAAAACGCCGGTGACGTCGTCAAACGTGTGATCAACGGATGGGGATTGGGCGGTGGTCATCGCACGATGGCGAAGGCAATTTTTCCTCAGGCCGAATGGAAAAATCGTTACGGGAGTCTTTCTTCTCAAGCCATCCGTGACGTGGTTCTTAGTATGTTCCTTCAGGAGGCGGTGTGAAATATCCAATCGAGTCAGACTTCACCTCTGAAAAGGTCAGAACTTCGTTACCTAAGTCGTCGCCTTTGCGCAGACGACTGACGTCGCGTCTGCAACCGCTGCATGGCGGGCTTGGCTTTGGTGCCGGCGCCATCCGCGAGCGAGCGCTGGTTGTAGCCCGTCAGGCAAGCCAGCGGCGGGCTTCACCCAACTCCGGAGCAGCAGGTTTGCAAAACCGCCCTGCTTTGGGATCGAGCGGCGCAGGGCTCCAGTTTACCGAAGAAAAGACAGTCGTACGTGAGGTTGAATCGATTCCGTTTGTTCAGGAACAAGATGTTCCAGAGAAATTCGCAGGCAAATGGCAGGCGATGAATGAGCAGGTCCGTCGCACGGCTGCGACTCAGCCCGACCAGTCGGGCCGAATGATTGCCCAGCAGGCGATGGTGCAGACAGCAGGTGTTCCATCCATCAAATCTTTCCTCACATCGCCGCGCAAATTGCGTCCGCCGAGCGTGATGCAGAGCTTGCTTGCGTGGTTTTTTGATACGCTGCTCGTGCTTGCGTGTCTTGTTGTCGGCTTCACCATCTCTGCCAGTGTTCCGTTCATGAGTTTGCTCGCGCACAAGTTTCCCACGCTTATCAAGTATTCTGCCAATCAGGCTGTGCATGTCGGTTCATTCGGCTGGATTGTCTTGATGATGCAGACACTGGCCGTGGCCTCGCTGCTGTTCTTCTTTATTCAGGCACTGGCCGGCGTATTTTTTTCGGCGTCAATTGGTCGCGCCATTGCGAATGTGCAGATTGCATCATCGCGATCTGCGCTCGGACGGGGCTTCAAAATCGCCCTCGGCGAGCTCCTGCAATGGCCGCTCGCTTTTGGTCTTTTGAATGCGATTGTGTCGCCCGAACATAATTTTTTCTTCCGTTCTGTACGCTGGGCGCGTGGCGGTTCTCAGGATTAACCCGCCTTTGAGCGAAAAGTTCAATCATTTCCGGTTTCATATTTGAACATTGCTTGTCAGCCCCATCCGCTATGGTATGCAGGCGCAGAGAGTTCTATTGCAAATATGCGTTGTGTCTTTCACGTGATTTTTCACTATGAGGGTGTGTTATGGCGACTGGTAAGACGACTGCTCACGTTTCCGGTGTGCGTACAATTGAACGTCCGCGCAATGTTGACGGAACATTGGCCCGCGTTGCAGATTTCTACGGCTCTAACGTTTTTGACCTCCGTGCGATGGCAAAGAAGCTGAGCTCGCACGACCTCGATACGATCAGCAAGGTGATGAAGCTGGGCGGCAAGATTGATGCAACGCTTGCAGAGCGAATCGCATCCGCCGCGCGTGAGTGGGCAATCGAAAAAGGAGCCACACACTATTGTCACTGGTTCCAACCGCAGACTGGCACAACAGCCGAGAAACATGACGCGTTCCTTTGGCTCGATAAAAACGGTCACCCCATTGAGCGTTTCACAGGCAAGGAATTGTTGCAGAGTGAACCCGATGCATCGAGCTTTCCCTCGGGCGGCATGCGTTCAACCTTTGAGGCGCGCGGTTACACCAGCTGGGACCCAAGCAGCCCGATGTTCATGATGGAAACTGAGAACGGGCGCACGCTTTACATTCCTTCGGTTTTCATCAGTTATCACGGCGATGCTCTCGACTTTAAAACTCCGCTGCTGCGCTCCAACGACACTCTCAACAAAGAGGCAGTCAAGACGCTTCACCTGCTGGGTGAAAAGAACGTTACCAACGTCATTACAACTGTTGGTGCTGAGCAGGAGTTTTTCCTTGTTGCACGCGAGCAGGCGATGGCGCGTCCAGACCTGCGTCTTTCGGGCCGCACCGTTTTCGGAAAGCGTCCCGCCAAAGGTCAGGAACTCGAAGATCATTACTTCGGTCACATTCCGACTCGTGTTCATGCGTTCATCAATGAGTTGGAAGTCGAACTCTATAAAGTCGGCGTTCCAATCAAGACTCGCCATAACGAAGTTGCGCCCGGACAGTTCGAAGTCGCGCCGATTTTTGAGGGTTCCAATATCGCCGCCGACCACAACCAGCTGCTGATGAAGGTTCTGCGCACCGTCGGCGCTCGTCACAATTTTTCGGTATTGTTGCACGAGAAGCCCTTTGCCGGCGTGAACGGCAGCGGCAAGCACGTCAACTGGTCGATGTCCGACTCCACCGGCCGCAATCTGTTGGAACCCGGCACCTCCCCACACCAGAATCTTGTCTTTTTGACCTTCCTCTGCGGTGTCATGCAGGGAATCTACGATCACGCAGACGTTTTGCGCGCATCAGTTGCCTCCACAGGAAACGATCACCGTCTTGGTGCGAACGAAGCACCGCCGGCAATCATCAGCTGTTTCCTTGGAGACACACTCGACAAGATCCTTAATTCGATTGAAGCCGGCAAGGGTGAAAACGTTTCGGCTGAGAAGGCGCTGCTCGACTTGGGTGTCAACCACCTTCAGCATGTTGCACCCGACAACACCGACCGCAACCGTACTTCTCCTTTTGCTTTCACCGGCAACAAGTTTGAGTTCCGCGCAGTCGGATCGAGCGCATCCATCAGCTTCCCGACGGCAATTCTTAATGCCGCGGTCACGTCCGGTCTGGTCAAAGTAAACGCGAAGTTGGCAGCGCGTGCGAAGGGCGGAAGCGTTTCTCCGGAAGCGGTTTTTGAAGTTCTTCGTGAAGTGATCCGCGACACACGTAAAATTCGATTTGAAGGCAACGGATATTCACAAGAATGGTGCGATGAGGCAGCACGTCGCGGCCTTGGCAATCTGCCCGACACTCCGACTGCGCTGGATGTCTGGACCGACGCTCAGAAGACGGCATTCCTCGTCGAAACTGGCGTTCTGACCGGCACTGACCTCGAAAGTCGCGCGGCCATCCAATGGGAGCGTTACATCAAGCAACGTCTCATCGAGATCAACGTCGGTATCGAAATGGCACAGACCGGAATTCTTCCTGCAACACTCGGGTACCTCGGTGAACTTATTTCGCTGGGCGAGGCTTCTGCCCGTATGCACATCTCCACACCCGCGCAAAAATTGGCCGGCGAACTGGGACAGCTCGCTGTGCGTTTTGAGACATCGCTCTCGGCTTTGCGCACAGGTTATGAGCGCGTGACTGCAGGTGATGCGCTTGATCACCACCATCTTCCTAAAACTGCGAAGGCGATTGCAGAGCAGCTGTTGCCGAAGCTGGAAGAGTTGCGCACAACTGCCGACCAGATTGAAGCAATTGTGCCGGCCTCAAAATGGCCGTTCCCGTCGTATCAGGACATGCTGTTTCCAGCAGACTGATAAATCATAGAATGGTGAGCTCCGCCGCGGACTGCGCGCGGGCTCACCAGTTTTCGGGATTTCTTCCGATGATAATCGCTGCCAGGACCTTGGGGACGTAATCCAAGGTTTCTTTGGGCAGCGTTTCTTTTAGGTGCCAAAAATCGACTTTTTTGGACGTCTTGATGCTTTGTGCAATTTCCTGCCGTTTGATTCTGTTTTGTCCTGCGTTGTATGCAGCCAATGCTAGAAGGTAACGACGGTTGCCAAACATACCGAGCAGCGAATTAAGGTAACGGGCCGCGGCATGGGTGCTGGCTTCTACCTGACGGCGCGAGTCGCGTGGTTGAGCATTTGCGTTGATGAGACCATATTCCTGACCCGTACTATCGATAAACTGCCACATTCCCACCGCACCTGCATGGCTGACAGCCTGCGTGTCAAAGGCCGATTCAACCCACGCAATGTAGCCAAGCTCACTGGGCAGACCATGTATCTGGAGAATGTTTTGAACTTTCTCCCAGACTGCGTCGCGGCGCTTGAGCAGTTCGGAATGGCGATTGTTTTTTGTGTAAAAGTTGATCCAGTGTTCGACCTGAGCGAGGAATTGCGGATCCATCGCCGACGGCGGGATTTCACCGAAGCGTTGCGAGATGTTGACGATTTCATCCCAGACGTAGTGGCTTGCGACGAGCGGCACATCTACGTCTTTGTCGGATAGGCGCAAATTGCTCGTCTGAGCCTCGGTCGTGTTCTTTTCGATTTGCACCGTTGACGTCTGTTCGATTGGGATGAGCGCCGGAATGGTTCGGGCAAAGACATTGTTTGGAGCGTTGTATGCCTGCCAGAGGCTGAAACAGATCCCGCCGATACAAAACCCGCTGACCGTAAACCAAAGCGGCGCCGTTGTTTTGAGTGCGCTCTGCCGCTGCGGGAGATCTTTTGGAATCAACTCAAATCCGGAGGTCATGGCCGGTGGAAGGCTGGATTCCAGAGCTTCCCATGGCTGGATGAGACACAACGTATTGAGGCCGAGTCGAAGTGTATCGCCAGCCTTGAGGCGGCCGTCCTGTGAGACGGCCTTGCCGTTCACCATAGACCCGTTGGTGCTGTTGAGGTCGTTGAAAGTGATTCGTCCGGCTGGATGCACGGCGATACAAGCGTGTCTGCGGCTCACGGTCGGATCGCCGTCCACCCTGATGTCCGAATCGGATTGCGAGCCAATTATGTAGCTCTCGCCGGGCAGCAGGGTAAATTGTCGCGATTTCATCGTCCCGCTTGTAAAGCGCAATAAAAAGAGTTGACCGTTCTTCATACTTCACCACACCGGAATAATAACTGGAGTTCGCCCAACTGAAGGACAGAGCCGTGCCCTATGACGCGGAAGTTGCGCAACGGCCGACCATTGACCAGCAGTTGTCCGTCGGAGAAATCTTCAATGAGTGCCTTGTCGCCCTGAAAACTGATGCAGCCATGCCTTCTGCGGATATGTCTGGCATTGAGGCGGATATCGCAGTTGAATCCACGTCCAAGTGTGACCTTGTTTTGTCGGATCCTGAATTCGCGGCCTTTGTCCTTGCCATTGAGAATCATCAGCAATGGTCCCTGTGAGCTGTCCAGACGGCCTGATTCTTCCTCGAGGGAGTCGATACCGGTGCGCATTCTTCGCATGTGCCGCAAGGTCACAATACTGCCGATGAGCACTGATGTGGCAAGCCACTCAATCCATGCGTTGATTGCAAGACTCGCGCGTTGATCGATGAAATGCATACGCGGAGGCTGAGAAGGCCTCTCTGCAGGGTGAGCGGTCAGTTCAGGGATGATTCGTTTGTTTGGTGAACGGATTTGCAATCGTTGTTGTGCGGCGTTGAATGGCTGTCCGTGATAATCGGCAGCAACGGCGATGTGCAGTTCGGGATTGCCTTGTTCTTCAAGAAGTGTTGCGGGAATCTGTGCATAGATTGCGTATTCTTTGTCGAGGATGTTGCGGATGGACTGCAATGCCCTGAAGGCTCCCTGAAGATCGACAACACGAAAAACGCCGCCTTGTGCCAATATTTCGGACTGGCGACTCCAGTGTCGGCTCACAAAGGTTTCTGGTCGAGCGAAGATGATTTGATGCACAATGACCTGCATTTGCATCAGCCGCTCTGCGCACCTGTTGTTGCGGATTAACTGCTCGCCAGCCGCGGGTGCCGCTCCGCCGAGCAAGATGAGTGATTTTTGATCTGATGATTTGAGTCCTGCGGAAGCCCATTTTTCAAATTTATCCGCAGCAACGCAAAGTGCAGAGTCGCGGAACACCGACGCAGATGTCAGTCCGACAGGATCTCCAAGCAGACGGCGCTGCAGTGCGAGTGTGTTGTCCTGATGCTGCGGATCGAGAATGATGCGCTCGATGGTTCGATCGGAAGCAACACCGAGGATGGACAGGAAGTCGGGGGTGAATCCGGCGAATTCCTGCGCCGAAAGAGCGCGCAATTCTTTGTTGAGTCCCTTCATGGTTTTCACGCCTGTCGCATCATATGCCCAGACGACCGCACGGTTGTTTTTGCGGCGGGATGCATCGAAGGTAACAAGGCCCAGCGACGCGGGCGGAACCCGGTGTCCGTTCAGGCTGAGCTGGAATGAATTTTTATCGAGTGTCGAAATCGGAAAAATGCCATTTTGGTCCGATTCAAAAGCGGAAACTCTGACGTTGATGTGTGTCTCGTTTTCAACACCGACCGATCGAACAAGCAGATTCCGCTGCGGCGCTGCTGAAGCAATTGACGTCACCATCAGACAATGTGGGACAACCGGCAGCAATAATGAGAGTTTTGAAATGTTTCTGTTCATTTTGAGACTACCAATCTGATGCAACGGAACATAAATTCTCTTCTTCCAAAGGTGAGAATGTCTCCGTTTTCGAGACCAGTTCCAGTGCTCGGAATACCGTTCACCAGCAGCGGCTCGGTGACTGATAAGGGAACCACAGTCCAATTCTCACTGTGACGAGTGATGACACAATGACGTGGTTTTATTTCAGCATCTGCGATGGATACTTCGAGTCCTGCTTGGCTTCCAATGTTGTTTTCACCGAAAAAAAGTCGATAGTCGCGGCCCTGTGCTCTTCCGTTGAGTTCAATCAGCCAGCCTGCCGTGCAGGGAGTCCTGAACGTGAGGCGATCTCTCAAAACAATTGTGTTGCTTTCTCCAGATGGAACCGGAAGAAGTGTGACAAACGCAAACAACTGTTCGCCCATTTGGATGGTGTCGCCATGACAAAGTGGAGCTGCGTTTTCGCAAAGTTCATCATTCAACCAGAGTTGTCGGCGGCTCGAGCCCGGATGCAAAATTGCGGATTCTCCAGAGATCACGTCGACGATGGCGTGTTGTCGTCCTGTATCAGGAGCTGTGACCACAACATCACAACGCGCCGAGGCTCCGATGGTGTTCACCCCCGGATAGAGTCTGAGGTCTTCGCCGACATGGACACCGTTCAAGCCAAGCAACCAGCCCGAGGTCGCGAGCGATTGTCGCAGGCTTGGATTTTGTCCGCGTGAGGCAGCGAGCTCTTCATCGACATAGGGAATTCCCCACGTCGTGTTGTTGGGTGCCGGCAGGTTGAGTTTTGCAGCATGCGTGTTCATGAGGCGATCATACTGTGCTCGCGCGGGGAAAATCCTGCCTGATGTTCAAATACTTGAACGACGTGTGTTGTTTTGCAGCCCGCTGTCGTGGACACTGTTTGAGACGCTGCACTAAACGAGAATACTTGGGGGTTTTGTCATGACGTCGATGAAGGGCGCGCCGGTTTCAAGTTTTAATCCCACCATCCGGAACCTTCTTTCGGCCTCGCTGAAGGAAGCTTGCAACGCTTTGGGGGTTAGTGTCGAAGACCAAGCCCCTACCGTACGTCGCTCGGTATACATGGATGGAGACTATATCTCCGGAATCCGCGTCAGCGGAGCCAAATTTCATGGCAACGTAACACTCTCCATGGACAAGACTCTGGCAAAGACGTTTGCCGATAAAATTTTTGCAAACGCACCCGCAAAAACTGACGAATCCATGATGTGCGATCTTGTTGGAGAAGTCTGCAATCAGATCACCGGACAAATCCAGCGCTCACTCGGCAAGCTGGGCTGCAAGATGCAGGTCAGTGCCCAACAGAAGGTGAAGTCTGCGCCGCTCCTTGAAACAGGCTCTGCTCCTGAAGAATGGTTGCTCGTTCCCTTCAAGTTGAATGAGGGATGGGGAGTTCTGTGTTTTGGTTTTGTCGGTGAGTTGGGAATCGGAAGCGAAGATTCTCAGGAAGACCTGAGCGACGCGCGCAATATCACGTTCTTTTGAGGTTCTTTCAGCGCGTTGTCTTTTGATAGGTGCAAAGCGACGTGCCGTTGAGGTTAACCTCGCTGGCAAGCGGGCCGAAGCCGCGGGCGCCTGTAATCTCGGGACTGATGGTCGCGGTGGCGGGCGAACCTGTGATGTCGAAACTCACGGCATTGCGGGATGCGCCTGATGCAGAAGGCTTCTTTTGATTCGACTCATTTTTCCATGCACGCGCGGCACCCTCGATGATGATCGATGCAAGGCGCATATTCTGCACGGCCAAGGCATCTTCTGAATTCAAATACTTTTGTCCCAAATAAAGCTGGAACAGGCTGCCGTCCCGTTTGCGGAATTGGTCGATTCGCAGGCTGGCTTTATCGACGATCAACAGCAGGGCCGAGTCGGCATTTTCAAAGCGCTCGTCGCCGACAAAGATTTGCTCGTTGCGAACATCGGCAGGAGCGCTTTCGGCAAAGGTTAAGGAGAGCGTCCGTTGCACGGGCAACAGCGGAGTTCCGTCGCGCAGGGCATTGAGGTTGCACTGATAGATGATGGCTAATCCGCTCGGCTGACTTTCAGGAGATTTCCAAAGCGAAGAAAGTTGGCAGCCCTGCAGCAGTGGCAAGAAAATCAGAACGAACAATGAAAACCATTTGCCTTTTGCCAGTCTCTTGTTGCGGGTCAAAAGGGCAAAGAGCGGAGCAAACAAAACGAGGTATGCAGCGGAGGGAAGGGCTGTGCGCTGTCCGCGTGTGTTGCCCGGAAGTGAGACTTGTCCGCAGCGGATTCCCCCTTGCTCTACCTCGATGACCTCGCCTTTGGCTGCAGAAATTTTCACTCCGCGCGCGAGTTCAACCTCACTTTTGCTGAATTCCTCGAGCAGTGTTGTTTTCCAATCGGAATGGCCGAGAATTTCAGCCGCCTTCAGCACAGCGGCTGCGGCGTCACCTAATTTTGTTTTGGTTGACTCGCCGAGGAAGTTGATGCTCATCAGTATCACTCGGTCAAAGTCGCTGGTCGTCACCTTGAAGTTTGTTACGATTCTGTTCCGACTCCGCCACAGCGCAGAACTCCACACAGAACCAAATGCGTGACCTTCTTCCAGAGCCTTGGGGTCGTTGGTTGTCGGGGTGTCCAGCAGGCGCCGCAGATATCTTGCCCCGCTCGGGCGCGAAACTCGCCAAATCCTGCCAAGCACAGGATCTCCAAAATAACTCGCACTAAAATAATCTGCGTATCCCTCGTTAACAGCAAACCATTGCCAACCTTCGAGACTGCGTTCGTCGCGCATGTGGTTGAAGATGACGTGGGCAAGTTCGTGTCCGATGATTGTCGGGTCATGACCTGCCGAGTAGCCAACCGGAGAACAGATGACTGTGTTGGCTTTGTCGAAGCAGGAATTGGGATAGATATAAAGAGATTGCACTCCAACTATGAACGCATTGTCGCGCTCGCTGTCCGTTTCGGTGATGTAGCGTGAGCGTGGGGAGAAGTAGGCTCCCTGCACCTTGATGCGCGACAATATGTCTTCACCGCGGGGCAGCGATTTGAGCAACGGAGCGAAATACTGCTCCATCATCTCGTGAATGGTCTGTGCCGTAGTGATTACCGGAATGGTGTCATGAACCGTACCAAGTGCGTCTTTTTGTCTGCGGTTCAATTCGTTTCCTGTGTAACCTGCGCCGGCGGGAGTTTCGCCCACATAGCGGATGGTTGACCAGCGTGAGTCGACAAGAAACTGCGACTCACCATAACCGAGAATTTCAACATCAGGGGGAAGACTCACACCCGTGGGGACGTCCGGTTCACTCACGACACCTTCGGAACTCGATGTGGGTTGAAGCGGACTTTCAGACAATAGGCCGGCAATCTTGTCTGGTGTGAGTTCGCCTTGAGTGCCAAGTTTTTTTGCTGGAGGAAGCAGACTTATTGCCTGCAGTTTGGACTTTCGATCGGGGAGCCACAGCGTAAAAATAGTTGCCGCTGTAGCTATCAGAGCCACGGCGAAAGCACCTCTCACTGCTATGATTGAGTTGAGATTCATAAACTGCTTCTAGTGACCTGCCTGTAAGTGAGTTTGCAGTTGAGCAAGCGTGCGCATCGCATCAGCGACAAGCTCAAAACGTTTCAGTTCAAGACAACCGGCACGGGCAATCAAAAAAAGTCCATTTTTTTGCATTGAGGCACCTTCGATATCGAAGCCGTTTTTAAGGCTTTCCTGCGCGACGATCTGGCGTGGGATCACGCACAGTGCATTTTCAAGAGACATGACGATCTTTGGAATTGCTATGATGTGGTCGAGACAAGCGGCAACCTGCACCTGATTCCACGGGAACGACTGACCGTTGAAAAGTTCATTCCAGAAGGTATCGACGATTGAGTCGGGAATGCTCATGGTGACCCATGGTCTACTGAGCAGTGCCTTGCGCCGCTCTTCTTTGTTGTTCATTCGCGGAAGTGCCCGGCCAAACAGCACGAGTTCCTCATCAAGAAGCTTTTCTGCATGGACGTCTTCGGTATGAACGAAAGGCTGCGCCACGATGGCCAGATCCAGCTGCCCGTGTGCGACCATATGGAGAAGACTCTCTGTTTGATCGACATGAAGCTTGATTTGCAATCGCGGAGCCGATTGATGAACGGCTGCGAAGGCAGGCAAAAAGAGTGTATCGAACCAACCCATCAGACAGCCGATCCGCACGGTGCCTTCAAGTGCGCTGACCTCTGCGTTGAGCGTTTCTTTGATCCCGTCAAACTTATTCAAGATCTCTCTGACTTTGGGAACGATTCCCTCGGCAGTGGGGAGCGGTACCATGCTGCGCGGTGTGCGCTGAAAAAGTTTCACACCGAGCTCAGCTTCCATTTTTTTCAGCTTCAAACTGATCGCAGGCTGTGTCAGGCCCAAGCCGTTGGCGGCGTGAGAGATTGAACCGCCGTCGACAATTGCCAGAAATGCTTCGAGGTCTTTGATGTCAATCATGTCGTCACTTCACCCGCGTTGGGAAGATGTCTTGGTAAAACGACCGTAAATGTGGTGCCTATTCCTGCCGAAGATTCGACCGCGATTGATCCCTTGTGTTGGGTGACAATCGAATAGGAGATGGCAAGACCGAGTCCGGTTCCTTCGCCAATCGGTTTGGTCGTGAAAAAAGGATCGAAGATTTTCTTCAGGTTTTCGTGCGCGATTCCAATACCTGTGTCGCGTATTTTCAACTCGACATTCGTCTCGAGTTCTATCAGGCTGATTTCCAGCTCGCCTCCGCCGTCGCTCATTGCGTAAATGGCGTTCGTCATCAGGTTGAGAATCACCTGAGAAATACGACCTTGCGACCCTTCGATAAAGACCGGCCCCTGCGGAAGGTTGAGCGTGAGTTGGATGCGCTCTTTTCGGATGATGGCTCTCGACAGTCGCACGGTGGAATGAATGCTTTCCGTTAGATCATAAACCTCAAATGATTCCGGTGAATCCTGCCGCGCGAAACCGAGAAGCCCTTCGACAATAACCTTGCATTTCTGTGCTGCCGACTCGATCTCGCGCATGTCGTCGCGATGCGGGTCGTCTTCGCTCATCTCGCGCAGCGCCATTTGTGCAAAGGCCATTATTCCTGCAAGTGGGCTATTGATTTCGTGCGCCACTCCGCCGGCAAGTTTGCCAAGTGCTGCGAGTTTGTCGGCACGTGAGAGACTCTCCTGCAATGCGCGTTGCTGAGTAACATCACGATAGTGCACAACAGTGAGGTTCTCACCATCTTCGTTGTCGACGTTCGGACTGACTCTGATTTCCATTTCGCGTCCGGCAAACATGTCTCGGCTGTGCCAAGTCGATTTGATGCTGTCCTGATGTGACTTCTGCAGTTTGCAGTGCGGGCAGGGAGAGGTTCTTCCTGCAAATGCCTCGTAGCATTTCTTGCCTCGAAAGCCGCGGATGTCGAGCTGATTGGGGTTTTCAGCGCGCTCAACATAGGCGCGGTTTTGTCTGCGGATGACAAAGTTTTCGTCGACCAGCACGAGAGGATCCTCAAGTGCGTCGATCATTCCCATCCATTGCGTTTTTAGATGCTCAACAAATTCAACATCCATGAAAAAACCCTCCGTTGAGCTCTTTACAGCTTAACAGAGGGCATTTTTTGCCGGTCGGCAGAGACGGCCGGAAATGTCAGTGGCGCAATGCCTCTGGAGTCGCGGCGCGCTGGGTGGCGCTGATTGATGCGAGCTCGGCGGCGGTCTTGAGTTTGTTCTGCAGCTCGTCAGTCTCGGTCCAGGCAAGCGCGTGGAAGAGAACCGAGTCCACATGATCAACACCCACGACAGTCATCTTCTCGAGAACGTTCTTTGGGATTTCGTGTAGATCTTTTTCATTCTCGCGTGGAATGATGACCTTCTTCACGCCACCACGGTGCGCTGCAAGGAGTTTTTCCTTCAACCCGCCAATCGGAAGCACACGTCCACGCAGAGTGATTTCGCCGGTCATGGCGATGTCACGGCTGACGGGCCGCTTGGTGAGGGCGCTGACAAGTGCCGTCGCCATCGTGATACCCGCGCTTGGACCGTCCTTGGGAATTGCTCCCTCAGGGAAGTGCACATGAATGTCGATCTTCGAGTAGAAATCCTCTTCGAGGCCGAGGAACGCTGCGCGCGCTCGCACGTAGCTGAAAGCAGCCTGCGCGGATTCCTGCATGACTTCGCCGAGCTTTCCTGTGATCTTCAGGTTGCCCTTGCCGGTCACCACAGACACTTCGGTGATGAGCAGGTCGCCGCCGACTTCCGTGTAGGCAAGGCCCTGACAAACGCCGATTTCGTCGCGTGCGCCCGTTTCGTTGATGCTGAAACGGCGTGGCCCGAGGTTTTCGCGAATCGTTGCATCATTCACAGGCGCGGCCTTGATTCCATCCAGTTTGATGATCTCCGATTGCGTCGCCTGGGTTGCCGTCTTGTCTGCAGCCGGCTGGGTCGCAGGCGTCGCAGCTTGCGCTGTCTGGGCCGCAGCTTTTGCAGCTTTTTCCGCTTTGCCTGATTTTCCAGTCGCCTCGGCGCTGGTCTTTTGTTTGAGAAGCTGACGCGCAATTTTTCTACAGACACTCGAGATCTCGCGCTCGAGGCTGCGTACACCGGCTTCCCGTGTGTAGTAGCGAATCAATTCTTCAAGCGCGGAGTCTTCAAACTTCAGGCCGGTGGCCTCAAGACCGTTGGACTTCGATGCTTTGGGCACCAGATGCCGTTGCGCGATGTTGACCTTTTCCTGTTCGGTGTAGCCGCCCAGTGTGATGATCTCCATACGGTCCAGCAGTGGCTTGGGAATCGAATGCAGGTTGTTTGCTGTCGCCAGAAACAGTGTCTGCGAAAGGTCGTAGTCCATATCAAGATAGTGGTCGTTGAACGTCGAGTTTTGTTCCGGATCGAGAACCTCCAGCATTGCGCTGGCTGGGTCGCCGCGGAAGTCGGAACTCATTTTGTCGATCTCGTCGAGGAGAATGACTGGGTTGCTTGTACCAGCCTTCTTCAACGCGTTGATGATTTTACCTGGCATCGCTCCGATGTACGTGCGGCGGTGGCCACGGATTTCAGCTTCATCACGCACTCCACCAAGCGCAATGCGGGCGAATTCGCGTCCCGTCGCGCGGGCGACGCTGCGTGCAAGGCTCGTTTTACCGACGCCCGGAGGACCCACAAGGCAGAGAATGGGACCCTTGAGTTTGTCGGACAAGCTTGTGACCGCAAGATACTCAAGAATTCTTTCTTTCACTTTTTCGAGGCCGAAGTGGTCGGCTTCAAGAACGTCTTCACTGAACTTGGGGTCACGCAAGAGTGTGCTGAATTCACCCCAGGGTAGGCCAATTGTTGTATCGATGTAGTTGCGCACTACCGTGGCCTCTGCGCTCATCGGGCTCATGCCGCGCAGTTTTTTGAGTTCCTTCTTGAGACGCTCGCGGGCTTCATCCGAGAGTTTTTTGGACTTAATCTTGCTCTCGAGTTCTGCAATTTCAGTGCGGGAGTCGTCGAAGTTGCCGAGCTCTTTTTGAATCGCGTTCATCTGTTCGTTGAGATAGTATTCTTTTTGAGTCTTCTCCATCTGACGCTTGACGCGCGCGCGGATCTTTTTCTCGACCCGGAGGATTTCGATCTCGGATTGAATAATTCCAAAAATCTCCTCAAGCCGTTTAGCCGGATCGACAGTCTCAAGAATTCTCTGTTTGTCGGCCAGCTTGAGATTTGCCAGTTGAACAACAAGAGTGTCAGCCAGACGGCTCTCGTCTTCGATCGAAGAGATCGAGAAAACCATTTCCGGCGGTACTTTTTTGTTGAGCTTCACGTAGGTGTCGAACGCCGCCTTGACGGTCCTGACAAGCGCTTCGTTCTCGACAGCCTGCCCTGGTGGTTCGGCAATTTCGGCAACTTCGACGACGAGCAGGTCATTGCTCTCGACGTAGCGGCTGATCTTTCCACGGCGCTTGCCTTCGACCAGAATTTTTACGGTGCCGTCCGGCAGACGCAGGAGTTGAAGAATTTGTGCGATGGTCCCGAACTCGTAAATCTCATCGGGTGTCGGGTCGTTGGTCTTCGACTTGCGCTGAGCGGCAAGGAAGATTTCACGGTTGCGCGACATGGCGTCGTCGAGCGCCTTGATACTCTTCTCGCGGCCCACAAACAACGGCACAACCGTGTGCGGGAAAACAAGAAGCTCCCGCAGGGGCAGCAACGGAAGAGTCCGGACATTTGCTTTCTTATCAGCCATTGAAATCCTCCAAGGCAAATCGACTGGCGACTAGTTCAAAGTGTAAGCAGTTGGAGACATTTAGCAATCGGTATTTGCTGTCCAGCCTGAGTCAGTTTTCCGTTGCTTGCGAAAGAGGCTTTTCCCAATCCGCGAGCTGCGCTTCAAACTTGGGCCAAACACGGGCGAGCACCGACTCCCCAATGTTCTTTTGCTCAGTGAGTACTTCGGACAATGTTTGTGAGGATGTGAGTGGATGAAACAGCACTGCCCGAAACACGACGGTGTCAAAACCGATCATGACCGATTCAAGTGTTGTGCGGGAAACAAAACTTTGTCCTCTTTGTCGTTGAATCTTTTGTATTTCCACCGTCGTCTCGTTGAGCATGGCGGTAATTTGCTGCAGCGCGGAATCCCTGACGTGCTGATTTTTTTGCCCGTTCACCGCTTCGCGCGAAATTTGCAGCTTGTTCTTCCAGTTCGCCGGGACAAAGCGCCATGTGACGATGTTGCTTGTGACTTCGCTTGTCAGTTCAAAATTTTCCGATTCATTGATGAGCTTTGCAAAAGAGCGTCCGAGCGCCAGAGAGTGTTCCATCAGCGCCGCATAATTCCTGCGGCCCATAGCCCAGAGTGCAAACCACAGTTTGAACGAATCAAACCGGCGGCTTCCCTCAAGACTCGTTCTTCCCAAATCAACACTTCCGGAGCGGATGATGTAGCGGGCGTTGTGGCGCAGGACGTCGAGCGCCGACTCGTCTTTGAACAGCACCATTCCCTGCGACATTGGTACGTAAAAAAGTTTGTGCCCGTCGAGGATGACTGAGTCAGCCAACTCAATACCCTTGAGCAGCTTCTTTCCCTGTTCGCAAATCAGCAGTGGCCCACCCCAAGCAGCGTCCACATGAAACCACGCACCTGTTTTTTGCGCTATTGATGCGAGCAGTGTGAGTTCGTCCGCACTGCCCGTTTCTGTGCTACCTGCAACGCCGATAATGGCGAGCGGAAGAATACCCTGAGCTTGATGTTGTGCCAGAGTTTGTTCGAGTGCCGCAATGTCTATGCGATTTGTGAAGGGAACAACTGGAATTTCATGCACCGACTGGGTTCCCAGCCCCAGCACCGAAGCAGCCTTGCGGATGGAGTAGTGCACGCGCCGGCTTGCATAGATACCAACCTTCTTTTTACCCATGCGCTCAAGTGCTTCCAAGATTCCCCAGTCGCGGCAGCGCGGGATCTTTTTGTTCCTCGCTACGGCAAGCGCAGTGAGATTTCCCATCGTGCCGCCACTGGTCACGTTGCCAAAACAGAGGTCTGGCTTGTGCATCCGAGCTTTGTAATAGTCTGAGTTTTTTCCGTAGACCAGCCGGTGGATCCATGCGAGCAGCTGTCCTTCGACAAAGCTGCCCGCGAGCGCGGTTTCGATTTTGACTACGTTTTGGTTGAGTGCTGCGATCAGCAGTTCGAGCCCCATGTGAAAGTACGGCGTCACACCGGTCATGTGGCCAATGTAGTGAGGGTCGGAAACGTGAACCGAATGTTTGACGACTCGCTCAATAGCCTGATCGAGTGCTTTGTCGACTCCAAGACCATCCGCAGGAATTTCCACCTCGCGGAACAAAGCCTCGAGGTCGGGTAGGCTGAGATCGCTGTGCAATTTATTCACTTTATCGGGCGAGAGAAAATCGATGGCGGCATTGAGGTTTCGCTCCACCAGCTGTCGGAGTTTCTGCTCCTCTTCGGGTTGGAAAAACAGCGCACGCGTGGCATTCTGAGTCGTCATCTGGATTCCCGAATGATGAGCAGGTCCTGTCGGCGGTGTTCCGTTACGAAAATCACCGGCGGCCTGGTTTATACTAGCTGGTTTCAATTTGCCAACGTGGCGCGCGGGGCGGACTCTGACAATGAACAATTTGCAGCAATACAGCGACATGGCTGATTCGTGGTGGGATGACTCTGGTCCATTTCAGGATCTCGTGCACATGATTCCCGCCCGATTTGAGTTTTTTGACCGCACTTTGAGCGATTGGAAAGGCAAACGCGTCCTCGATTTGGGTTGTGGTGGCGGCTTTGTGTCAGAGTTTTTGGCTGAGCGCGGAGCAATTGTTGTCGGCGTTGATCCTTCTGCACCTTTGCTCAACGTCGCTCGAGGACATTCATCGGGGAAAGGCCTGAATATTGAATACAAGGTCGGAACCGGAGAAGCTATTCCTGCTGCCGACGGTAGTTTTGATGTCGTTGTTTGTGTTGATGTGTTGGAGCACGTGGCGGATCTCTCTAAGGTTCTTCAGGAGGTCCGTCGGGTTCTCAAACCACAGGGATTGTTCTTCTACGATACAATCAACCGTACGGCCTTTTCGTTTGTTTGGATGATTGTCGCTCTTGAATGGATTTCCGGACGTATTCCACGCGGTACCCACGATTGGCGCAAGTTCATTCGTCCGCAGGAATTACTCGGTTTATTGTTGCATAACGGCTTTACGACGACTGAACAGGCGGGTTTGAGTATTTCATCCCTGACAATGGAAAAATTCAGAATTAGGCCGAAGTTCAAAATCACCCGTCGGATGGCCGGAGTATATGTTGGCGCGGCTGTGCGGGACTAACGTCGGAATTTTTTGATTCATGAGATTCATGAAAATTAATATCATTGCAGTCTGTTTTTCCGGCATGTTGCTTGGGTGCGCGACGATTGGCGGTTCCCGAAGGCACATCGCATTTGATTCGCAACCGCGCGGTCTAAATTTGATCGTCAATGGCGAGGCTGCAGGAAAGACTCCAGTGACCTTTGCGGCAGAGCGCAGCAGTGTGCTTGAGCTTAAACTTGGATCGGGTGATTTTTCTGCTGTCCGTTCGGTTGATTGTAAATTCCGTTACGGCACCGTGCTTTTGGGGAATCTCGGTTTGGCTGCATTTGTGCTGGCGAGTCCGCCGTTCGCCGGCTTGCTCCTAGCGGGCGCCATTGGAACAGATTATTTCACAGGAAACGCTTTTGAGTGTCCATTCACTGTGAGCGAGAGCATCAACCCGCCCGAGGCGGTTGCAACCGAGATTCACGAGAAGTGTGCGCCTGTTCTGGTGATCCCACCTTACGCCGGCAAGAGTGACTTGAGTCTATCGTATGCTTTGATGGAAGAAGCAAAAGAATTCGCGCGCAGATTCGACAGTGAGTGTGCGATCTTTGTTGGTCCTGCAGATATGGTTGCCGCGATGCGGCGCTCGTCCATGGAAGGAAAGTTGTTTTCTGAGCTCATCGGCAATCACCGCGAGCGGCAGCTGGTGCAAATCTTGCGCGATACGCAAGCGACCCGCGGAGTCGACGTTGTTCTCGCTGACCCGGCCGGAGGGCAAGTCGAGGTGGAGTTCAGACTTTGGGACCTTTACACAAAGAAGCAGATTTCCTCTTTTAAAAAGAAGTTTTCTCGCGAGAGTTTTGAGAATTTGCAGAGCAATTTGTTGATGCAGACTCTCGGCCGTTCTTTGCGTCTGTTGCCAAACAGTTTTGCATTATCCGCCTCAACTCCCTCGCCGAAGTACAAAACCTCGATTCCGTACCGCGAGACACAAATCAAGAACCGGGGTTTTGTCGGATTACTGAGTCTCACATCAGTTTTGCATCCTGACCAATACGAGACTTGGGACGTTGATTTTGAGTTTGGTCCGTCGTTGTATTTTGATTCAATCCACAACCGGGTCGCAATTGATGGAGACACTTCCGAGGGACGTGCGTTTATTTCGGAATATCCGGAAGCGGCTGAACAACGCGATTTTAGGGCATTCGCGCTTTCCATTCCGCTGGATGGAGTGTTGTCATTTGTCACACCAGCGGGGGCGGTGCGCGGTTTTTTTGGCCTTGGAACAGGTTTCTATAAGGCGACGTCGCGCGATGCCGAAACCCGCAAACTGAAAAATTTTCCACTTATTCACGTCGGGGCTGATTGGGTCAACTACGTTTCACAAAACGTATTTCTGCAATTAGGTGTCCATGGTTTCGGCAGTCTCAACAAAGCCGCATTGGACAGAAGCAGGTATTTCGATTTTACCTCATGGAACTCTGTCTCATTTGGCGTCGGTTACTATTTCCCGGCCACGCAGGGATACATTGAATCCCTTTTGGCCAAGAAAGACTGATGAGCGTTCACCCCTTCATATTATTTGATACCCACGCCCACGCTGATGCTTTTTCAGCGATTCAATGGCGTGAGGTCTGCGGGCGCGCACAGCAGCGCGGAGTGCGAGGCTGCCTCAGTGCTGGAGTCTGGTGGGACTCATTTGAAAGGCTTCTCTCTGACTTTGCGTCAGATGTGATAGCTCGCTGCGATGGGCGCGATTCTTTTGAGCAGGCTTTGTTGCACTTAAATGGATTCGCAATACTTCCTGCGCTGGGTTTACATCCAATGGAAATCGCTCGCCGCTGGCGTGCAGCCGACGGTAGTTTTGATGAGACACAGGCAATTTTCGATGCGCAGCAAATGCGTCGTGTGGCCGAACGCTTTAAGAAGTGGATTTGGGCGATTGGTGAGACGGGGTTCGATGCCAACAAAAACATGCTCGAGGGCTGGCTGAGCAAGCAGGAATTGCTGCGTGCGCAGCAGTTTGCCTTTTTGGAATGTTCACAGTTGTCGGCAGAATTGCGTTTGCCGTTGGTGATTCACAGTAGATCTGCTTGGCAGCAGACACGCACTTCGATTGAGTCCGCGCTTGCGGCCGGAGTGCCGAAATTCATGATTCATTGTTATGGCGGGCCGGCTGAGGACGTTTATTGGTTGGCGAAACTTGGAGGATTCGCAAGTTTCGGCGGTGTGTTGACATGGCCCGATGCACGCAGGGTCAGGCAGGCGTTTGTCAATTGTCCCGCGGCGGCAATCCTCTTTGAAACCGACTCGCCGGACCTGTCTCCGCTGCTCGCCGACGGTGGTCGTCCCGATATGAACGAACCCGTATTCCTGACAGATGTCATTGCCGAGGCTGCGGTCATCAGGGGAGTTTCCAGTGATGAACTTGCTGAACTGAACTGGAAAAACTTTTGCGAATTTCTTTTCTAGAAAGCCTCTTTTTTTAAAGTCTTGGACGTTGTCATAGAAATCACTTCAATACTTTGGGAACCTTGACCTTGAAGTGTCGAGTTTACTGTGGTTGACCTACACGTTCTCGCCTCATGGAGTGTTGGTTTTCATGCCTCGAGTTAGGTTACCCTTCATACAATCACTTTTTTTCATAGCTCTGTTGAATGGCTGTGGACGTTTTGAGTCTGCAAAACTAGCAACGATTTTTGGTCGTTCGGACTTTCGTTTCGTAGATCGTCCTCTTCCGAGTGTTTTTGGGCTTCAGCCGAATCCGGTCGATGCTGCACCCAGTGTCCAGGTGCCGGATATATTTAAGAACCCACGTCCGCGATGCACAGCCTTTTTTGTCAGCAGTCAGCTCTTTATGACAGCGTCTCACTGCAAAACATTTCTTCAACAGGCCCGCTTGAATTACCAGAGTACCGACGAAGACTGGCTCTCGCTCGTTGTCGCTGATGAGTTCTCGCAGCTGTCCTTTCTTGGCGAAACAACAACCTTCGAAATCCTGCCTCTCACAAAAGCCGAGGTACTTTGGAACGACTCGGGCCTCGATGCCATGATTGTTCGATGGGCTCATTCGCCCTCAAAAGAATTTATTTCACCGTGCCCGGAAAATTCAGCAAATCGTGAGCTCAAGAGCGTCTCCCTCTGGGGTTTTCCGCAGGGCTTGCCCCTCAGCGAAAGCGCGGGCCAAATCGTACGCGAGCTCAAGGACTCAAACATCACTTTCCTGCTTCATGACGTTGACTCACTGCCCGGTGAATCGGGAGGGCCGCTGATCCAGCGAAGCGAGAACTCTGAACCCTGTGTCATTGCACTGCACGTCCGCGGTGCTGGGCAGAATATTTTCACGCCAGGTTCACTTTCGAACACGGACCAAAAATCCGCGGAGCAATTCGCAAAAGATGCATGTCAGCGTGAGGAAGAGAGTCGGCGGAGCCAATGCGAAGAAACTTTCGCTTTCAACAAAGCAACCCCGATGGATGCAATCGCTCAAAAAATGAAGAGCGATGCGCCCGAACTATGGCAAGAGATTTTTCAACGCTCAGCGCGCTGACAATCCAGCACGCTCGGCAAGATTTCAAGCACCGCTGATTGTTCCGAAAAAAACGCGACTGCAGGTGCATGAGCCGCCCGCAGGCGATCAGGTGTATCACCCGGGTTCTGCGGTAGGAGCAGCCCACGCATTTCGCGCAAAATGAGATTTTTGGAATTCATGATGCCAGTCCCGCAGAAAAATGCCAGCTCTGCCAACTGACGCTGCGACAACGAAATATTGCGACGCAACGACTCTGTCGCCTCGACAAGCATCGTTGTATATGGCGACATGAGCTCTGGAATATCCGAGGTATTCACCCCCGGATACTTAAAACCCGCCACGTCACTGACAACCCTGTCGAGAATCACAGATGCAGCTTTGAAACGAGCAATTTGTGCATATTGAGCCGTCTGGCTTTGAGCATGTGCAGCGCTGCATACACAAAGCGAAAGCACAGCGGAACTCAAGACAGACAAACGACAGTAAAGCTGAACCATGGGAAACCTCACATTACGGACAAACAACAGCTTTTGTTGCATCCAGTGCCGCCGTCATGTCGTTGAGCAATGCTCCGTTCACGAACCCCAAAGGTGGCATATTCGCAGGGAAGGTCGTTGCACCCAAGGCAACGCTGGACTCGTTGTATTGACCACACCCTTCAGCCTTGAATGACTGCGCCCGCACAGAGTCGTTGTTGTTGAGTGCGAGAAGTGCCTCACGAAATTTCAGACCTGCGTGCTTCTGAGAGCGTTGGAACCACTTTAAACCCTCAATGGCAAGAGTGTCATTTTCCTGCTCACCCAAGCCACGGAAAGAGTAGTCTGGAGTGTAGTAAGGCGCACAGTACATTATTTGGTCATACAAATATTGAACGGATGTCCCGCTCGGACAGTAACGATAGTTCTCGCTGGTAACACAAACATAATACGGGCCAGAGTCGTCAACCAGCATCCAGCTTCCACCCTGGTCACAGGGAGGAAATCCAACGGGCATACCTGATTGCGAACCGCGCGCAGCTTGCGGATCAAACTGTGGGAATGCAGGGGAAGCACCCTGCAAATAATTCAAAGCTGAGGAAGTAAAGAAATCAAAATACTGACTCGATGCGATTGCAATCTCAAGACGCGAACGCTCATCGGCGAAGCCCACTTTAGGAGCGCTTAAGACAACACAGGCACAAATGGCCGCAATGATTTTTGCAACAAATTTCATTTTGACTTTCCTTATGGGCACTGCAGACCAGCTGGACCACGGCTAATGTCAATTACAGCGCGAGCGTCTTGGTAAAAGATTGGTCCAAGACGATGCACTGGGAACAGGGTTGTTGAATCTGCAAATTCAAGTGCAGTCCAAGCTGTCACAATTTGGTTGAGCTGAGTGCACAACGCAGTGTGACGCACGGTGAAGACTGGGAAGTTGAAAAGAACAAACTTCAAGCTTGGCATCGATGCTTCCACTCGGCTCGTCACAGTTTGCAATGTGCGCATGGCAACAACGAGGTCGGTCCAGGCCTCTGGCTCACCGTACCAAGGCGATGGGTTGCTCGGGTTTCCGCCAACATCATCGGTCGGGATTGGCATACCAGTATCGGCAGCAACTTTGTTCAGGTGGCTTTGTACGAACTGAACGTTTTTGACGTGTCCTGCAAACACATTCTCAGCGTTGAGAAGGTCCGCCTCGGTGACAGCAAATCCAGTGGCAGAAATAAACAAAGTCGAAACGAGCGCAGCTCTGAAAAACACGGCAACCTCACTTTTATGAAAACCGGCTCAGACAGCCTGAGTCCGGAAGGGGCCCGTGCTATAGCATAGGACGTCTACTGAGCAAGTGAGATAAGCCTCTTTGGAGAATCTTTTAAAATGGTAAGATTCTCGCTCTAAAAAATGCAATAAAATTAGTGCAATCAAACATCCAGAGCGACGTATAAAGTCGAATTCATGCACTATACGACTCTTCAGTCAACTCACCCACGCGGGCCGCTCAGAGTCCGTAATTTTGTTTAATTTTGATTCGTGTTGGTTTCCCTCTTTGGTTCTCGCGCATTTCAAGGTGCAGGGGGAAAAAGGACAAACTTTCTAAAAGCATGTGGTGTGGAATTTTGTGGTGCATTTCAAGTTTCGTTTCTCTTTCGAACTGCGTCTAATTTTGTGAGCCTCTACATTCAGTAGAAAAGTTCATATCGACTGATTTTTATAGCTATAAATAATAACAAAAATAGATACTTATTTGTTGAGAATCTGAGTAGTAAAATAGTTCTTAATTTTCTTAATCCTCGACCGAACCGATCCAACAAAAGATAACAGGGAGTCTTGTAAATGAATTTGACCACAAAACTGACTCTTGGTGTGTTCGGAATCATTTTGTTGAGCTGTGGAAAAAAGACACCTGGCGGGTCAGATGGGAGTGGTGCGGGCAACCCCGAAAATAAACTTCCCAGTTCTCCCTCCTCTTCACGGCCATCTGGAAATTTTGATCCTTCAAAGACGATGCTAGACCTGCGGGGAGCGCTTGGGTTCGCGAAACTTGGAGGCTCGACTGTGGGGCAAGGATTGCTCCTTTCCGCAGATGAGCCTTTCAATTTAGGTGATGGTAGCGAAAATAAGGCATCTGTGGCCAAGGTGACTAAGAATCGGGAAATCAAAAATATTTTTGTGAACAAAGATGGTTCGGAGTATGCAAACACATACGGACGGCCACCTGAAATTTACAAAGCACCGACTGGTGAAGTCTACGTTTTTTTTCCGGATGGGATTTACGATACGTCTAAGAGTGGATTGACCTGCCAAATTTTTAAGGCCTCAGGCAACTTAAACGAACTTACCCGAGAAGATGCCTCACCCGACGTGCTCGAATGTCTTGTTTGGCTTGAAAATAAACGAATAGAATCGGTGAATTGGGGAGTTCAGGGTGCTCAACCTACTCTCCAATTTGACGGTCAGGGGCGGATTATTTTACGAATTTGGAGTAACCAAGCTGCAGCGAATGCTGAAATTGTTCGCATCAATCCTGCGGACGCTTCAATGAAACTCTTGGTGAATTCAAACATCATGGTTGGTAAATTTTTCTCCACGCCAAATGGGGGATTGTACTACACAGCGAATGTTAATGGCACGAATGTCTTCAGATATGTGGATAAAAATGGAGCATTGCAGCAAATCGCGGAATCCACAGCCGGACCAACGCTATTTTTCCCAGTGCCAAACGATCCCAACGATAAAGTGATCTATGTTGGTCCACACCCATCGAAAAGTGCAGGTTTGAGCGGTTGGGTTCAGCCAGAAATTCTAACCTTCACTCCATCGCTTGGTAGTGCAGAAGATGAAGATAGAATTCTTGTTCAGGTTGGTAATCCCGTAACCTCGGGCCTATATCTTGGAAGTAATCCTCAAATTGGCCCAAATGGGGAAGCGAAGCCAAATGCGGCGGTATTTAGAGCTTCATGTGAATCGGGGGGCGTCGATTATACATATTCTAATAATCTCAGTTACGGATCAATCATTCCTGAGAAGAACGGAGATTATCTTTTTGTAAATTCGAATGGCTCTGCGATGGCGGACATTAATTACTACGCTCCGGGTAAGGTTGTTTGCTACACCGGTAGTCCGTATCAAGTTGGAGCTGCTTGTGACTCAGTAGCCCAGGTTGATTGGCTTAGATGTGTTGATTCAAGTGTCCCAAGCTCCAATGAAACCGAGATTCAATCAGCATATAACAGCAGCAGTAGTAGACTACCCTTGAAGACTCCTATTTTGCGACTTACCGCTGCCGGTGCGTTGAATCCTGTGCCGTTTCCTTCCGACGTACAGGTGAAAAAAATCTGGAAAATCGGTTCGGACTTTTTTTATCTGCAGTCAAAGAATTCTGTTTTCTCTCTCAAAAAGTGGGTTGATGGCACACCGACCAATGGAGAGTTGGGAGATAGAACACTCAAGTTCAAATTTGAAATTTATAGTCTTGCAAAGAGTGGAAGCAATGAATTGATGTTCAGTGGTCTTGATTTTAACACTAATGAATACGGGATGGGTTATATTAATCTGGGAACACTTCAAGCAGAAATGAAAGAGAACGTAAGGAGCAAGGTTTCGGATTTTGTAACACTTGATGATTGAATTTCAGTTTTGTTTGACTCTCATTGTATGTTGAGTTGTGGTTATTTTTTTGAGCAGCCAAGCTTGACGTTCACCCAACTATTTAAGCTTAACGGTAAAGACCCTGTTTTCCGCAGTATTTGATAACTATGCATTCTCGAAGTTGCCTCAATCACTTGGGCTGCACAGGCAGCGGACATGTCAGACCTTGTCCTGAAATGTAGGTGGCAGCATCTTTGTTCTTAAAGAGTTTCATAAGAGGATTTTTCAACAGCCCGACAGAGTCGCGCGCATGCCTGCGTAACTGATCGAGTGCCGGAGGCTCTTTGACAAAGGAGCCGAATGGACGCTCCGGATTCCAAGCAGCCTCGCCGGCCGTGAATGGATGAAACCCGCGCGACCATGCCACGGCGAGATCGAGTCCGAGCTCGAAAGTTTTGTCGCGGATATTTTTAAAAACCAGCGTCGGTGCGCGGGTTGCCTCGGCGGCTGCAACGGCATGTTTGAAGAGCCCGCAGTCAACGCGATTTTCCTTCATCAGTACGTCGGCCACGGTATGAAGGTTGTCGGAAAGAAACAAATTGAATGCGTCATAAACAGGTTTGAATTCTGCCTTCATATAGGCGATGCGTCCCTGCAGCGATGTGTAGGGCGTGTCCTGCCAAAGGATGTTCGCGTGAGGCAGTGCAGACAATGCGATTCCCATGATGCTTGTCAAATACTGTGCGGTCGAGCCCATAGTGAATTCGAGTGCACTCCAGCGTTTGTTGAGAGCTTCGTGACCCAATTCACAAAGTTGTTGCCCGATGGTGGGCACGACCAGAGCTGGATTGGCGAACGACTTCAGACACACGCGTTGACTCCCAACCAGACCCTTCGTCATCAAATCCGCGAGAGCATCGTTGAGTCTGCGGTTGAGCTCGGTCTGCGGGTACATTTTATTTGTCGTTTCACATCGGGCAGTGTCACGCTGGGCGGTCATTGCCAGGTAAACTTCCGCATAGACTGACAGCCCACTGCTTTTGTAGCCGTATTCTGTCAGCAGAGTTGATATTTCCTGTTGCACCCGCGGTGCATCCCAGAGAATTTTTTGTGCTGTGGGTGGCTGGCAGAAACTGACCATCTTTTCGGTTTGCACACGCAAAGATGCCTGTTGATCTGTCGAATTGAAACCGCGTTGTTTGCAGGCGGCCGCTGCGGTTGCGGCCATGATTGGAATGAGGACTTGACGCGCACGCGCTTTCATAGACACCTCCGACATCAGCAGTACGAACGGTATCTTTTTTACGGAGTGCCGGCTTTGTCTGATTTTTGACTTCAGGCGATGCTCAGTTCCCAGCCTCCGTCCCGCAGCACCCGCACTTCGCCTTCTGTGCTCAAATCGAGGATAGTCGAGACGTGCAGAGGCAGAGGCTCTTCTCCGGCAAGAAATATTTTGACAAGGCCGTGAGAGTGCCGACTGATTCCCTCGGCGTTGGTCCACCAACGCTCAAGCTGTTCTTCAAAGTCAGACTCAGTGTAGCCCTCGGCAATCAGCTCTTCGCCGTCGGTGACGCTTGTGACCATGAGCGGGACCTGCACTGCGGCGCAGACGGCCTGTGCGATGGGATGCGATGAAATCCGGACGCCGACTGTCGTGCGGAACTCGCCGGTCGAAGTTTGTGGGGTATTTCGGTGAACAGGCAGAATTAACGTAAATGGCCCCGGGAGGACTTTGTTGATGACCCTGTAGGCAGCTGTCGAGACCTGAGAGATTTGTCCGATCTGTTTTGCATTCTCGCAGAGCAAACTGAACGGTTTGTGGCGCGGGTGTGCTTGTCTCAATTTGAGAAGAGCGCTGTGGGTTGCCTTGTGGTCAGACCTTCCAGCAAAGCAGTACCCCGTTTCAGTTGGCAATACGACGATATCTCCCTTGCTCAGGGCATCGGTTGCGCGTGCAATATGACGCTGGTTTACGTTTTTTCCGGTGCAGACAAGAATTTCAATCACCTTTGCTCCAATTGGGTGCATTTGAAAATCAAAAAATAGCCCCCTGTAAGGCTTGAGGTTCTGGTTGATTATGCGACGCTCATTGTCAGTTGCGAAGATGTGCCAGTCAAATTGAACCTCAACCTAAAAATGGGTGTGAGGCGCGGGTTGACTTCTTCCGAGCAATGTCTTTGTATGTGCATGTTTTTGTAAGAATCTGTACAAGTTTTCAACCCAGCCGTTGAACGAACGGAGGCTCAGAGCCGATGGATAACGCGAGTCCGTTTTACGCCGACCTTGTCGCACAGTTAAAATCAGCTCTTCCAAATGCAAGTGTTGTATTTGAAGAACGTCTTGAGATGCGCCACGAGCAGACAATCGTCGTTGACAAGGAAAACCTCATCACCCTGTTGCAGGCTCTGAAGAGCAAGCACGGTTTCGGCTTTTTGCTCGACGTCTGCGGTGTCGACTGGCCTGAACGCGAAAAGCGTTTCGATGTTGTCTACCATTTGCTCAACAAAGAGCTCAATCGCCGTTTGCGTGTCAAGACTCAGGTTGGTGATGGCGAGAGCGTCGCTTCTGCAACCGCCGTTTGGGCGGGCGCAAACTGGTTTGAACGTGAAACTTACGACATGTTCGGCATCCGCTTTGACGGGCATCCCGACCTCCGGCGTATTCTGTGTCATCAGGAGTTTGTCGGATACCCGCTGCGCAAAGATTATCCCGCCGACAAGATTCAGCCCATGTCTGGTGCTCCGCTTGAGCACACATTCGAAGCTGACCGCGACCGCCTGATGAAAAAGCACGATGACGATCTCATGTGGATCAACATCGGACCCGCGCATCCCGCAACGCACGGAACCCTTCGTTTCATGGCGGTGATCGACGGCGGCGAAATGATCAAGGAATGTGATTCAGAGATCGGTTATCTGCACCGCTGTTTTGAGAAGATGTGCGAGACGCACAACTACAACCAAATCATCCCCTACACCGACCGCCTCAATTATTGTTCGGCCCCCATCAACAACAACGCGTGGGCCGCCACCATCGAAAAGATGTTCGGTGTTCAGGTTCCGCCAAGAGCTACAATGATGCGCATGGTGCTGGACGAGTTGTCACGCATCATCGACCACTATGTGTGCATCGGCACCAATGCGGTTGACCTTGGTGCTCTTACAGGTTTCTTCTACATGTTCAACGAACGTGAGAAGGTTTACACCCTGTTTGAAAAGCTCTGTGGTGCTCGTCTGACGGTGTCGCTGACGCGCATCGGCGGCCTTGGCTTCGACCTGCCAAATGGCTGGATTCAGGAAGCCATAGAAGTTGTCGAGCACATCGCCAAAACTCATGAAGAAATGGACAAGCTGCTGACCAACAACCGCATCTTTGTTCAGCGCACACGCGATGCCGGCTCTATCGACAGAAAGACAGCCATCGAGTGGGGCTTCACCGGTCCATGCCTGCGTGCGACGGGATATGAGCTTGATCTGCGCAAACACGATCCCTACTACTTTTATGATCAGGTTGAATTTGATGTTCCTGTCGGCGTGAAGGGCGATACCTACGACCGTTACCTTGTTCGTATGGAGGAAGTTCGCCAGAGCATCCGCATTCTGCGCTGGTGCCTCAACAACATGCCCGAAGGACCAATCGCGATCGACAACAAGGCGATTTCTTTGCCCAGCAAGAAAGATGTTTATGGAAACATCGAAGGGCTGATGAACCACTTCATGCTGATCATCAACGGCGTGCAGCCGCCGAAGGGTGAAGTTTACCATGCCGTTGAAGGTGCAAACGGCGAGCTCGGCTTTTATGTGATCTCTGATGGTTCAGGCACACCGTATCGCGTCAAGTGCCGTCCTCCGTGCTTCGCTCTGATGAGCGGCTTTGCACAGATGGTCATCGGTGGCCGGCTTGCGGACGCTGTCGCGGCTCTGGGGTCAATCAACATTATCGCTGGAGAGCTTGACCGTTGAGGTCGGGAATGGAGTTTTGCAATGGCATCATTTTTTTCCACACAGCTGAATGAACAAATCAAAGGATTTTTGGGCCGCTACGAAACCAAGCGCTCCAGTATTTTGCCAATTCTTCATGCTATTCAGGATGAAAACGACTGGATTTCGCCCGAAGCCGTTCAGGCTCTCGAGGCTGAACACGGTCTGAGCGTCGTCGACGTCAATGAGGTGCTGAGCTTCTATACGATGTACCGCAAGGCTCCGCCGAAACCTTACCGTTTGGAAGTGTGCGGCAGTATTTCGTGTTGGCTCAATGGTGCTGACAATACGATTTCGGAAGCGAAGCAATACATCGCGCAAGCCGAAAAGAGTGGCAAGCCGATTCCGTTCGAGTGCCACAAAGTCGAATGTCTTGGTGTTTGCGGATACGCGCCGGTGGCGCTGGTGAACAAGGACCGTCACTTGAACGTGACGCCCGAACTCGCGCGCAAATTGATGGACGATTACAGCAAAAAAGAGCTTCCTGCCGCGGCAAAAAAATGTGCAGCCGATTTGGCTGCCCGTGCGGCGCAAAAGTGAGGGGTGAAGCATGCCGGTAATGAACAGTGCATACAACGGCCGTCAGCCGAACGAATTCAAGATTCTCACAGAACTTGAAGGAATTCCCAACAGCAGGTCGCTCGAAGTTTATAAAAAGCACGGTGGCTATGCTGCTCTTGAGAAGATTCTCAAGGGCAAAATGTCGCAGGAAGAAGTTATCAATATCGTCAAGGCATCTGGACTTCGCGGGCGCGGCGGCGCCGGCTTTCCGACCGGGATGAAATGGGGCTTTGTTCCCAAGGGCGAAGGCGAAAAATATCTCATCACCAACTTCGACGAAGGTGAGCCTGGTACCTACAAAGACCGTTACATTGCCGAACTCAACGCTCACATGCTGATCGAAGGCAAGCTGATTGCGGCTTATGCCATTGGCGCCTCCAAGAGCTACATTTATCTCCGTGGCGAGTTCTACGAAGAAATTGCTTGGTGCGAGCAGGCCATCAAAGAAGCCTATGCTGCCGGATACCTCGGCGACAACGTCATGGGTACGGGTTTCAAGCACCACATGGATGTCTACATCGGCGCCGGTGCATACATTTGCGGAGAAGAAACAGGACTGATCAGCTCGCTGGAAGGAAAGAAGGGGCAGCCCAAACTGAAGCCGCCGTTTCCTGCGGTGAAGGGTTATCTCGGCAAACCGACCATTGTAAACAACGTGGAGACGCTCGCAGTCGTGCCGTGGATCATCCGCAACGGCGCAGAGGCGTACAAGAAATTCGGTACGGAGAAATCAGCGGGTACAAAGCTATTCAACATCAGCGGGCCCGTCGTGCGCCCGGGTTGCTATGAGCTTCCACTTGGATATCCGCTCAAGCGCTTCATCTATGAAGACTGCGGTGGACTCATCGGCGGCAAAAAGCTCAAGGCAGTGATTCCGGGTGGAGCATCCGCTCCCGTTTTGACTGCCGCCGAAGTCGAAACAATGACCATGGACTACGAAGCGTTTGCAGCCGCAGGGTCGATGCTTGGCTCAGGTGCAGTGATTGTCATTCCTGAAGACGTCAGCATGGTTGGGGTTCTCGAGAATTTGATGCACTTTTTCAAAGACGAATCCTGCGGACAATGCACGCCCTGTCGCGAAGGCACCGGCTGGTTGCTGAAAATGTCGCGCGGAATTCTTCAGGGCGAAGGACAAGTCGGAGATGAAAAGAAGATCGCTGAGGTCGCCGGCAAGATGATGGGACGTACTATTTGTACGTTTTCGGAAGCCGCTGCAGGACCCGCGCGCAGCATCCCGCAAAAATTCGCGCATGAGTTTTTGGAATATTACAAGAACAAGAGCTCTGCTCACGGACAAGGGTAAGCACGATGTCAAATCAGGTCACCTTGAGCATTAATAATCAGTCGGTCACTGTTCCTGCGGGCAGTACAATCATGGACGCAGCGCAGAAGGCTGGCGTATCTGTGCCGCATTTTTGCTGGCACCCCGGCCTGTCGATTGCGGGAGTTTGCCGCTTTTGCATGGTGAAGGTGGAAGGCATGCCGAAGCTTCAGATTGCCTGCAACACGCCGGCAAGCGAAGGCATGAAGGTTGATACCGTTTCAGATGAAGTGAAAGAAACGCACAAATGGGCGTTGGAGTTCCACCTCATCAACCATCCTCTGGATTGTCCAATCTGCGATCAGGCAGGCGAATGCGAACTGCAGAATTACTACATGAAGGTAGGCAAATATCAGTCGCAGATGGAAGACCAAAAGGTTCTCAAGCCCAAGGCACTTGATGTTGGCGAGACTCTGGTGCTGGACACCGAGCGCTGCATTCTGTGCTCGCGCTGTGTGCGGTTCGAGGACGAGGTGACCAAAACCAACACACTTGGAATCTTCAACCGCGGCGATCAGGCCACCATCGGCACCTATCCAGATCGCAAAATCAAGCACAACTACAGCTACAACCTTGCGGATATTTGTCCCGTCGGCGCATTTACGGCTAAGGATTTCCGCTTCAAATGCCGCGTGTGGTTCCTCAAGGAAACCAAGACGGTGTGTCCGGGATGCTCAACGGGCTGCAACGTCAACTTGTTCCAAAATAGCAATCAGCGTGAATATTATCGTCTCAAACCACGTCACAACGCAGATGTGAACGGGCACTGGATGTGTGATACGGGCCGTACGATGTACGAGCACCTCAACGCATCTGCGCGACTGGCGTCTCCGCTGCTGAACGGGCAATCCATTTCGTCTGCGGCAGCCCTGCAGGCAGTCGTAGATACAGTGAAGGGACTCTCTGCCGACAAGGTTGCTCTAGTCTTGACGGCTCAATACACAAATGAAGAGTATGCGGGCGTTTTGGCGTCGCTTAAAACCGTGCTCAAAGGCATGCCGAAGGTTTTCGTCTGGCGCGATGAGTCAGAAAAGATCGACGACTTTGACGGAATTCTTTTCCGCGGTGATCGCAACCCCAACACGCGCGGCATGATGGACGTTCTCAAGGAGCAAGGTGTTCAGCCTACGATGCTCAAGGGCGACTTTTCAGCTTTGGCTGGAATTTCGCCCGAAGCGACAATCGTCATGGGACCTGAAATTGAGTCTGGATATCCGAATCTGCAGAAGGCTCTGAGCCGTTTTTCGGAAATGAAGAAGGCTGTGTACTTCGGCAATTCGCTCACGGATGCGGTCAAGAAATTCTGGTTGCGGGTTCCGGTGAAGACCTTTGCAGAAAAGAGCGGGACGTTTGTCAATTTCAACGGAGTGGCACAGAAGCTCAAGGCCAATCCTCCAGTCTTCACAAACGTCAAAGCTGTGGATGAGTATTTTGCGGAAGTGGGCAAGCTCGCTCACACTGCTGGTTAATGCGAGGAGAATGACGCATGGCATATGTGAATGTCTCTCGGGATCCCGAGCGCAATTTCAAGAATGGCTATCTTGCGACCTCGCTGCTTGGGCTGGGGACCACGTTGGTGACCTTTACCAAGCAAGTTTTTGGTCTTGAGGAGTCCAACACGGTCCAGTGGCCGGAAGTCGAATATCAATATTCGGATCGATTCAAGGGAGCGCATTTTCTAACCAAGCGTCCCGACGGACGCGTGCGTTGTACGGCGTGTTTCCTGTGTGCGACGAACTGCCCTGCACAGTGCATCACGATTGTCGCGGGCGAGAGTCCAGACAAGGGTGTCGAGAAGTATCCCGTGCGATTCGAAATCGACATTTTGCGTTGCGTGTTTTGCGGTTATTGCGAAGAGGCATGTCCTGTGGATGCAATCCGCCTCGGGCCTGAGTATTCAATGGCCGGACTGGCTGAACGCAAATGGGTTTACACGAAGGATTATCTGCTAGAGCGCGATGCCGTGAAACGCAAAGTGGGCGAAAAGCAGACATCAAAGAAAGACGAAAACGTCAAACACGACAGCGTCGACAGTTTGTTGCCCAACATTCATCTCAGTGGTTCTGACGGTCACTGACGATTTCTGTTCAAGGAATCGCTCTGTCGGTTTATCTGTGAAAGCAAAAAAAAAAGCACTCGTTCAGACGAGTGCTTTTTCAATGGCGCTGATGAGAAGAGGGTCGTCCGGTTTTACGTCCGGAGCAAATCGGGCGATGACTTGGCCGGTCCGTGACACAAGGAATTTTTCAAAATTCCAGAGAATGTCTTCCGGTTTGTTGCGCTTTTGTCCGAAGCCTTCAAGGCGTTGCTCAAAGTCGCTCGCCGCATTCTTTGTCGCAGTCGGAAGAGTGGTTGTCAGGTGTTCGTACAATGGGTGAATTCCATCGCCCTTGACGACAATTTTCGAGAACATCGGGAATTTAATTCCGAACTTCATTTCGCAGAATTCGAGAATCTCGGAGTTTGTTCCGGGTTCCTGAGCAAGAAATTCATTGGCGGGAAAACCAAGAACTTCAAAGCCTTTGGCTTTGTAGTTCTCGTAGATTTTTTCGAGCGTCTCGTATTGTGGTGTCAGGCCGCACTTTGAGGCCACATTCACTATCAGGAGGACTTTGCCTTGAAAAACTTCAAGGTTCATTGGTCTTCCCTTAATGTCGCTGAGCGGAATTGCATAGAGTGGGGCGTCCATGTCTCGTTCTCCATTGGGAATCAGGCTATCAACTTCGGCAAAATAAAAACGAAAAATAACGAGCCAAAGTATAGCGCGAGGGCCGTCATAAACAAAACTGAGCCCCATTTTTTTGAACGACGGCAGGCAGCCGCGAGTATTGGGTCGGCTGGACAGGTTTGTGCTTCAGGACGGCTGCGCGCATATGCGGCCGCCCCGAGTATGATACCGCCAAAAGCGAAAACGACTTCCTTGTGTTCGCTGAGAAGCGTGAGCTGCGGGACAGCCGAAAAGAGTCCGGCCAGCGTGGCTCCGAATCCAAGAGCCACGAGCAGCGCAGGAATCACGCAGCAGACGAGCGTCGCAGAACTGCTCAAAAGTGCAAGGCTGCCCCAGACTCTGCTCACGGCTTGCTCCTCTCAATCTTCACGACCGAATATCCTGCATCTGTGATGAGTTTTGTGATGGCCGCATCGTCGAATTGCTTGCCCGCGAGTGTGCTGAAGGAAACAACCTTTTTCTCTAGGTCGACGTTCACTTTCTCGACAGCTTCGGTTTTGTTCAGCTTCTTGGTGATTCCCTGAGCGCAAAAGCCGCAGACCATCCCATTAACACTCACCTTGACGTCATCTGCAAAGGCAATTCCGCTCATCAGCACTCCTAAGGCCAGTGAAGACACTACCGTAATATGACGAATAACCTTGTTCATAACTTCGAACCTCCTCGTTTGGACTCAATTGAAAAAGTGAAACATGTAATTGAAAGTGAATTTGCCGTTGAGGCTGCTGCCCGCTTCAATTAAAGCATTTTTATAGAACATCCGTAGCATCGGCGTGACTTCGTGCAGCCATTTACGATCGCCCGCCGGCTTCTCCGGCAGCCATTCAACGATACCCCAAAGAGACATCTCGTTGCTGTCTGCCTTGTAGGGAGCGAAGCCGAGGCGGAGTTTGCCCGACTGGCGCAATAAACCTTTCCCATCATAAATTTCCGAGTACTCACTCATGGTGTAGATTTGTCTGTCCTCACCGTCTGCAGAGAGAGCCCATTCATACAGAGCTGGATTGGCATGAATCCGCTTCATCAGCGGCGAGGTTGAGTCGCCTGCGTGGCTGCGCGCAAACTGCCTGCCGGCACCGGCGACCGCGTAAACGTTCGCTTGAAAGTCGGGATAGTTTCCGCGCCAGAGCAAACCCGCACCCTTGAAAATAAGTTCATGGGCATGCTTGTGTCGGGTTACGCTTAAGCCAAGGCCTGTCCGCGCGGTGGGTGAGTGAACCACCTCAAACTCCGACATGTCCTCCATTTGATGCCCCATCAGCGCAGTCCCGCCAGAAAAGACCACGGGATGGGCATTAGCTTCGGTTGAAGCGAGCCATGCACAGGCTGTTGCTGTCAGCAGACATGCTTTATTCTTAAAGCAGTCTAAATTAACGTTATAATTCTTCATAAGTCACATCCTCTGTTTTGCTTCGTATATGATTACGTACGCAGGTTTCAGTTCGTGACAGTGATTTTGAAGTTTTTTGTAATAATCTGAAAAGACGACATTTTTTAGCACTCGCGCGGCACATTGTGAGTTCTGGGCATCGGCGGACGGACGAAAATGGATTTGGATAAAAACGGCGAAACCGACGAAGAGCTGCTTGAGCGTTATGCTCAGGGCGAGTCTGCGGCATTCGAGCTTTTTTTTCTGCGCCACAAAAACAGGGTGTACCACTATGCATTGCGTAAAGTTCACCATCCGGAATCGGCCGCAGACATAGTTCAGGATGTTTTCGTCAAGTTGCACGCACGGATACATCAATATCGCAAAGGCGAGCGTGCGCTCAGTTGGTTTTTCGCCATTGTTCACAACGCGTGTTTGGACGAGATCAGGAAATTTGCAGTGCGGAAAAGATCCCTACAGGGGGCAGAAGACACGCAGCGAAGGGAGTCACAGCTGCAGGCCAATCAGCCCGATTGGCATAACTCGGCTGACGAGCTGAGCGAGAGTCTTGAGCAACTCAGCGATGTCCAACGGCTCGTGGTGGAGAAGCGGATCATCGATGAAAAAAGTTTTCGGCAGATCTCCGATGAAACCGGAAAAAATGAGGCAACCCTGCGCAAGATATACAGCCGGGCTGTCGAGAAACTCAGGCTTTGGTTCGTCTCTCGTGACGAAGGGGAGGGCGGCAAATGAAGCACAGTGACGAATTGAAGGAATTTGAGGGTGCTGCCGGCGAAATTCCTGCTGTGGTCGGCGAACGGATGCAAAAGACAGAATCCAGAATATCGGCGGAGCTGAATCGCTCTCGGAAACGTTTTTTCTTGTCATTCGTGCTGCTGTCGGTGTTGGGTTATTTCAGTTCTCTTTCGGTATGCTCGCAATATTCATTTGGCCTGACCGGCTTCTCACAAAGCGTTGCGGCTGTTCTGCACAGATTGCCGGATCCGCTGTGTCCGATTGTCTGTGGAGTAGTTTTTTCGATTGTGCCGGTGATTTTTTTATTTTCGTTTCTGGATCGCTTTCAGCGCAGGCGCTTGATTGTCCGCTACTGGTGGCTTCCCGTTTTATCCACGCTGGTGAGCTGCCTGTTGATGTATTTTTTGCCGCAGAGTTTGCAGCACGAAGGCATGCATCACGGCATGCGTGCGATTCATGGCGACATTGGCTGGTTGATTTGGTGGACACTCTCGGCTGTGGCGATTCCGTTCTTGTTTGCTTGGACGGCGAAGGCAAAGATCGTTAATTCTGAAGGTTCTCGCGCAAGGCAGCGCTGATCTTCTCGACTGCATTTTTGCCATAAATCGACTGGCACGATTCAAGTGATTTTTTTTGATAGTCAGCGCTGCTCAAATGATAGGTGGTGTAGTCGTTTGCGAGCGAAAAAATCTTTACCGCACCGGGTGTCGTCTGCGCAGCGGAAATAGAAGTTCGGATCTCTTCAGCGGCATTTCTGGTCCATTCGCCGGCGAGAAAAATGTTTGAAGTGTTATTCAGATTCCAGCGGGTATAGGGCAGACGTGCGGGAAGATCTTTAAGAATTGGCAAGGAAACAAAAGGCTGAGCGAACGAAGCGCCGCAGGCCTGCCAGTTGACCTCGGGGGCGGGCAGGCCGACAAATCCGGCCGAGGTTGAAATTGAAAGTTGGTCGGTTTGTGTTCGAGCTCCCGCGCTCAGCCCTTCGGCAATTTGTCCGGCCCATGCTTCAGGAGTTGCACCTGCAAGGTTGGCGTCCATGTTGCCGATCGCCGTTTGCAGCAGAAAAACTTCTTCCGCGCCGGATTTAGTCCTGATGGATGCCTCCAACGGAGCCACCAAATCGGCCGACAAAACCAAATCACGCGGTCCATAGAACGTCGGGTGGACCGCCATCTGCGCGACAGCGAACGGAATCTTTCCTTCCGCATCTTCAAATGCAGTGAGGCTCACCGCATCTGCTGCAGGCATTCCGGCGAAGCGGCTTTTTAGCAGTGCTGGCAAATTGCTTTCGATTTGGCCAATGCTTTTCAGTGGTCTCGCTTTACCGATGGCATCCGCGGTAACACGGCGCAGCAGAGAGAAATATTGTTCGCTGAGATCTTTATTAAAGGTGTCGCATGCAAACGAACTCCAGAGCGGGTGGCGCGTCAGTCCGGCAACACCGGAATGAGTGTGGCTTGCGAGCACCAGAGTGTTTGCAAGTGAGGGAGTGAAGCCGGCAATCACTGATGCCAGGGCTTCATGCGTTTTTTGTGTGATGTCGGCCGTGACGGCGACAAGATCAAGAGAAATGAGTGCAAGTTTTTTTCTCCCGCCGCCGCTTTCCTGCACATCAAAGACGGCTGATTTGATGCGCGGCGGATTGTCGATTTTTTCGTGAGTCCGGCAAAAGGCTGTTTCACCACCTGGGAAAAAAAGCATCGGTAGATGTCTGCGACCGATTCCGCCGTATCCACTCAGCGCGATTGGTTTGTCGGGAATGAAGGGTGCCGATGCGGCGCCGACCGACAGCAAAATACCGCTGACGGGCTGACCGCTGTTCAAATCGGTGAGAGCCGCGTCAGTATCCGAAAAAAGCTCATCCTTGCGCTCGCTGATGCGGCACGCACAGGCGAGCAGAGAAATTGCGATGATGCTTTGCTGCCGCAGACGGAACACGTTGGATGTCTTTCTGTTGTTATGCACTTCAGAGCGGAGTGGATGAACTTTGCAGATGATAGGTCAGCTCTGCCTTCGGGTAAAAGAATGACAGCGAGATTTTATCGAGGGCAATCGCCATCCGCCCGACGCCGAATGTTCCGCTCCAGTTGTCTTTGTCGAGATGAGTCTGAAAAATGAGGCCCTGCAGTTCGGCATCGCGTGTATCGCGCAGTGCACCCAGCGTCCGCCATTGCGGCGGCAGGGTTTGCCAGAGTTTGATTGAGTAGGAATTGAAGAACGAGTTTTTATCCTCTGCATTCAAACGCAGGGTCAGCGAAGCATCGGCGTCTGCCAGCAGACCCCACTGCTGCAGTGCTGGAGTGGTGATCGAAGAACGCGCGGCAAGTCTGTCGAGGTTTGCAAACGCTCCGTCTGGTAGAAAAACGTAGGAGACCTGCCCGACCATCTGCCAGTTGGAACTTGTCGGCTGATGACCCGCTGCGGGGCCCGGATGCTCCGGCGGATACCCCACGGCAAGTTTGCCCGTCGCGTAGGGAAGCCATCTCTTCCAGGCGAATCCCACTATCCCTGCCTGAATGGTCCATTGAAAGGTTCCCTTGCAGCGCCAATCGGCCGCAAACACACCGGCAATCGACGCGCTCAAAGGGAGTGAGGCAGTGCATTTTCGAGAAGAGGGTTTTGGACCGGTTCCGCCATCGGCCGAGGCGCTTGCCGGCTGCGAAATAGACAGGAGCAGGGGAATTAAACCGAGTGAGGGCCAAGAAAGCTTGCATGTCTCCTTAAGAGCGGTTATGCGGGTCGGCCTGAGTAATCTCCTTGCCCCTGCAAATGTTAGGCAGGGGCTCACGTGTGTATGCAGCGATCCAGAAGGAGTTTTTGAAATGCGCGAATACGAAGCAATGATCATCACCAAACCTGACCTTCCAGAAGCAGAGCTCAGCAAAATGCTGACCCGCTGGGAAGGTATTATCGCCAACAATGGCGGTCAAATCATCCGCAAGGATACATGGGGCGTGCGTAAGCTCGCGTATCCCATCAACAAGGTGACACGCGGCGTGTACCATGTGTTTGACGTTGCGACCGAGCAAGTCAACGCGCGCGAGCTCGAGCGTATCCTGAAGCTGGACGAAAACGTCCTGCGCAGCCTCATCATCAAGCTGGCCGACAAGGTCAACATCGAAGCTCGCCGTGTTGAGCTGCAGAAGCAGGCTGAAGCGGCTGCGACAAGAGCAGCTGAACAGGCTCGCGAGCGCGCTGAAGGCGACTCCATGTCGGCTCGCCGCGGCGGACGTGACGAAGAGTGATTGCCCTTCGTCCTGCTGGCTAACTCTGAGAGACGTTCAGCATGAATCAAATTCCCGATTGGAAGCAGATCCCATCAGGAAATCCCCAGCAAAGGCCCGCGGCGCAGAAGCGTTCCGCGGGTCTTCTCTTCACGGGAATCCTGATTGCGATAAGCCTTTTGGCCTTTGTTCTGCCGCTCGCCGCTTATCACGTGGCGCAGGTGGCCTCGGTTCTGCGCGTCAGAACCTCGATTTTTCTTCTCACCGCGGTTTCCTTTTCGCTGTATGCGCTCGGCATAGTTCTTCAGGCTCCGGCTTTTGCAATGGCCGGAATGACGGGGTTGTTCAGTGCGCCCCTGCTTGCGATTGTGTTGGTGATCAGGTCTCGCAACAAACCAGTTTGGATTGCGACGGGTGTGCTTGCCCTGCCAGTTGTGTTCTTCGTCAGCGGTTTGCTGCAGATTCCGCGAGGAATTAACGTGCGCGAATGGGTCAAGGCAGAACTGAACCGTCTTCCCGAACGGCAGGGGCTCAACAAGGAGCAGATGTTCGAACAGCTTGCGTCATCGCAGTTTCTCGAAGTTCTGCAAAAGTTTGTCGACTTCGCCGACTGGCAGCGACTTGCCTTACTTCTCTTTGGCGAAAGCGGCGCGTTGTCGGTGTCGATCTTGGCATCGTTGCTGGGTACTGTAGTGCTGATCGATGTTGCCTTTTCTCAGGCAGAGCGCATTCGCGGTGTCATCGCCTACGTGCTGCAGAGAACAGGCGAGTTTCCCAAGCAGATGGTCGATTTGCTTGAGCAAACGCAAGAAAATCTCAGCGGGCTCGCTGCCGGCAAAAGGCTGCGGGGAGAGGCTGGGACGCTGGGAGTTGGTATCGAAGGGCACGAGAAGGTCCCTTCCGCCGTGCCTCGGGCAGCCTCTTCAGGCTTCAGTGTTTTCCTGCGCAAATTCCTGCGCGAGCCGACCCCCGGAAGAGCCACCGACGTTCTTGGCTTCAGATTCAATTTCACAAGCGGGAAGGGCTGGAACACGCGTGAGTTCGCTGTTCCGCTTTGGGCCTCGCTGCCTGCATTGGCTCTATTGGTATACGTGGCAAGCCTATGGAAGACCGATGCATTGCCTGCAGACTGGTGGCCAGCAGCGCCGCTGGGTGAGTGGTTGGTCTGGGCTGCGCTCTTCGCACTCGGGACACTCACCGCACTTGCTGTGCAAGGGGCATTGGTGATTCACGCGCGCGTCAGGCCATTGCCCGCACTTGCAGTCATCTTTGTGGTTCTGCTGTTGGTGAGCGGCTTGCAGGGGGGAGCTCTGACTCTGGTCGCTCTTCTTGCGGTGCTCGGCTTGCTCGATAATGCATATGATTTTAGAAAGCGGCTTGCCAAAACCAAAAATGCGGTGTAGGCGGATGTTTCCGTTTTTCGGATAGACGACGATTCACGACCGAGGTCAAACTCATGCAGGTTCTTCTTCAACAAAACGTCCCAAACCTTGGCCATATCGGTGACCTTGTGAAGGTCAAGGCTGGCTATGCCCGTAACTTCTTGTTTCCACGCAAGATGGCAATCCTCGCGGATGCCCGAAACAAGTCACAGCTGGACCACCAGCTGCGCTTGGCTGAGCTTGGCAAAGCCAAGGCTCTCGCCACAGCAAAAGAGCTGGCTGCTCAAATCGGCTCAGTTTCGCTGACCGTTCAAAAGGCTGTCGGTGAAGAGGACAAAATCTTCGGAACTGTCACGACTCAAGAGCTCGCTGAGGCATTCAAGGCTGAAGGTTTTGAGTTCGACCGTCGCGCCATCAGCATCCTCGACGACATCAAACGCGTCGGCGTGTACCGTGGTTCGGTCAAACTCCACCCAGAAGTTGCAGCTGAATTCAAGATCTGGGTTGTTGCACAGGGTTAATCCTCAAGATTTTGAGTTTCCTTGTTTTTCTACGAAAATGCCGCCAGCCGCTTGGCTCGGCGGCATTTTCGTGGCTGTTGGATGCTCATAATTCCCCAGTTTTCGCCGAAACAGGCTTTATGAAGCATGTAAATGAAGCGCGAAAACTTTACGACGCGGGCGACGGGCAGGGTGCACTCCAGATTCTGGACAACCTGCTGGATCTGGCGCCACGCAATCCCGAAGCTCTGAGAATGAAGGCCAAAATCCTTGATTCTTGGGGACGCTTTGAAGAATCCTATCAGGCTCTGATTGCGCTCTCCCAGCTTCCCAATCCAACAGATGAAGTTGTGCAGGAAATCGAACAGCGTGCGAGCGAAGAGCGTGAGGCGGTCTTGTTTAGTGAGCTGACCTCCGAGGGGCGCTGGTACTATGCCTTTCCTGGCAGTCAGTTGTGGGTGTCTATCGTAGGACTCATGGGCTGCGCGCTCTTCCTCATTTCGAGTTCGCAGGTGAACTTCTCCAATGCAAACGAAGTTATGGCGATGGCTTTGTCATTCTTCTTTCTCGTTTTGCTTCCGTCTTTGTGGCTTGCGGTCATCCAGATGACGGGCATCAAGCGAATCATGGTCGGATTGACGGGACTACGCGTCTGTACTCGATTCCGCGAGCACAAGTACCAGTGGGATGAGTTCAAAGCCGCTGTGATTGAATTTGACCCCGATCCAAAGGTCGATTTTCTTCGCCTCAAGATCTACCGCCGCGGTGAGGCCCGCGATCCGGTGCTGAATCTGGATATTTCGCGAAACAAATGTGTTGTCCGCGCCCGCCGGCATTTCCTGAAGAACGTCGTCACTTACGTGGATACGGTGTGCTATGTGTCGCGTTCGCAGCCTGACCACCTGTCGGAAGCCGCCCTTGTGGCGGACGCTGCAACCGAAGTGCGTCCTGTCGAACTGCCCCCCAAGGCAGGCTGAGTTCAATCTGCCGAAATTTCCGTACAATGGCTTGTGAGCCGAGCGCAGGCTTTGGCATGGTCCCCGCTCAAACGACATCGCCGGAGAGACCATGGACGCCACTGAACCTTCCATTTCAGCACTCACTCAATTTATTCGCCGCGCAAATCTTGATGATTCAATGAATCTTCTCAGATCATTGCTGACGCCGTCTGAAATTGAAGCACTTGTGCAGCGTCTCGAAATTCTCGACGGGTTGGCTCAGGGCGTGCCGCAGCGAGAAATTTCGGAGAAGCTGCGTGTGGGTATCGCCACGGTCACGCGCGGCAGCCGCGTATGGAAAAAAGACAACGATCTGCTGAAGAAATATTTTCCGCGCCGGTGAATGATTACTTCAAATCATTCACCCTTCTGGTCAGAGTTGAATTTCCTGCCGTCGTGAGCTGAGGTGCTGTTTCTCTCTTTTTCGCGGTGATCTCAAGGGTGGAAATGAACTTCGCACTATCCGTCTGATCTTTGTTGAAGTTTATCTGTGCTTTTTCATTCGGCGTAACATTAATCAAAAAACTTCCGGTATGCACAAGGCTGCCCGTCTGACCGGTTTCGCTGGTGCGCACGTTCACATCAAGAGCAATCGAGTTTTGTAGTTCTTTTGCGAGAACATCGATTTGTGTCTTTTTATTGGCTGATTCTTCAATGATGGTCGCCTTCTCGCCCTCTCGAACAGTCACACGCGGGGCGGAAATTTCCTTGCCCTCCGAGAGGAGACGCATTTGTAAATCATATTGATTCTTTACGCACGCGCTTGAGACCATGACAGCCGCGACACCGAGCGAAATTTTTGTCAGCATGATTTCCTCCTCAGGTTGAAAATATTCAACCTGAGGAGATTGTCTGACGAGTGACTTATAGGCGTCAATTAAGGTTTTTTGACATGCTGCTACAACTGTCTGGGAAAGCCCACGCATTCGCGGTGGTCGAATCCAAAAGAGCGGCGCGTGATTGCCAGAACAGGAGGAGCCTGAACTCGCTTGAATGCACCCATGCCGGTGTAGGCATTCCACCAGCGTTTGAGATCAGACTTGAATTCTTCCCGCGTCGGAAAGAGCCGATTCAGATGCTGAACAGCTTCATCAGAGAGTCGATTTTTCAGCGTACCGTCATCATAGGCTGCAAGCGTGCTGTCGAAGTCAAAACGGTTCCATTCTTCGACCCAGAGTCTGAACAACGCATCGTGGTAGGGATAGCAGAGCGGGTCACCCTTGCCCTGCGCGACGTCTTGCTCCGCAGAGAGCTCGGCACTCGGGATGACCTGCATTGTTTCTGCCGGAATGACTTCGCGAGAAAAAATTTCTTGGTTGTAGAAATTCGCGAGGCCATACACATCGCTCTTCCATAGGTCAGCGATGGGTGCGAGATAGCCCGCGTGATCGCCATACAGGGTCGAATATCCCACGGTCGTTTCCGACTTGTTTGCGTTGCAGGGGAAAACCGCTCCAAGAGCGGATGCGGTTGCCGAGAGAATCCGCGATCCGCGGTCGCGCGCCTGAATATTTTCTGCAACGAGCGGATTGAGTAGGCTCGGCAAGGGTAAACCCTGCTGTCGGGCATCGTCGAGTTGGTTGAGGGTGAGTTGGACGGATTCCTCGATACTGAGCGATGCGAAAGAACAGCCAAGATTTTTTGCTAATTTTTGCGCCGCACCAATCGTAAGCTGTGAATTGAAGCGCGACGGCATGTTCACGCAGAAAACATTTTGCGCACCAAAGACTCGTGCATGCAAAACCGCAGACAGGGCGGAGTCGATGCCGCCGCTCACACCGATGACAACCTTTTCGAGCTTCCACTCATCTTTGACAAAGGAAAGACCGGCCTCAAGCGCAGTCAGCAATTCTTCGTTGCGTGCGGAACTTTCGGACAACGGGCGTTCATCTGCGATGGTCGTGTTTGCGACCGACTGCAGGTCGAGCGTGCGCGTTGCGGCTGCAAACGCTGGTGCAATGCCATGAAATCCGGAGGGCGTGTAAACTCCGCTGTCACCGTCAAAAGTGAAGATAGTTTTGCCGACATTCTGCGAGCCGACGGCGTTCACGTAAACCACTGGACAGGAAAATTTGTTACTCAGTCCGGCAAAGAGCTTCTTTCTTCGAGCGTGTTTTCCAAGTGTGAATGGTGAGCAACTGATATTCACCATTAAATCCGGTTTTTCGCCGTGGGAGCTCATGAGTTCGTAGGGATTGAGCGGGTAGTCGTCTGACCATGCGTCCTCACAGATGCCGAGCGCAAGCCGCAGAGTCTGGCCGTTGCGCAGTGTGAGCGTAAAGAGCTTAAGCAGAGATTGAATGCTTTGTTGGCGCTCGGCCGCCAGCTTGCGCGTATCAAAAAAGTGCCGCGAGTCGTCGAATTCACGGTAGTTGGGCATCAAAGTTTTTGGCCAAAACGGCATGCCGATACAGGGATTATTAAGCAATTTTCCATTCTGGGCGATAAGCGCCGCGTTGAATTTTCGCAATCGGCCGTCTTCATTGCGTGCGCGCGGATCTGTTGCGACACTGCCAAAAATCACCACCGCATCGCCACTCAGTGCTGCAATGCGGTGATTGAAATCCTCGCACTTTTGGATGAACGCGGGACGTTCCCAACCGTCGCCGACAAAGTATCCCGGCAATGCCATCTCTGGGAGAATGATCACGTCTGCCTGTTCTGAGTGTGCCTGCGCGATTGCTTTTTCGATTTCGGCGAAGTTGTCTTCAGGTGCTGCGGCTTTGATACGGGTTTGTGCGATACAAATGCGCATTGGATGCCCCTCTGGCGTGCAGTCCGGTGTTGAGTCACTTGAAATTTCCCGACTCTGGTGACATACCAGATAGGTCTTCATGTTCATAAACCAGAGTTCTGCCCTACGGAACATTACCAGGGCCACACAGGAGTTCCCATGACCATGCACAGTCATCCGTCGCGCCGCGTTGCACTTACAGTTTTGTCAGCCGCTCTCTGCTCGCTTGGTCTGGGAATTTCTTCTTTGGCAAGTGCTGCGGCTGGTGAAGTTAAAGTTGGGGTCATCTTGCCCCTGACAGGTGACAAAGCCACCTTCGGCCAGGAATCACTCAACGGGCTCAAGCTCGCTCTTGAAAAAGCCGGCAAGGACGCACCGCAGGTCAAGCTTCAGGTCGAAGACACCCAAGGGACTCCGTCGGGGTCGGCTGCCGCCGTCAACAAGCTCATTTCGACTGACAAGGTCAATGTGATCATCGGCGAAGTTGCCAGCTCAAACACGATTGCTGCGTCGACCGCTGCTCAGTCAGCAAAAATTCCGCTGATGACCCACGCGTCGACCAACGACACGATCACAGCAGGCAAGGATTTCATTTCGCGCATCTGTTTTGTCGACAGTTTTCAAGGTGCGGTGATGGCGAAATTTGCGACCACAACTCTCAAGGCCAAGACGGCTGCCATTTTGGTTGACTCCGACTCCGATTACAGCCGCGGACTGCGTGATTCATTCAAGAAGGCATTTATTGCGGCAGGCGGGACCATCAAAGACGATTTGGTCATTTCTTATTCGCAAAAAGACCGCGACTTCAAAACTCAGCTCATCAAGGTGCGCAAGGCAGCGCCGGACGTTGTCTTTATCCCCGGGTACTACACACAGGTGGGTTCAATTCTGCGTCAGGCAAAAGAGCTGAAGCTCAATACCAAGTTCCTCGGAACAGATGGATGGGATAGTCCTGACCTGTTCAAGATTGCCGGCCCTGCAGCAGCCACAGGCCATTACGTTTCAAGTCACTTCGCTGCCGACGACACCGATCCGCGCGTTCAGGAGTTTGTGAAAGAGTACAAGACCCGCAACAAGGAAAACCCTGGAGCTATGGCAGCCCTTGGTTATGACGCCGGTTTCTTCATGCGCGCCGCTGTTAAAAAGGCAGGCTCGAACGACCCAAGCAAGATTCGCGACGCGATTGCCGGCATGCGCAACTTCGACGGTATCACGGGAACCATCACGCTTGATGCGAACCGCAATGCGGTCAAGCCTGCTGTGATTGTTCAGACGACTGAAAAGGAATTCAAATTCCTGACCCGCGTCAACCCATAATTCAAACCCGTCGCAGTTGACTGTCGGGAAGGCTTTCCATTTGGAGGCCTTCCCCCTGAATTTTTGAGGGTTATGTTCTGGTGTTTGACCTCATTCAATACATCGTCGACGGGCTCGCGGTGGGGAGCGTTTACGCACTCATCGCTCTTGGCTACTCGATGGTTTTCGGAGTGCTGCAGCTCGTTAACTTTGCCCACGGCGAATTGTTCATGGTGGGCGCGTACTTCGTTATGTACGCTATCTCGCTGGGCCTGCCGTGGCCGATGGCGCTGGCCTTGGGAATGACCTTTGTCGGCTTGTTTGCGGTCATCATGGAGCGGCTCTGCTACAAACCCCTGCGCGGAGCGGGAAAGCTCGCTCCATTGATCACTGCGGTTGGGCTGAGTTTATTGCTGCAAAATTTGGTTCAGGCGATTCTTGGTCCCAACCCGCAGAGTTACCCCGCACAGTTGCCTGATAGTTCGGTGACGAATTGGCTGACGGCTGCGGTCAAAGGCAGTGGCGAAGTCGTCCTGCCGCAGTTGCCAGAGGGCCTTTTTGATTGGGGTGATCTGGTCATCAGGCATCGCGACTTGCTGATTTTCCTTGTTGCCGTCGGTGTGACCATTGGTCTTGAATTGTTCTTGCGAAGATCGCGTCCCGGACGCGGAATCCGTGCATTGGCATTGCAGCCGAATGCGGCCCGGCTTGTCGGTGTTCCGTTCGATTTTACCATTTCGCTGACGTTCTTCATCGGCGCCGCTTTGGCAGTTGTCGCTGGTCTTTTGCAAGGCATGGCCGACAATCAGGTCACGCCCTTCATGGGAATTTCAAGTGGCTTGAAAGCTTTCGCAGCAGCAGTTCTGGGTGGAATTGGAGTGATTCCGGGAGCGCTGGTTGGTGGGCTTGTGCTTGGTATCGCAGAGCGCCTGTTGGTTGGCTATGACCTCTCGACCTACAAGGACGGTGCGGCATTTTTTATTCTGATTTTGGTTTTGCTGCTGCGTCCGCAGGGTCTGCTTGGCAAAGCACGAATGGTCAAGGTGTGATGCGATGGAACAGCTGATTGAATACTCCATTCTGCCGCTCATGCTTTTTGGCATTACTGCGATACAGGCACTGGGTTTGCAACTGATTCTGGGTGGTGCAGGTCTGCTTTCGCTGGGGCATGCCGCCTTCTACGCGGTCGGTGGATATTCCGCCGCAGCGTTTACGGTTTATGCGGCGCCCGCGCTTGGAATCACTCAACCATTTGTGATGATGCTTCTCTCGCTTGGCGTAGGGGCCATTTCAGCAATGCTCGCCGGTCTGCTGGTAGCAGTTCCATGTCTGCGTCTGCAGGGTGACTATCTTGCAATGGCAACGCTTGGATTTGCCGAAATTCTTGGAACAGCGTTGAAAAATATTGAAGCCGTCGGTGGCACCCGTGGGTTCACGGGTATTCCCAAACTCAGCTCCCTGCTGTGGGTTTTCGTAGTTCTTGCATTGGTCTGGTGGATGTTGCACAGGTTCCGCCGCACCGGTCTGGGAATGGCGATTCAGGCGACCCGTGACGATGAAATCGCCGCGCGGAGTCTGGGAATTAATACGTACTCAAGCAAACTTTCAGCTTTTGTGATCGGCTCAGCGATTGCCGGTCTTGCAGGCGCGCTCTATGTGCATGCCCTGCAATTCATCAGTCCCGATGAAGCAGACTTCTCGCGCAGTGTGATCATCGTTCTTGCGGTCGTCATCGGCGGGATGACGAGTTTGTTTGGCAGCGTGCTCGGTGCGCTGATTCTTGTTGCCGTTCCCGAAGTGTTGCGCTTTGCCCCCGAGGCAATACGTGAGCAGAGGATGATCTACTTTGCGCTCATCGTGATTTTTGTCATGTTGTTCAGCCCCAAGGGTTTGCAGTCGCTGATCGTTCGCCTGTTGCCGAAGAGAAAATCATCGGTAGGAGCTGTGGCTGCAGGAGGAAAGTCATGAGCGTTCAAAATGGCGGCAGTGCCGCTGCGCCCGACATCCTTTTGCGAGCCGACAATCTGACGATAAAGTTCGGCGGTTTGGTGGCCGTGCAGAAGTTTTCGCTGAGCGTTCCAGCCGGGCAAATTGTCGGTTTGATTGGTCCGAATGGCGCGGGAAAGACGACCGTCTTTAACCTCATCACCGGTGTCTACACCCCCAACGAGGGAAAAGTGTATTTGGGGCGTGATGAACTGACGGGCCGTGGTGCGCACGTGATTTCGCGTGCCGGAGTGGCAAGAACTTTTCAGAACATCCGTCTTTTTGCCGGACTCAATGTCCTTGAGAACGTCATTGCGGCGTTGAGTTGGCAGCGGCGTGGAACGAGCCTGATGAGTTTGTTTGCATTGCCAAAGACGGTTCAATTCGAACGCGGATTGCATGCCCGAGCACTCGAGGTTCTAAAGTTTGTCGGACTATCGGATTACGCCGATTGGGAGGCAACTTCGCTTCCCTATGGATTGCAGCGCAAGCTTGAAATTGCCCGCGCCCTGATGACGCAGTCGAAAGTGCTGCTTCTTGATGAACCTGCTGCGGGTATGAACCCAACCGAAAAGGATGAACTGGCCGGCTTGGTGCGCGAGATTGTTGCCCGCTTCGGCCTCGGCGTTTTGCTGATTGAGCACGACATGAAGTTTGTCATGAACCTCTGTTCGCAAATCACAGTGCTTGATCACGGCGAAGTGATTTGTGTGGGCACACCAACTGAGGTGCAGCGAGATCCCAAGGTCATCGAAGCGTATCTGGGTGCCGACACTGAAGCCGGCGGCGAAGACAATTCGCAAGGAGAACGCCTGTGAGTCTTCTTTCCGTCGATAATCTGACCGTTCGCTACGGCGCCATCGTCGCTCTCAAGAATGTCAGTTTTCATGTGAATCAGGGTGAAATTGTGACTTTTGTCGGATCCAATGGAGCCGGTAAAACAACAACCATGCGCACTCTCTCGGGACTGGTGCGGCCGGCGAGCGGTCGGATTGAATTCAAGGGAGTATCTCTGACAACTGTGCCGAGCCATCAAATAGTTCGTCTGGGGCTTGCTCAGTCACCCGAAGGGCGTCTTGTTTTTCCTGATATGTCGGTGCGGGAGAATTTGCTGCTCGGAGCATTTGCAAGAAAAGCGTCCCATCAGGAACTCAACAAAGAACTCGAAAGTATTTTTCATTTATTTCCGCGACTCAAAGAAAGGCTCTCGCAAGATGCCCATACCCTCTCGGGGGGAGAGCAGCAGATGCTGGCTATTGGCAGAGCATTGATGGCAAAGCCTTCTCTTCTTTTGCTTGATGAACCCAGTCTCGGTATCGCGCCATTGTTGGTGCAACAGATTTTCCAGAAAATTCTTGAGCTCAATCGCAAAGACGGCATGACTGTTTTGCTCGCGGAACAAAATGCGCGCATGGCCTTGCGCATTGCTCATAGAGCATATGTTCTTGAGGTCGGTGAAGTGGTGCAGAGTGGTCCGGCCGCTCAGCTGCTCAATGATGAGAGCCTGCAAAAGGCCTATTTAGGGGGATAAAATTTTGGGGATTTTGGTTGCCCGCACCCGTCATGAACTGAAAACCAAGATAGCTGCCTTGCGTTCAACGCTTGAAGAGGCGGGTGTTCGTGCCACTGTCGGTTTCGTACCGACCATGGGGGCACTGCATGAGGGCCACGCCGCACTTGTGCGCAAGGCAAGCAAGGAAAACTCCATCACCGTTGTGTCAATATTCGTCAATCCAAAACAATTTGGGCCGCAAGAAGATTTCGCGAAATATCCGCGCACCTTCGAAGCCGATTGCACGCTGTGTGAAAAAGCGGGTGCACAGATTGTTTTTGCGCCGAACGCGGACGAACTGTATCCGGCTGATTTTAAGACTCAGGTCAACGTCTCGGAGATGTCAGACGTGCTCTGCGGCGCCTACCGGCCAAATCACTTTGCCGGTGTCTGCACAGTGGTGCTCCTGCTTTTAAATTGTGTGTCTGCTGATAGGGCTTATTTTGGCCTGAAGGATTTTCAGCAGTTCACAATCATTGCACGCATGGCTGCCGATCTTGACCACCCGACCCGAATTATGGGCGTGCCGACGGTGCGTGACGCAGATGGATTCGCGCTCAGCAGCCGCAACCGTTATCTTGATGAGGGTGCTCGAAAAATTGCGCTCTGCATACCGAGAGCATTACGCGCTGCAGGACATTGTTTTCTGGCCGGAACTGCTGATTCATCGGAAGTCCTCGCGGCTGCGCTCGAGGTTCTTAATTCTGAAGTTGGTTTCGAGCAACAGTACTGCGAAATCAGGAACGCGAAAAATCTTGCGCTGTGCAGCGATAAAATCACTCAGGACAGCGTTCTGGCGATTGCCGGTTATGTTCAGGGTGCTGATGGAGTCAAAACCCGACTCATCGACAACATTGTTCTCACTCACGAGCCCGATCGTCTTGAAACTCTGCTGGACTTCGTTCGGCAGGGGGCAAACCAACAATAAGGTGATTTGATGTTCCGCCTGCTGGGTCTGCATTTTTCCCGATGGTTGTTTTTGTTGACTCCCCTGCGCCTGCTCTTCCGTCTGCAGCTGACACCGACTGAAGAACCGCAGGCATGGATCAAAAAGGTCACAGAAGGCAAAGACGTAATCTACGTTTTGCCGAGGATGTCGGTCCTCGATTTGCTCGCTGTCAACAAGGCGCTCAAAAAACTCGGCATGCCGAGGATCTGGCACGAGGCAAGGCCCAACCGATTCAGGCATGCGGGTTTGTTGTCGATGCGCACCAGAAAGATCAGTTTCATTCCGCGCAGCCGCAAGGATTATTTCAGCCCCGCGCTCAGTGAAGTTCTTCAGAATGATCATCGCGTCAAGCACGGGCAACTCGTTCTTATGCCGGTTCAGGTTTTTTGGAGTCGCGTTCCTGATCGTAACGACCGCAATATTCTGCTGCGTTCTTTGTTCCCCGATGAGGGAACAGAAAATATCTTTCAGAAATTTTTCATGTTGTTGATTCATGGCGGTTTGTTGCGCGTGCATTTTGCCGCACCTGTAGAACTCGAGGAGCCCGAACAGGGCGAGGAGCTGCTCGTCGGGCGGCGCACGCGCAGATCGATGTTGATTGAGTTTCAGCGCGAACGGACAGCCGCCTGTGGTCCTGTGGTTTACGATCTTGCGACAGTGAGTCAGCGTATTCTCGCGAGTCAAGAAATCAAAAAGCTGATCGGTTCTCCCGACCGTTCCAACAAACAGTTGAAAAAAGCTGCATACTATCTGCGAGAGATCGCCTCCAAATACAACTACAGCACCATCCGGGCAATGGAGACGGTGCTTGATTTCATCTGGACGCGCATCTTTCAGGGTGTGCGTGTCCGTAATCTCGATGCAGTTGCGCAGGTGACCAAACAGGGTCAGGTGATTTGGATCCCGTGCCATCGCAGTCATTTGGACTATTTGCTGTTGTCTTATTTAATGAAGCGCAAAGGTTTGGCACCGCCGCACATCGCCGCAGGTGTCAATTTGAGTTTTTTTCCTGCAGGTCCGATCCTCCGTCGTGGCGGGGCGTTTTTTCTGCGCAGGTCTTTTGCTGGCAACAAGCTCTACAGTGCCGTCTTCTCGAGTTACGTTGATTTTCTGCTGACCAACGGGCACCCACTTGAGTTTTTTCATGAGGGCGGACGCTCTCGCATCGGCAGGCTCCTTGTACCAAAGACCGGAATGACGTCGATGTGCGTGACCAGTATATTGAAACGTCGCGCCGAGAATACGTATTTTTGCCCCGTGTTCATTTCCTACGACAAAGTCATGGAAGACAATTCCTACGCGCGCGAGCTGAGCGGAGCAAAAAAAGAAGCTGAGTCCTTTTTTCAGCTCGTTCGTTCGCTCAGATATCTTTTCGGCAACTACGGGCGCGTCGAAGTGGCGTTTGGAACACCGGTGAGATTCGGTGACTTTTGGACAGATTACGTTTCACGCACGCAAGCAATTGCTGGCCGTTCTTCGGCTGCACTTGAACGTGAGCCATTGCCCGAGCGGCTGGCGGATTTGCGGCCCGATTTTGATGCACGTGACCCGCGGGTCCAAGCTATGGTCCGTGAACTTGCCCGTAGAATCAATCAAGGGATCAATTCGAGCGCTACGGCGTCCGACACTGCATTGCTCGCATCGGTCGTGTTGATTCATCCGCGCAGCAATGAAGGCGCAGTGCACGGCATGAAAGGCGACCTGTGTCTGCAGAAGGTGTCCTCCCTGCGGAGTGTTTTGGGGCGCTGCGGTGAGCTTGTGGGTTGGGCTGTTTCTGCGGGTGATGCACAACTCGATTCGATCCTGAGCGAAACTGAAATTATTACCAGTCAGATACCGCAGCGGGCCGTGGTGGACGAGGCTCGCAAGCGTCCGGCTGATTTGATTTCTTCTGCGGTCCGGTGGGGCTTTCTGCAGACCGTGAAAGACGAACTCGGAGCGATTTTCGTCAAGCCTGCAGAAACTGCGCAGCTCAACTTGTGGTGGTATAGAGGCACAATTTTTCATCTGCTGGCAGTTCCTGGAATTGTTGCGACAATTCTGGTGCGCGGTTGTCTGCGCGACGGACGCCTTCGTGAAGGTTTTTCGTCAGCGTCACTTACTGCAATTGAGACTCAGGCTGCTGTCGTGCGCAGCCTTTGGGAAGACGAGTTGTTTTGGCCCGAAACGACATCGACAGCGGCTGTAGTGACGTCTGTCCTGCAGGCATTCGAAGAGCTCGGAATTCTGGCTTGGAACCGTGATGCGCAGACCGTGACACTTGTCGACAATGCGCTCGCGGTCGCGCAGCTTCAGTGGTTGTCTGATTTGGTCAGGCCAGAGATTGAGCTCTACAGTGTTCAGCTCGGGGCAGCGATTCAACTCAACGGCGATGCTGGACTTTTCAAGCGCGACGAAGTGATAAGCCTTGCAAGCAAGTTGCACAGGTCTGCTTTCCTCAGGGCTCAGATGCGCACTCAAAGCCAGCTCAGCCATGTGTTTGGCGGTCGCACTTATGATGCCTTCCTTCGCGCCGGTGTTTTTGTTTCCAGCGAAGGGGCCGAACACACCCTGTCGTTTTCGCAACTCGCCAAAATGTCGCAATTTCTGCAGACCGACATGTGGCAGGACTATTCACTTTAAAGTTCATGGTGATTCTTGTGGCTTAACACAGAATTTTTTTTAAAAGCTGAGTCATGTGCAGGGTGATTCTGCTTTTATGCCTGATGTTTACAAAGGTCCAACCACCATTCGGTTTTTCGAATATCGACCGAATCCGTACAAGAACTCGGTGAACTCAGCGGGATTGTAGTGGCCAGTGGCGTCATCTGTAAGAGTGGTAAATATTCTTAAATTCTTAGAGTGTTTAAAATAGATGCTGGGTGCCTCCGCTGTTGGCTTGAGCAGCATGCGGGGTAGTCCCGAAATTTCTGGGGCGTCCAAGATGAACTGTCCGTATGTGGGATCGAATATAATTTCGTTTCGCCTTCCCGGATTGAACAAGATGAAGGTGTGGTTAGCATCTCGTAATTGTTTCTTTCCTCCGACATTGACAAACATCGTTCCACTGATGGACCCCTGGTAAACTGGAAACTTGGTGTTCGCTTTGAATTTGTGTGTCCACGAATCTGAGACTGCCACGCAGTTACCGGTAAATGAGAAGAGGTCTGCAACCTCGTTTGGGTTTTGATTTACGATCTTCGTGACAGCGTCCTGAACTTCAGCAAGAGTTACGAATGAAGTTCGCGAGCCTCCGGCCTTGGAAACCTGACTTTCGCTCGAGTTTTTTTTGATGTTGCAGCCAAGTGCAACCGTCAGTGGTAAAATCGCCAAGAACGCTCGCGTCATGATTCCCCCAAGTTCTTTGGGAGTTATCGGCAGATTTGGAATTATCTCGAGGCATTTTGAACGCCAAACAGCTTCGAATCCAATGCTCGATGATGCGTTCATGTTTGGAGACATTTCCGACAGTCGGTTTTTCTGGGATAGATGTCCGTTTTTTCGGGGTGATGGGAGCCATTTTGGCGCACCGTCGATTACCTTTTCGGGATAGCTGAATTGTCGGTGAACGGGCCGAAATTCTTTGTTGAATTGCTCCCGCTTTATCACTAGAAGAAGGCGACGCCTTTCGCAGCCCTTGTCACCCGAGCGGAGAATCAGCAATGAAAGCGAATCTCGGCAGTCTTCCGATTCCTCACGGCTCCCTTTCGACAATTCTCAGTGCAAGCTTTTCAGGAAAACACGTCACGAAAAAGAGCTCTCCGCGTTTTGACGTGACGCTGAGTGACGGCAGTGTCCTCAGTGGAGAAATCGAACTGCCTGAGAGTGGAAGCGCGAAAGCAAACATTCTTTTGGTGCACGGCTTGGGCAGTTCCTGTCACGACCCTGCTGTTGTCAGACAGTCCAGATTTCTCGCAGAGCGTGGTTTCAAAGTCTATCGTCTCAATCATCGTAATGTCGGTTCAGGAAAAGGGAAGGCGAGCGGTTTTTACCATGGTTTTCGTGGTGCTGATTTGTACGAGTCGATTGCGTTTCTGAAAAAGTCTGAGCCTCAGCAAAAATGGATTTTGGTTGGTCAGTCGCTTTCGGGCAACATGGTGATGAAGATTGCGGGAGCTCAGGAATCTTCAGAACTGTTGCGTCAGCTTGGCTGTATCGGAGTTGCTGCAGTGAGTCCGGTGGTCGATCTGCGTTCTTCGAGCCTCAACATGCACAGACCGATGTTCGGTGTTTTCAATAAATTGTTTCTGCGCAAGATAAATTCCTACCTGAGCCGGCTTGGGCAAATGGAAGACGAGCTCCTGTCTGCAGCCCGCCGTGCCAAGAAGCTCTCGCAGTTCGATGAGAATTTTCTTGCTCCGGCGCTTGGACTGACGAGTGCCGATGACTACTACGAACGCGCGTCTTGTCGGGATGTGATCGACAAGATTCTCCTGCCCACCGAAGTTTTTTTGGCAAAAGATGATCCTATTGCTCCGGGTACTTTTGAGATTCTCAGAAAATCAAAGAATCCTCTCGTCAAATTGAACGTCTTTCGCTTTGGCGGGCATCTGGGGTTTCTTGAGTTCGACCTGCTGCGGCGTTCGTTTACATTCCCAATCGACCGTCATCTCAGCGAGGCGTGCGAACGTTTTGTCGCCGCCGGAGGCCTGACGCAGGAATAGCTTTGCGGATGCTCTGTTGTTACTCATGAATAGAGTCAACGAAGCTGAAACGGAGCCACACATGAAGTCATCGCGGCGTAATCCAAGATTTTTGTTTCCTGCAGTCTTGTCGATCATGTCTGTTCTTCTCCTCGCATCCTGTGGCGAAAAAGATGAGGATGGCAATGAATTCATGAATCCGGGAGACAATTGCCTCAGCTGTCACGGGGCAGGCGGAAAGGCCGCAGGTGAGGCGCAATTCACTCTCGCAGGCACAGTGTTCCCGTCGGCAACGTCGGCCACAAATCAGGGGCTCGAAGGAGTCAGCATTGAGGTCACCGACTCCTCAGGCAAAAAAATATCCCTCAAGAGCAACCGCGTTGGAAACTTTTTCACATCGGAATCGGTTTCGTATCCGTTAAAGGCAGTGAAAGTGTCCAAGGATGGTAAGGAGGCATCGATGGGAACTCAGGTTTCATCGGGCGGATGTGCCGGCTGCCACGCACAACCGGCGAGCGGCGGAGCTCCTGGTCGCGTTTATTTGTCTCTCTGAGGCCCCAACCATTTCCAGAACAGCGATTCGGCTTCCCGGCTTGCCCTAAAAAGCCGGCTAAATTTTTTCTACTTTTAGTCTGCTCGCTGGCACATCCGGCAAGGTCCCATCATTTCGAACATCGTTATATCTATAGCGCCGTCCTTGTAAAATGATTAAATCTTCCTTGCCGAAGTTCTTTATAGTCACCTGTTGGAGGTGGTTCAATGGATGGCATTGAAAGCCGTGCTTCTCCGAGCACCTCTGTACGTTGATGGTGTTTGTGAACTCGAACACATCGGGTGCACTGTCTGCTCTGAAATCAACGATACCGCCAGTCTGCTTGGTGATAATGTGACCCTGTGTTCCGAATTTAAGGCTGTCTTCACCAAGACTCCCTGCAAAGTTCCATCGTGTGAAAATTCCGACGTTAAGTTCAAAGTGCACAAAGACTGGCTTTCCGCTCTTTTTGAGCTCCTCACGCAATCGTAGGGGCGTTGTCTGCATCCTGATCCCTGTTAGGTGGAAAGCCGGATCATTTGTGGTGATGAGAATTGATTCCCCCTTGGGTGTACTTTTATCGATTTTGAACTTTGAATATTGTTTTTGTTTGGCGTCCAAATTTGCCCAATTGAGTGCCTTTGCAATTGGAAATTCAGGGTTTTGTGTGCTTGGCGAAGCGTCGACTGGTCCAATGCCGTTGTCTACGTTCTCAACATCCGGCGTGACAGGTAAAACATTTGCATCTGCTTCGTCGACATTTTTGTTTGCACCATCTGCTGGTAATTCTGGCTTATCCGGCGGGGTGTCTTTATCCCGATTGTTGCCTACTTCTATGGGAGTGTTCTTCGCGGATGCGCGGATGTTCTTGAGCTGTTCAGCGGTCGAGCATGCACTGAACGAGACAGAGACAAAGCAACAGTGAATCAATAAAAAGTTTTTCATATCCATGTACCTGCCCTCTTGGGTTATATCGACGTTCCGCAATCGATTATTTAGAAATCTCGATTTTTGTCTGCAAAAATGGAATTTTATATCTGCATTTAGGTCTGGTCGAATTGTGGCGATTCGACGAAACTAAATAGTCTACTCTGGGCTGTTAATTGTTTTTACAGTGACGAAGAAACAATCAACCAATATGACTTTTTTCGATGTGCAGATTTTAAGAATATACAGAAAGACTGAGATAATTTGTCTGCGGATATGGCATAGTTCTTGTTACTCAAGGATTTGCGTTTTTTGGATGGAGGTTAATATGAATCGTAAATCTTTGACTTTTGCAGTTCTGATTGTGTTGTCTGTTTCCTGTCGGCCCTCAAAACAGGAGAAGAATGTTCAGTCGAACTTAACTGAACAAGATTTGACGACGGTCGATTTGAGCGATGAAGACGTTTTTGATGCACAGCTGCCGGACGGAAATCTCAATAGGATTGAATTCACCTGGAAAGACAGCGGAAAGATAATTGATGGAAAAGGAAAGAGCTTCAATAATGGAAAGAAGACGATGATTACTTTTACATCTATCCAAAAAGACGGGGTGTGGAAGTATCCTGAAAACATTGTCTTCAGAAATTGGAAAATCAACGGTGCTCTTCGGGTTCTGGGCGTAGGACCCAGTTCGGACACCGGCCTTGTTAAAACATCTTCACAGTCGCTCGGGCATACTAAGCGGATGAGAGAGGCCGCTCCGCGGAACATTGTTCTCGAAAATCTTTCTATTGTTACAGATGAAAAAATTCCGGTAGTGTTTGGGCCTGGGGTTCATAAAACAGTCTTCAGAAATTCAATGATCGCAGGACAGTCCCGATCAGTGGCTATGTACATCGACGCTGAGTCGGGAGACAACATCATAGAAAATAACATTTTCAATATGACAGCGAGTCGCGAGGTGATTGCGCTCGATGGTTCGGCTCGAAATCTATTGCGGCACAATCTCTTCCTGAAAATGGAGAAAGGCGGTGTGCATATCTACCGTAACAGCGGTGAACGAGGTGTAGTCCGCCATCAAGAGCCTCGCCAGAACCGGATCATTGAAAACTATTTCAACGTCATAGGTATAAGGTCTGGACGGGCGGTTTTTTTGGGTTCAAGAAATGGCACAAATCCCAATTACCGGCATGACGACGCACAGTTTAATTTTGGAAGTGGTGCGTCGAACCGTGATTATGCACAGGAGAATGCCGTATTGAGGAATATTGTTTCCGGAGATAAAGGGACTTTTGACCGGTTTTTTATCAAGGACACAGAGGGGAATAATGATATTCAGGGTAACAAGAGGTCAGCGGAAACTCTCAAGATTGGAAAAATTGTAGAAAAGTTTGGAAGTGAACTGGTCATGCCGGAGCTTTCAAAAATAATTGACGAAATTCGTGTAAAATCGAATTGATTTTCCCAAACGAAAAGTTGCAAAAATTCACTTGTCTCTCTGAGGCCCCAACCATTTCCAGAACAGCGATTCGGCTTTGCCGGCGCGCTGTTCAATCACGGAATTATCGGGGTTGTTGAGCAGCGTCGAGACTTTCTCCATCGGAACAATCCGTGCAGAGTAATTGCTGAGTGAGCGTTGAACCTCCTGAAATGCAGAACCGCTTCCCAAGATTGCAGCGATGAAAGTGACTGCAAGCGGGATGTATTGAAACGTAAATTCTTTGCGCAGTATGCGAATCCAAAAGAAAAACAGAATCATCAGAGCCGGTACTGAAGCACGCATGCATAGGTCATTCATGATTCCAACCTTATAGGCGGGCAGAATCATCAGCATGGCGAGTGCGCTCCATCCGAGCGTTTTTTCTGTTCGATTGAGTTTGATTGGCGGTGGAATATCAATTTGATTTAGATAAATTTTTGCTCTCAGATGTTGACTGAAAAACGGAAACGCGACAGCAAGTGCTTCGAGCAGAATCAGTAGTGTGTAATTGCGCGCAAAGGCGGGTTCGCCAAATTGCCACCCGCTTGGAAAACTGAATGAATTGGACGAATAAAAGAGGAACGCTGCTGCAGCGAGCATCGGTCCGACAAAGAAATTTGCCGCCGTGATGTTCACCATGAAATTCCTGTCAGCCATCAGTCTGATTTGACAGATGAAAAGAAACGGCAGAAGGCCGAGGCTGGCAACCGGGCTCCAAAGAAAAGACATCGCCGCCATGAACCAGATGAATGTTCCACCGGCACCATTGCGCAAGGTCAGAAGAATCGCAGCAGTGACCATCCAAGGGGCCAGCACGTGCTGGGGGACCCAGAAAAGAAGTGTCGTGTTGCTGGAAAACTGTCCGATGGCTGCCCACCATTCAATGTGAGAACCAATTTGCAATGTGCCTTGTGGATAATTCAGCAATGAACCGAAAAAATCCCAGCCGCCAAAAATGATGAACAGTAGCACAGCAAGTAGCTTGCGGGTCTGTGAAAGCGAATCAAGCCTTGCTGCAAGCGAAAATAGGCTCCAAACGATGATGAGTCCGGCGTAGGTCCATACAAAGAGGAAGACGTTCGCTGCCTGCCAGCCGAGAATTTTTCCAATCCCCGCTGCGGGCAGATAATAAAGGACGTAGTAGACAAGCGGGACATCGGGGCGCAGGTACAAGGGCCAGCGATTCTCGATGAGATCTTTGAGCAGAGCGTTGCTTGCAGCATAGTCACTGTTCTGAAATCCGATTCCACCGGTTCCCGACAACGCGCACCAAATCAGCAGCACCGCAAAGGCGGGCGAGTGCTTTTCAAATATTTCCGCAGCGGAGCGGAAAAGTGGAATTGGCTGCCCTGCATGAGTCCAACTTGTCACCAACGTGTAGACAACAAGAATCGTCAGAAGAAGGGCCGCACCGAAGTTCAACCAAGAAAGAGCAAACAGTACGACCGGTGTCGAAAGGAAAATTAGCGCCGCGCGCAGAAGGAAATGTGAATGCCGCGTGATGTTTTGATCGTCTTCGCGGTAGATGGCTGTGCTCATGCGACAATTATTCTCTGGTGACTGTCATGAATTGAAGCTTTTTACCCTGAGTTGCCAAAACAAGTGCACGCGCGCGTCCCGGACCCGGCGGCTTGACGGAGGCGCTCTTGCTGCGATCCTGTCCGGGGTTGGTATAGGCCGTTGCAATCAGCGCACCGCGCGGCATGTGGGAGGGCACCAATGCGAAGTTGCCAATGATCAGAGGCTTTGCTGGTGTTGGATCTTTGGGTTCAATCAGTGGGCCAACGAGTGAGCGTGTGGATGCGGGTATCTGCATCCGGACGTCGGAGGGTTGTCCCAACGCCCTTGTTACGTTAGCCAGCCGTAGTGTTCGTTTTTGAATCAAAGTTTCACGACCGGTCTCGTCGACGGCAACCGTATTGTCGACGAGCCAGTCCGGATTCCACATCTGCAACGAAATAAGCTTTTTGTCGGAAGTCATGCTGCCGAAGAAAGTTGGACCGCGGGTGAAGCCTACGAAGCTTAGTTCACTGACCCGCTGTAGATTCGGGTTGGCCGCCAACCAGTCTTGCAGGCACTTAAAGTTCGACTGATTGTTGCTGGCGAGTATTGTAATCCGTTCAACTCCCTCGCTTGGAATTGAGGATTTGTCGGGGCGGCAGAGGGCCTCGAGTCGTGTTCCCGAGTCGCTGACAATTTTGTTGAATTGCTGGGTGTCAAAGTCGGCCGGTGCCAGTGCGTGCAGGACGAGCCCCTGATTGCTCTGCCGTGTCGGCAAATTCGCCGGTACTTTTCGCGAGACGACGTCGAGAAATTGTCCGCGAGTGATTGCCAACCCTTTCGCCTGATGGCGGTATCGGGGTGTTAGCGTGACAGATGAAATTTTGATTCCCTGTCTTACAGTCATTTCTTCGACCGTCCGGAACAGTCGCCTCCAAGCCAGATAGTCAACTTCTCCGATAGGCGACAGCTGCACATCTTCATCCTCGAGTGCAGCAGTCGCTGTTGGTGCGCGCTTAATTGCGCTGTCACTATTTGCCTTATCATCGGTTTTGCCCTCGCTCGGAGCACTGATCGCGACGTTCTCAGCCTCAGGCACCTTGGTAGGGGTGTTTTGTGCATCGGATTTTATATCAGGCGCAGCCGGCGTAGCCTGTGCACGCAGCGCAGTCTGGCGTCGGTGAGGCGCCATTTTGTCGATGACTTTGCGGAAAATCATTCCCACGACGAGCGCCAGCAACACTCCGGTCAGGAATGCGACCAGATTTGGAGGAAGAAGCGGGCGATTGCCGTTCAGACCAAAGATTTTAGCCATTGGTTCCACCTTTGATTTTTTGGGTGTTTCGTTGGCTGAGTATAGGCCAGAAGGCAATCTTCTCCTAGCGCGATGTTTTGTTTTCGACGTTGTGGGTTGAAGTACCTCGGGTGACACTGAATGGGTGGATCTGTGAGGTATCGGAGATTGGAGCCTGCCGACGTTAAACACATTTTGGTGACAAGTCAGACGACAATCGGTCCGTTCAGTACGACCGAAATAATTGACTTGTTTAAAGAAAAGCATGAGCTTTTCAATACTGTCATGTGGATTGCTCCCGAGTGCGGCTCGCCGGTTCTAATCGTCGAATGGTTCACCGACTACACGCCCACAGGAACTCTGGAGGGGATTCTTGCCTCCGATGTTCCCAAGGACCAACATGCGAACTTTCGTGAAACCGCGACAGGAAAAAAAGCCGAGCTTCCACCCGATCATGGCGGATTGACTCCAGCGCAGGCACAGCGCAGCGGTTTTGCAACCCTGCGTGATCTGTTTGCACTGATTGTACTTGCGATTCTCGGACTTGGATTGGTGTGGATGGGGATTAAGACCCTGCGGCCGGCGAAAACCCTGAATCCTCCTGAAAAGAGACTCGCCGCCAAATTACTTGGTTCCACTCCAGATGCACTTCGCAATTATCAGAATCTTCTTGAAGGAAAGATCACCCGTGACGGGCAAAAATACGCCCGTGCTCTTGTTTCCATTCAAAAAGACAGAGCTCTGTATCCAGAAGGGTATCTGCCATCCGGAGAGTTGACGGCCGCTCTTGCTCTTGTGAATTTACCGCATGAAGAGTTGGACCGCATGGAAGAATGGAAGCAGCTGCTTGTTAGGCTGCCGGCAGAACTGCGGCAACGCGGACTTGCCGTAGTCGCCTATGAACTATCGCGGGTTTTTGCCATCAGGCGTGATTTGCTCAAAGTGCAGGGCAAAGCGAAATCCGTCCGCGCAAAAGCGGTGCGCGAGGCTGGTGAAGAAATCGATGTGATTTTGGAGCGTCTGATTCGTGTCGTGCCGCAAAGCGAGCCGGAAGAGCGGGTCATGCACGGACTGTTTTTGTCGCGTCTTCTCTCGCTGTCGTTGGTGACTCTTCTTGAATATCCTCAAATGTTGAAGGAAACACAGCGTCTGAAATCGCATTTGGATAAAGTGCCCACCTTGTCAGCTTATCTGTCATCGGCCGATAGCGTGATCATAGGTGAACTTTTGGATGCGCTTAAAACCAAGAGTTCAAATGCAAAAACGACGATCGACTGGAGTAAATCAATCTCACGGTTCGTTGAATTGCATTCCACCAGCCGGTTTCTTTGTCAGCTGAACGAATCGGGTGCGGCCGGCGACGCGTTGCTTTTTCTGATTGAAAGTGCGCTGGGCGCGAAACAAACAGTGCCTTCGCCTGCAAACCTCTTTGACGGTTGTTTTGTCGGATTGAGATTGTATCCGCGGGTATCCGGATTCTCGTTGAATGCAGGAGTTTCGGATCCACTTTTGTTTGTGACGGCGGGAGCAGTGGACGAAGGCTTGCTGATGAAATTCCGAACACGATTTCCGACCTATAGTCAGGCACTACGAACGCTCGCTGGTCAGCGCAGTGCCAATGGAGAATGGATTCTCGCGCTCTATCAAAACAGAATTTTAAAAGGCCGCATGACAGGTGCCAATACAAAAGACACAGTTGCATTGTGCGGCAAGGCGGCTGCACGGAGTCCGCTGTGCGGTCAGGTGCTGTGGAATGAACTTTCGCACCGCTGGCGCGATCTCATTACGCTGATTCCGGAAATGCGCGAGGATGTCCGTCCTGACGAGGCAGTGCTGTTGGCGCAAAACTATATTTTCAATGCCGCAACCGAAGTTCTCTCTTCGCGTAGTGTAAAAAAGGTCAGGGAGTTCAACGAAGCATTCACCGCAGTGAAGGATTTTGTCGACAAAGAGGATCCGCAGATTCAATTTTTGCTCGACTATATCCAAAGCATCGATTTGGATTCGTGAGCCGGAGAAATTCAACGTGTCAATGTGTGTTTTGGTCAGATCTGAAGAATTTGAGGCTCGGCCACTGGCCGAGCAGGACCTCATTGAGCGCGCCATCCGTGATGTCCCTGGATTGCGTATGATCGAGAATGAGGAATGGATCAGCGTGCTTGATTCTTTGCCTCATGTAGGTGCGCCGGTGGTGATGATTCTGCCGATGTCGCTCAAGAACGCCCAGCGAGACGTTCAGAAGCTGCTGGCAGAGCTGGAACGCAGGATGCCGCTGAGCCAGTTTCTCGGTATTCTTCTGCTGATTCAGAATTCGGGCAATTCGACGATCGCCCGCGAAGAGACTCTCACTACGGTGGCCTGGCTCGAACGGCTGGATCAATTCTTTGACAATGCCCTGCCGGTCAATTTTATCTTTACATCGAGCGAAAATCCGCGGCTGGTGCAAATGAATGTTTCCTCGGCCGTGAGCAGCCTTTGGAAAACACTCGAGTCGTTCAGGGAGTTGCGGACACTTTCGAAAGAGATAGACCGTCTTCGCGAGCAGGTCGAAATTCTCGAACAACGCTTTGGCTGAATTAGCCAGCCGGCTGAACCATCCGCAACCGCTTCAAAGAGTCAAAAACGAAGATTGCGAGCCCCGACCAGATCAAAAGAAATGCGAATAACTTCTTTTCATCAAAACTCTCTTTGAAGATAAAAACCGCAATCAGGAATTGAAAAGTTGGCGAAATGTACTGATAGAAGCCGAGAACGCTCAGCGGCATCCGTTGTGCCGCTTCAGCAAACCAGACCAAGGGGAGCGCTGTGAGTGCACCTCCCAGCGACAACAGCAACAAAGTCATCACATTGCTGCCGGCCGGAAGGTTTATGACATCAACCGGTGCGAGCTGCGGAGAGAAAAGAAGCGTCGCAGCCAGCGGAATCAACAGGACACTCTCAACAGCTGTTCCGCCAGTTCCACTCAGACCAGTCTTTTTTCGCAGTACTCCATAAAGACTGAATGTGCCTGCAAGCGAAAGTGCGATCCATGGCACCTTCCCTGCGGCGAACGTCATTACGGCCACGCCGCTGGCGGCAAATGCAAATGCGGTCCATTGGGCGCGTGTCAGAGTTTCCTTGAAGAAGACGGCGCCAATCAGCACGTTGAAAATCGGATTGATGAAATAACCAAGGCTCGACTCAAGTGCGTGTCCGGAATTGACGGCGTAAATATATAGGCCCCAGTTGATACCGATTGCGATTGCACTTGGCAGACTTTTTTTGAGAGTGTCTGCTTGTCTTGCAAATGACAACCATTGAGTCAGATTTCTTCGCAGGAAGAAGAGTACTGTGAAGAAGAATATCGACCAGACAATACGGTGAGCAAGAATCTGCAGCGGCGGGATGTGTCGCAGCTCGCGCCAATACAGAGGAACAAATCCCCATGTCGCATAGGCGGCGATTGCATACATTGGACCGGAATTGCCGGCTGCGCGAAGCTGTCCGCCAGTCATCAGATTGCCCGAGTCTCGCGTGAGGATTTGAACATATCCGGAGACTCCTGCAGGAGTTCCCGAATGAACCACGCATCTGAAGTACAGGTCGCGGATTTCGCTCCACGGCCGAGCGAGCGAGCAATTTTATTTCCGAGTTTTTCGCATTCAGCGCGGTAAGTGGTGTATTTTCCGCCGTAAATAGAATAAAAGTCGGGCAAGGTTTCGTCGATGATCGTCTCGCGTGAGAGTGCAGAAATATTGAGTCCCTCGTTGCTCTGCAGATATGCGGGCGAAGAAAATGGATTCTCAAGCCATTCACTTTTTTCGAGCGGCCGATGGAACGCAGCATGTTTGTCGAGGATCGGCATTGTGCGAACTCCGGCAAACATTTCGCTGATAAATTCGTTTTCAGTTTTGATGTCCAGATTCAAGTTTGCAGCATCGAGCAAATACGAAACTTCTTCAGCCGTGGGAACTAGCCGGCGCGGATCGCGTGCCGGCAGAACCGATTCGGTCGTCCCGAGCAGCCATGAGCCGTTCCATGGAATAAAAAATACCACCCGGCCATCTTTGTTTTGCAGAAGGCACGCGGCCGATTGAGAAGGGCTCGCATTCACAGCATCGGTTTTGAAAATGATATGGCTTCCCTGATTGAGCAGACAGCGGATCCGCGGCGTGATTCCCCAGCGAATGAGATTGGCATTGTTCCAAGCACCCGCGGCATGAACGATGCTGCGGGTTGTCACTTCCCTTGTTCCTTGCGCGTTGCGGATTTTGACGCGAAAGCCCTGTTGGCCGGAAAGTTTTTCGACGGAGGTTACGTTTGTGTTTTCCTCAAAAGTGCCACCCATTTTTACGGCTGCTGCTGCTGCGATCCGCACGATGACGTCATCGAGCATTTGTGCGTCGTAATAAAGAAAAGCACCATTTGTCTGCTCAATCATGCGTGATTTCTTTAAGTATGGCGCGGCTTCAAACATCTCTTCGGAAGTCAGGCTGCGCGATGTGGGCAGTCCTCCGCTTCCCGCCATGGAATCGTAGATGAACAGTCCGGCCCTGAGCATCCAAGCGGGCCTGTCCGATTTGAACGCTGGAAGCACAAACGGAAGAGGCTGAACCAGTCCCTTGAGAACCCGCAAAAGAAGTGCACGTTCCGAGAGTGCCTCGCTGACAAGCGGCCATTGTTTGAGATGTTCAAGGTAACGCAATCCGCCGTGAACCAGTTTTGTTGAACGGCTTGAGCTGCCGCTGGAGAGAGTCTTTTCTTCAACTAAATGCACCCCGCCGATACGGCGAGATGCCAAATCATGGAGAACCCCGACACCATGACAGCCACCGCCGATGATGAGTACCTCGAGATCCGTGTTCATTGTCAGTCCTCTGCCGAAGGTTTGAGTGCACGACGAACATCGCACTCTTAATGCCATCGCAAAAAAACTACCACGAATCGGTGCCCGTTCAGGGTCAAAATCAAGTCAGAGAGGGAGATTGGCGGATGATTTTTGCAGTTCAGCAGCCATGGTCGCAATAATCTCGGCCGCATGGTGCATTTCTGCCTCGGTATTCGTCAGGCCAATCGAGACTCGAAAGCTTGCAAGAGCGACATCGTCATCGCAACCCATGGCCGTCAGCACGTGGCTCGTCGTGGCTTGCAGGGTGCGGCAGGCACTTCCGGCACTGACGCAAACACGTTTCATGTTTTCAATCAGCTTCATCGCATTCACGTTGGGAATATGAAGCATGACGATTCCCGCCACTTTCTGTCCGGTCTTGGTGCCGGTACCGCTGCTGCTGAATTGAATGCGTCCCGCAAGAGCTGAAAGAAAAATGGATTCGAGATGTGCAAGATATTTTGAACGTTCGGACCGTTCCGCAATTTGTAGCCGCACAGCCTCAGCCAAACCGACGATTGCCGCAAGATTGGGGGTGCCCGAGCGTAGGCCGAATTCGTGGCCGCCGCCCGTGAGTTGGGGGGCAAGTCGGATGCGCGGTGTTCGTTTTCGAATGATGAGAGCCGCTGCGCCGCGGCCCCCATAGATTTTTGCAGCAGAAATTGTTGCTGTGTCGAAATCGTGGTGAGTCGCGTGAAAGTTTCCGCGTGCGAAGCCCTGGACGGCATCGCTGTGGACAAGGGCGCCGTGCTTGTGTGCCAGAGCGGTTATTTCATTTAAATGTTTTTGAATGATTCCTGTTTCGTTGTTCACGTCCATTACACAAACACAAAGCGTGTTCTGGTCGATACTTTCGGACGCTATCTCGCGATCGATTTGTCCGTGCGCGTCGACAGGCAGCACGACAACTTCGATTCCGTTGCCCGCAAGTTCGTGTGCGGTTGTCAGAATCGAAGAATGTTCAGTCGCAGCGACCACAATTTTATTTCTTTTTCGCAGCGGATTTTGCACAAGTCCGCGCAGCAGCAGGTTGTTGGCCTCGGTTGCGGAAGCGCAAAAAATCACTTCTTCAAACGAAACGCCGAGGGCATCGGCGATTGTTTGTCGCGACTGCGCAAGTCCATGTTCGGCGAGTTCTCCCATGCGGTGAAGACGGTTTGCGGGATTGCCATAAACCTGTGTCAGCCACGGCAGCATTTTCGCAAAGACGCGGCCGTCGATGGGAGTTGCTGCGGCGTGGTCGAGGTAAATCAAGTCGCCTTGCAATCCAACTCCACCGAAACGGATGTCTTCCGTGGGTTCGGTTTTGAGGTAGTGATGCTGAAAATGGCCGGCGAAGGGAGAGATGTTTGCAGATTTCGTGAGCTGGAGCGTCATGAATGAGTCTCTCCCGTAGGCCGTCACTGAGTTCGTTTTAAATCAAACACAAAAAGCCCGGTCAGTCCTGACCGAGCTCTTTGAAGAAAAGCAGGATGCTCTTTTAGCGGAGAGCCGCGGAGAGGTCTGCTTTCAGGTAGCGCTGAGCCACAAAACGGCCCTTGTAGAAGCCGCAGCTTTCGCAAACAGAGTGCGGCAAACGGGGCGAACCGCAGTTTGAGCACTTGGAGAAGTTCAATGCCGTGAGGGCATCGTGAGCGCGGCGCATGTTACGAATAGATTTAGAGACGCGTTTCTTTGGCACTGCCATGGTACAACCTCGATAACGATAAGGGGCGTCTTCACTGGGGTTTGGAGCTCCAAACAAAACCTTCCCGACGCGCCCGGACTCTTAAGCAAGGGGGGTGATAGACGAAGAGAGATCAGGTGTCAACCACTTCTTGAGAGGAAGGATTACCGTACGTTGAGCTCCATGGTCACCGGTGATCCGTTGCGCATGATGTTGACCTGCACATTGTTTTCTTCGCGCAGGCCGTTGAGAAACTGGATGGTTCGGGCCACGTTGTTGAGCGGGATGCCATTGATTTCACGAACAACATCGCCGTCTTGCAAGCCTAGTTTGTGGAAGATTGAATTCTGGTCAAACTGGAAGATTCGAAAACCGGTGATCTCACCGTTGACCACCACGGGTTCGCTCGACGCCTGCATCAGGATGTTGGGCAACTCCTCGCGGATGAGCCTGTCCCGGTACCTGCCGTCGACTTCGATACGGGTTCCGACACGCTGAAAGCCGTCTTCGATATGGCGGTCCGCATTTGAGACAATCACCTTTGCGACACGCGGGCCCTGACTCGCCGACATGCCGCCGAGCTTGTTGGAAATCATCGTCATCTGGCCGTCGTTTTCGACGAGAATCATCTGAGCGCGGTCGACGCTCAGAAGGGTGCCCATGCGATAGACGTCTTCACCGGTTTTGAACGCCTTCACTTCCGACGTGTCCCTGTTCTTTACAAGTGCGACGCCGCCGCGGGCACTGACAATCGCGCCAACCAGCTGTAGGCTTTTCGAGGCTTTGCCGTTCGCCAAGACATGCGAACTGAAAAAGACAGCGAGCGCGCATCCCGAATAAATCAGGGCACGCAGCAAAGTCTGGCGTTCGCGGCTGTAGCAAACAGTTTGCCTCATCGGCCGGTGTATCTCCTCGGGAGCACTGCACATGGACGCAGACTCCATTTCTATGAGTCTAAGGGATTGCAGCTTCCATCCCAAGTGGGCTGGCGTGTCTTTGACTCAATGGTACGTATCAGACGCAGGACACGCATATCTCTGAAATTTCTGGCAGGATTGAAGCAGCCTACCGGCGGTAGGCAGGCAGGAGGCAAAAATGAGCAGCGCGTCAATGCACTCTTCTTGGATTGAGCTAGATGCTCAAGCGCTCCGCACTAATATTCAAATTTTCAGGGGCTTATTGAAAAAGTCTGCCCATGCAGGTGGAACTCCCGAGCCGGCATTGGGCGTTGTGCTTAAGGCCAACGCGTACGGACACGGTCTGCTGGAAATCTTGCCGGTAGTGCACCCACTTGTTGATATGATTCATTTGATTTCTCCAAATGACGCATTGGAAATTCGCAAAATGGAGTCCGAGCGGGCTTGGCCGCAGCGCAGGCTTTTGGTGATTGGGGCGACGGAGCCCGACGAGTACGTGCGGTTGGCCGAGGCCGGCGTGGAGGTCACTTTAGCGGATGACGGTGTGCCGGCCGCGGCAGCGGCACTCCGTTCGCGCGGGCTGCGTGCAACAGCTCACGTTCACATCGAGACTGGTCTTTCGCGTGAAGGTTTTTTCCCGAGTGAAATTGCCGCAAAACTCGCATTTCTGTCGTCTCCCGACTCGCCCTTTCTTTTGCGTGGCGTGCTGTCGCATTTTGCCAACACCGAGGACGTCACCGAACAGCAGTATGCCGAAACTCAGCTGCGCAATTTCGCCGATGGAATCCGCGAAGTCGGGCAGCTTTTGGGCACTCAAGGCACAAATCTGGAGCGGCATATCGCGGCAAGTGCCGCAACGCTGATTCTTCCCGATGCCCGCTGCGATTCGGTGCGTGTGGGAATTTCCCTTTACGGCTTCTGGCCGTCGGCCGAAACCCGTTTGTCGGCGCGGATTGTTCATCCCGAATTACCCCGACTACTACCGGTGCTGAGTTGGAGATGCAGGTCACAGATAATCAAGGACCTGCCTGCCGGCGCTTACGTCGGTTACGGCTGTTCTTTTCGCTGTGAGCGCGCGACCCGCATCGCTGTTTTTCCGGTCGGCTATTTTGACGGATATCCGCGTTTGTTGTCGGGACGTGCGCATGTCTTGGTCAACGGTCACCGCGCCGCTGTTCTCGGCAGAGTGATGATGAATCATATCGTGGTTGACGTGACGGGCATCGCGGGTGATGACAGTCCGGTTGTTGCGACTCTCTTGGGAAGCGATGGACAGGAGACGGTCAGTGCCGAGATGTTGGCCGGCTGGGCGCAGACCATTCAATACGAAATATGCGCGCGCTTGGGTGCCCATTTGAAAAGAATTGTTATTGAAAAATGAAGTTGAGCGAATTCACTTTTGACTATCCCGAGGAGCTTGTGGCACAGGCTCCGTTGTCTGAGCGCGATCAATCCCGCCTTCTTGTCTGCAACGGCGCAAGTACCAAGGATTCAACTTTTTCGCAGATTGCCGACGAATTGCGCGGTGTCTTTTCGGTCTCCGAGGACACGCCGATTTTATTGATAGTCAACGATTCAAAAGTTTTTCCCGCGCGCGTCCGGATCCGGCGGGAAAGCGGTGCGCGTGGTGAGGTTTTTGTTCTCTCGACATTGCAGGAAAAAGATATTCCTTGCCTGTTGCGACCGCTCAAAAAATTGAAAGTCGGCGAAATTTTGTTGTCGGAGTCAACGTCGCAGCCTGTTTTTAGAGTCACAAGTCTCGAACCGCCGCGTGTCGACAACATTTCCCCTCGGCCGTTGTCCGAGCTGCTCGACAACAGCGGCGAAATGCCTCTGCCGCCGTATATCGTCCGTGACCCCTCGAAGATGCTGGACCCTTCGCTGTCGGCGCTCGACAAACTTCGTTATCAAACTGTTTACGCACGTGCGATCGGCAGCGCTGCAGCGCCGACCGCCGGTTTGCATTTCACTCCGTCTGTACTGGAAAATTGCGCAAGCAAAAACATTGTCATGGCGGGTGTGACGCTGCACGTCGGCCTTGGCACATTTCAGCCAGTGACGGCCACAGATGTAAACGCCCATGAAATGCATTCGGAGCTTTGCAGTATTCCTGCATCGACCATGCGGCAAATCATCAAGCACAGCGAATGCGGCTGGCCGATTGTGTTCGTCGGAACGACTGCATTGAGAACTGTTGAGTCTGTGTTGTTGACGGCACTTGGTGTACCGATTGCCGATGCGTGCAGTGCTCGCAGGCAGAGGCTTGCGCAATTGTTGAAGTCGGGAGAGTTGCGACACGAGGTTCTTCTTAAGGCAGCGGATTGTTGGATTTCGACCGATCTCTTCATTCGCCCGAAAGACGGAGAGTTTGTTTATCAGCCGGTCTGCGGCGAAGGAATTATCACCAATTTTCATCAGCCGGAGAGCACACTTGTAATGCTCATCGCATCGCTGCTCGGGTACGGACGATGGCGCCAGTTGTACAGTCATGCGATTGCTTCCCGCTACCGTCTGTTCAGTTATGGGGATTCGAGCCTGCTTGTTTTTTCGGGAGTCCAATGAACTTAATGCCCCATCGCGAAAAAATGACCTTTGAGCGTCTTTCGCATCATTCTTTTTTTGAATTGGCTGGAACCGACCTTTCGCGTTTCGACTCGCATGTGATGAAGGGCAGCTGGTTGCGTTCGGAGTCCGAATTCCTAGCTGAAAAGAAATTGCTCGGTGCAGGCGATGAGTCATTGTTTGCGTCTGTCGGACCGCGCCGCGGCAGGATGCGTTTTGGCGATGTCGTGGTTGAAACTCCGACCTTCATGCCGGTTGGAACAGCTGGTGCGGTAAAGACGCTTGAGTCGGCTGACGTCGGTGGCATTGGCTATAATTTAATTCTTGGCAACACATATCACCTGTTTCTTCGCCCCGGCACCGAAATTCTCTCTCAATTTGGCGGTCTGCACGGATTCATGAAATGGCGCGGGGTGATTCTCACCGACAGCGGCGGTTTTCAGGTCATGAGTCTTGCAAAGATCCGCAAGCTCACCGAGCAGGGTGTGACCTTTGCCAATCACATCAACGGGTCAAAAGTCACTCTTACTCCCGAATCAGTTGTTGGCATTCAGGATGCAATAGATTCTGATATTCAGATGGTTCTCGACGAATGCACGCCTTATCCCGCGGATTGGGAAACTGCTCGCGCGAGCATGGAACGCTCGATGCGCTGGGCTGCTCGTGCGCGTGCGGCTCGCACCGAAAAGACGCGCGCGCAATTCGGAATTGTGCAGGGTGGAATGCACACCGATTTGCGTTTGATGAGTGCACGCGCGCTGAACTCGATAGGGTTCGACGGCTACGCGGTGGGAGGATTGTCGGTCGGAGAGCCTAAAGAAGAGCTCCGTCGTGTTCTTGCCGGCACGACCGCTTTTCTACCGCACGACAAACCGCGCTATCTGATGGGCGTTGGCACACCTGATGACCTCTTCGATGGAGTCATGCTGGGTATTGATATGTTCGATTGCGTTCTGCCAACCCGCAATGCAAGAAATGGTTCTGTTTTTGTCCGTACGAGTGTCGATCCATCTGGGAAAATTCATATTAAAAATGCGGTCCACAGAAACGCCGATGCTCCGCTGGATCCGGACTGCCGCTGCGCGACCTGCCGCACGTATTCGCGTGCCTATCTGCGTCATTTGTTCGTCGCGCAGGAGCTCACCGTGTATCGTCTGCTGACGATACACAGCCTGCAATTTTTGCACGATTTGATGTCTGACATGCGTCAGGCGCTGGAGATGCCTGCCCCCGCAGAGCAATTGCTAAAAATCCGCGAACGCTACGTGGGAACCCCAACGCGGTAAATCGTTCCGCAATTTTTTCTTCGTTTTTGCCGAAAATCCAAAGGTACGAGAATGCTTTACGGGGATTGTACCCGATGGGTGGGGTTTTCGATAAAAAATATAACGCGTGGCAGTTGCCCGATTCCGCTCCAAAGGCGGACGAACGGGATTCGGAAGCCGTGCCTGAAAATGAGAAGAATTCTTCCGCACCCTCGTTCGAAATAGATTTTTCTGTAGAACAAGCCGCTCAGCAGCAGAATGCACAAGTTGAATCAAAGGAATCACCGGCGACTGCCGTAGGTGATTCCGACAGCATTCCTGCGCTGGAGATTGGACAACCCGGACAATTTGTTTCTGCACAATTCGATCATGGATTGCGTTTGGATGATGGAGTCGCGAGCACTGATTCAACACGCGCCTCCTCGCCACTGGTGATGGTCGACGAGCCACTTCCGGAATCCTTGGGAGGTGGCGCGGGTCTGCAGGATATGTTCGTTGCAGAAGTTCTGCGCGGTATTCAGACCGCACCCGATGATAACAGAAACACCATGATTGCCTCACCGGGGAGCGAAGTTTTTGCGTTGCCGGCAGATGGCAGCACGTTGATTTCCGGCGCGGCTTTTGTAGCCTCCGAAGATAAAACTCAAATTACCGAAGAGACGAAAGCGTTCAACTCACAGGTTGGCGAAGGCGTTGTTGGATCGGGAGATGAGAAGACAATCGCGACATCAGTGGCAACACCGGATTCAGCAGTCACTGCTCAAGCGCCGCTTGATACTTCGTCGTTATTTGTGGCTCCGCAGTATGCCCCTCCACCTGCCGCGCAGATTCCCTCTCCTCCACCTCAGGCTCCATCGCCAGCACCTTCAAAAATGTCCGAAGTGATCTCGCCGGCTGCGTCTGCAAAGGCGAGTGGAGCAAATAGCAAGAGCGAGTCAACGCAAGCCGGCGGTAAGGCTACAGAGGGCAAGGAAGAAAAGACGAAAGCCGGCAATACCAAGGCCGGTACAGCACAAGGCAAAGATAAAGGCGCGGCAGCTGGCAAAAAGCCCGCCGCAGGTCAGGGAGCAAAGGGTAAACCAAACGACGGAGGCTCAGGCGAGACAAACGCAGGACAGACATTCGTTCAAAGCATGGACGGGAAGTCTGCAGCGCCAGCTGCTGCACGTGGTTTGTCGAAAGAGCAGAGAATTCTGCTCGGGATGACCATATTTGCAATGTTGCTTATCGCTCTTTTGATCACCAAGAGAATGAGCAAAGTTGATTTGACTCAGGGTATGTCCACGGAAATCGCATCTCCGACGCAATCGGAAACACCGGGCGCTGGAAAATCTCGGTCTGGCAAAGACTCGAAAGAGAACAAAAAAGCACCCGGCAAGGGCGGCAAAACCGACGCGCAGGTCACCCCTTCGGGCAAGGACAAAAAAGAGCTTTCTGCCAAGGAAAAGTCCTCGCCCAACATTGCCGCGGGGACAAACAAGAAAATGCAGGCTGTTGCCGGTGACGCGTCGTCGGACTCAAAGGGTGAGGACGGATTGGGTGAGCCGGATGATGATTCGCTCGAACTTGAAAACATTCTGACCCGACCCGTCTCACGATATTCGGAAAGCAACAAATTGCTCATTCCGCTGATTGAAGTGAGCCTGGCTCTGGACAGGGCTCAGCCACGCCGTGTTTTTTCATTGATCAAAACGCTGCCAGCGGAGTTCGGCAAGACAGATCCCCTTCAAAAGGCGGCTTTGCGTGAGATAACAGCACGCTTCTATATGCAGGTGGGCGCCTACCAAAAGGCGTACATACTGTTCAGACAGGCATGCAACGACCCGGCCAAGAGCAGTGAAGTGGAGACCTGCTTGCACGCGGCAAGAAGTTATTTGGTCATGGGCAATGAGGAAGACGCCAACACAGTGATTGACGCTCTTGAGTTGCGTATGAACGGTGCCAACGTCCAATGGCGTGAATGGCTCAAACTCCTCACCGTGGCAGCGCGGATCAATGAACGAACGCTCGAGGTGTTTGTTAATTTTACCGACGATCTTGCTGACAAGGGCCCTTTTTTGACAACGGAATGGAACTTGCAGCTGTCGGCGATGTTCGCGCGAAAGTTTTTGCAAATCGGCGACAGGGAACGCATTTCCTATCTTTCTGCCTTGGACAACACTCGCAAGAAGAACATTGAAGTCAGGCTTGCTCCGGAGAAATTCGGGCAGGACATCGGTTCCTACATGCTTCCTGCCTTTTTGAATTTGATGATGCGTCACTACGAGTTTCCGATGATGACTTTTCTGGCGGATGAGCCCGACATGGATTCCGATTTGGCGATGAGCTCCTGGATTTTTAACTCAATCTCGCAGGCAAAGGCGAGCGAACCCCGAGAAACGCGTGCACGATTATCGCCATTGTTCGCCGAGCGGGGATTTTCATCGATTGCGCGGCTGATTGAAGGACAACTGGCAGCCCAGGCGGGCGACTACATTGGCGCACACGCGATGATCCTCGAACAGATCGGGCCTAATCTCAGCGAAGAGCAAAGGCAGGCCGGCGGAAAGTTCGGCCAGCTACAAACGCGGCAGTTTATCAACGCCACACAAAGAATGAGCAGCATGCCTTATTTGTTTGTGGAATGGTTATTTCTTGGAATCAAAGTGGCCGCGGGTCTTAATGACCGAGAATCCTTGAAGACCTACATTGTGGCTCTGGAAGATGCTCGTCGCCGTTTTCCTGAACTCAGCAACGAGATTCAATATTGGATACTGAGTGCCCGCGCTCACCGAGTTTTGGGTCAGGTGAGTGCCGTAGAAGCGGCGGTCGCGCAGGCAAGCCGCTTGGCTGTGAGCAAGAACGACTTGGGATTTGTGGGTGCCGACCGCGTCTGGGTGATGATGCGCCAAGGAAAGACCCGCGAGGCCAAACAACTGGCCAAACAATTGATCAGAGAAATTCCCCACCACGCGCGTTTGCTCGAACTGGCGGCCGAGTTCTCGGCGCCATGGGGCGAGGAACCGTCTGCATACCTAAGACTCGAGGCCGAGATTCCAATAAAATTTCAAACTCGCGGCAGGGATAGCGTGTTGTTGTCGTTGTTTACTATCCGGAAAATACTCAATTCTTATTAATTAAATTGTTTTTGATCAAAATAAACTTAAGTCCTCGTCAGGGGCGCCGAAGGATGCAAAAGAGGGTTTGGAACACTCTGGGTTTGCTTCAGGAGGCTTTATGATTCGAGCTTTTGCTCCTGCTTTGGGAGATTTCAGGGGAATCGGACAAATGAAGGACGGCACTGAAATTCACTGCACATTTTCCGGCAGGGAAGTGATTCCAGGGGTTTGCTACGGATTGCGGCTGGAGGTTGCCTCCGTGGATTCCGACGGCTCGCTGATGGATGTATATTTCGTACTTTCGCAAGATGCTGGCGAGCATTTGGAGATTCAGTACTTTGATGGTCGGGAGCAGCTGCATGCGATGCATGCCGTGAATGAGCCAATGCTCTCGAACCACCCGGCTGGAAGAGTTTTTAGTTTTGAGGGTGTCAGACCCAACGGAACGGTTGTGCGCTTTCACTTCGACCTTGTCTCGAGCGAGCGTATCGACATTTCCATGGATTCAAATTCGGTCCGTGACAGCCATGTGGAGGAGCGTTGCTCGCTGCGGCTCGAAAGAGTCCATCTGGCGGTTATGCAGGACTCTTACGCGGCTTGAATGCCTTTCTTGCTGCAATGACGCCCTGACCAGTGCTGTTGGGCATGACAATGGCATTGGGCAACAGGATAGAACCTGGGTTGAGCACTGCATTGCATCCCGTCTGGGCGCGGTTGGCAAAAACCGCGCCGAATTTTTTTAGCCCGCTAGAAACACTTGTACCATCGACGCGGACCGGCACTTGGCCGTGGTCGAGGCGCAGATTTGCGCATTTTGTGCCTGCTCCGAGGTTGCAGTCGATTCCAAGGACGCTGTCGCCCACGTACGCGAAGTGCGCGGCCTTTGCCTGATTGAGTAAAAGTGCGCCTTTGAGTTCACTTGTGTGGCCTACCACGGCACCAGAACAGACATATACCTGACCGCGGATATAGGCTCCGTGCCGTACGGTTGCGCCCGATTCGATGTACGTCGGACCGCTGACAAATGCACCAGCCTCGATGATGGCACCCGCCTCAACGACGATGGAATCCTTATTTTCAAGAAATGCATGTGGACTGATTGTTCCGCTCAGTCTTTTATCCGCCGGAATGTTTGAGATGGACTGTTGTACGAAGTCTGCCAGCGGCTGGCCGAGAAGTTCCCAAGGGTAGGTGCGGCTTTTCAGAAATTGCAAAACATGAACCCTCAGGCACTTTGCAACCTCTTCATCTAGCTGAAAAAGAGAGACGTTCATGCAGTCCGAGAGGGTTGGATTTTCGCTCATAAAAACTCCCTGCGAAAAAGATAGGCGGTTGGCTGGCTTAGGTTAACGGCGAATTTTCCACTGGGCAAATAGTTCTAAATATTGGGCAAAAAATTCCGAACTGCCAGATGCATGTGGAAGAGGAGAGACAAAATGTTCGATAAGAATCACTTCAAGGAGGCCTTTCGCAGTTGGGTTCAGCACAACCCGACAGCGAGCGAGCAGGAAGCATTGTCGTTTTGTCACGAGAATATTCCTGCAAGTTGTATTGTGAGTCATTATTGGCTCGTCGAGCAAAGCATACAGTGGTTCAAATGGGTTCATCAGACTCGTGCTATCGATGATCCGTTCTTTGAACCCGCGAGCACACAGGAAGCACGCAAGTACGTTTGTTAGGCGGCTTGCAACTCAAACATGTCTCGGGAACCGGTTGCATCATGCTTTCGGTTCAGCCTGTTTTGTCGAATTCGCTCCGAGCGTTCATTCGCTCAAGCAGGTAGCCTCGTGCCAGAGAATCGAAACGAGTGGTGTCGAGCCACCGCCTGTTCCAACAATGGGAAAACGCACGACGCAAAAGATGAAATGCATGAGACTCGGCATCACGGTAAAGCTGTTCGTTGACGCTGGTGAAATGCCTGTTTTCGAAAAGCAGATCACACAGCTGAAGGCAGTTCTCCGGCCTGTCCTTCATGGCCAGTTGTGGATAGAAATCATTCCAGTGCAGAAAGCAGATGAAACGATCAATTTCTGCACGTGTTTCCATTTCTAGTATTGAAATATTTGAATTTTTTTCGGCGCAGAGAAGGAAGTGGAAAAAGTGACTCACTTCCTCACTCACGACGGAAAAGTCATGTGCCCGAATATTCTCGGTTGCGAGAATTGATTTTCGCAGTTCGTCGGGAAATTCAATAGCAACAAAGGCTGCATCTCCGTCGGACGAATCGTCCACGAGAAGGCGCGCTTCGCGGCTTTGTGAAACCACAACGAAGTCGAGCGGGTCGAGATGTGCCTGCCGGCAGTAGTAGTTGTTCAAGAAAGACCAGACGGATGTAATCAGCAACTCGAAGCGGTGTTCATTCATTGCACCGCCTTTTTGGAAACACGCACCGGATTGATTCCCCGCTTGCGCAGGTCACCTGCAAGTTTGCGGCTGGTCGTGGAAAGCCATGCATCATATAAGGACAAAGTCGAGCGCTGGCTTTCGAAGCCAGTGGTGCTTTCCGAAACATCCGTGAGAATGTCGACCGCCGTTCCGAACGACGAAGCCATCTCTCCGTAGATCTCGCCCAGCGCCGACTCGGAACCGGTTTTCTTGCGCATCAGCTGCGAAAGCTGTCCGTAGGCTCCTTCGCCCATCATGACGTAGTAGCTGATGTCAAAACACTTTCTGTTGAAGTATTCTTGAAAAAATCCGGAGAAATAAAGTGCTGTATCGGCGAGTCTCTTGTAGAGGAAAATCTGTTCGCCGGTCGGACTCTCAAGAGCTTTTTTGAGAATGAGCGCAAGACAGTCGTCGCTGATCCGAGCCTCGTCAACTCGAACGTAATCGCACAACAGGTTGACGATATAGAATTCGACATTCTCGCTGAGCATGATGCCCTGCCGCGACTGCGCTTCCTTAACTTTTTCGTGGAAGAATGCCTGCGGACTGAGGTCCGTCGTCCATAGAGCTGTTTGTGCTGACGGCGTATTGCCCAAAGAGGTGTCCTCCCCTGTGCTCGGACCCGCAGGTCGGCTCGCCAACCCGAAGGCTTACGTTCACTATCGGTCATCTTGACTGAGTGGCCAGTCTAAAAACTAGCAGTGAGTCAAAAATCCCTCAGAGGAGGTATCGGAATTCGCTGAAATCCCTTGAATCAGGGCTTCGCGATGCCGTCGAGTCTGACACGCACGATGCGTGAGCCAAGGATAGCTCCGTCATTTCGACGGTTTACGATTTTAAGAGCACGGAACTGATTTCCGCTCAGTCCGGTGCGACGAATCTCGTGGGTGAAATCAAATCGCCGTTGGCTAGGGTCCAAATCCCGTTTCAGTACGAGTTCCCAGCCCGTGCCGTCCGATTTGGCTTGGTCGCTGTCCTGATAAATTTGGATTTGTCCGCTTTCGGCGTCCGGATAAACCACCCCTTCGATGACATTGCCGGAAATGTTTTGTCCTGCGCTCGGAGCTTCGATACGGATTTGGCTCAGCTGCTTGGGAAGCGAATCACTGTTGAGCAGTTCGCGAAAGAGTTGTGAATCCCAAGTCGCACCCAGCGGAAAAACCGACTTGCTGGAGTTCTCGTCGATAAGCCCGAGAGTTTCAATCACGTTATTTTTCAAAAATTCCCGTTGCAGTGTGTTCGGGCTGTCGGTCGCAACATCTTGGGTCAGACGGCCTGCTGCGCGGCGGATGAAAGATCTCAGAGCCACATAATCTTCCCAGTCAAATATATCGGGTCGCATTGTTTCGCGGGTCGCACCCGTCATGCCGGCGACGACCAGTGTGACGGTGTCCTTTTGTGCTTCATCGTGCCAGAGCAGTTCATGCTTCGGATCGTGGAATTGAACTGTTTCATGCGTACCACCCAGAGCTCGATAAGACAGCACGTGCGCTCCGAGAGTTGCCGATTTGCGCATAGTTTCGAAACAGCGAAGCGTGCTTGAAGGACAGAGTCGGATCATCAAGCGCGGAAGTTTTTCGGAAGCTCGTAAGTTGCCCGTTCTAACTTTATTGTTTCCCTCGACGTTGAGATCGGTAAAGCCATCTCCTTGAAAGCGAAACCCATTCAATAACCGCAGTTGGCCTGGATCCAGCTGTCGGAGATCTATCTTCTCGGAATCGTCGGCTGCGGGAAGCGTGTAGTATTCGTTGTCGTTGAGAACAGCATGGAAGCCGTTGTTGTGTGCCTCGATGAGGTCCGACAACACCAGCCGCAGTTGCAGAGCGCGCAAATTCGGGTCCGATTCGAACTCGCCGACAATCGAATCTGCAATCAGGGCGAGCCAGTCGAAATCGTTGTTGGGTTGACTCCGTTCTGCTTTTTCACGGATTTTCTTCACAAGTGTGTCCATTTGCTCGCGGAACCCGACTTCAGCGAGTTGCGGGGCAAGGCGAAGATCGAGTGCAAGTGAGCCGGTGCGTCCGGAGTCTGCCAGCCAATCTTGGGTTTTCTGTCCTTCGGCAAGGCCAAAATATCCGCCGGCAAATCCAGTTGCCATCAGATGCCGTTCCTTGATGCCGGATTCACCCGCAAGCCGGAGTACGCTCCCTATGCGCGGTCCGTACACTTGTTCCTGACTGAGCGTCGGTTTAGCCGGTGGGTTGCCGCATCCTGTCTGACCGGCTGCAAATATTGTTGCAAGTCCAAGTAATGTGGTCGAAAGATTGCACTTCTTCATGCGGATACCCCTTTTTTCAGGCATTTACTGCTTAGATTCTAGCCGGATTCGTAAATGAATGCTGTTCATGGCTGAGCCGGTGTTTTGACTCAGGCGCCGAGGGTGGGGAGAGCTGGTTAAAAAAACAAGAATTGGTTGACGTTGCAGCTCTTTATCAATACTCACAACAGCACCGGAATGGAGTTTTGCTGTGGAAAAAAGCTTACGAACGGCCGCGCTCGAAGATACCCCTGCGAGAGCCGCCGTCCGAAAACAAAACCACATTGACATTTGCGCCCACGGAAACGTCGAGTCCGTCGCGCAACGCGCTTGTCCGTATTTTCTCGCTCCCGAGGCGCTGCCCGAGTTTTCCCCACATGAAGTCGATACATCGCGGCGCTTTCTGGGCCACAAATTTTCGCTGCCGGTTCTCATCACAGGCATGACCGGCGGGGTGCGAGATGGTCAGCAAATAAATGAGACCCTTGCTCTTGCAGCCGAGCGCTGGAATATCCCGATGGGACTCGGCTCACAGAAATTGATGATCAAAGATCCCGCAAGCCGCAAGCTGTTCGACGTCCGTAAGGTTGCCCCGAGGGCATTCCTCATCGGCAACGTTGGAGCAGTGAGTTTCAATTACGGTGTCACAGTCGACGATGTTTTCAGGATGACGCATGAGCTGGAACTCAACGCTTGTGCCGTGCACCTCAATGCCCTGCAGGAGCAGATTCAACCTGAAGGTGAGCGCGATTTTTCCGCGCTGCTCGGTCATATTGAGTCATTGTGCAAAAAGCTGCCGGTGCCTGTCATCATCAAAGAGGTGGGCTCCGGAATGACGGCTGAAACCTGCCGTCGGATGTTTGAAGCCGGCGCTGCGGCTGTCGATGTCGGCGGCCATGGTGGCACCAGCTGGAGTGCGATTGAAGGACAGCGTGGCGACAGACTGACCTCACGCTTGGGCGAACTTTTCCGACATTGGGGAATGTCCACGGCGGAGTCGGTCGCCGAATGCGCTCCGGTTCCCAAGTCGTTCGGCATTGTTCCCGAAAGGCAGCTGATTGCAACCGGCGGTATCCGCGACGGCGCTCAGGTTGCGCTGATGTTGGCCATGGGAGCTCATATGTGCGGCGTCGGCCTGCCGTTCTTCCGTGCTGTTGTGAATCCGTCGCAAGGCCAGAGTGCCGAACAAGCCCTGCACGAGGAAATTGAGTTTTTCGCTCGTTCGCTCGAGATAGCAATGTTCTGCAGTGGAGCGCGACGCATCGACGAATTGTCCACTCGATTGAGAAAGAGGACCTGAAAATGACCACGACTGACGTCAATGTCGTTTTGTCTAAGAAAAAGCCGAGTGTTGAAGGAGCTTCCTGCGGCACGGGCGATGATGTCGCCGTGCAAAGGAACGACAAACGCTCCAGCCGTATCCCTGGATTCGCCCGCATGACGGCGGCGCAACGTCTGGATGCCCTTGTTGAGCGTGGTTTTCTCACCGAACAAATGGCTGCTGTGTTTGCATCGCAGGCACAAATGACAAATGAGCTGGCAGACAATTTCATCGAAAACAGCGTTGGTTGTTTTTCGCTGCCACTCGGAATTGCAAGCAACTTTCTCATTGACGGGTGCGAAACTCTCATTCCCATGGCGGTCGAGGAGTCAAGCGTTGTCGCAGCTGCCAGTCACGGTGCCAAGCTGGCGCGCACACGCGGCGGATTTTTCACGACGCCAACTAAAACAATTGCGACAAGTCAGGTGCAGCTGACAGTAGATGCGCAGGATGCCGCGCAGGTTCCTGTGTGGTTTGAACGCGTGCGCCCTGAATTGATTGAACGTGCCAATGCCTGTCATCCACGTCTGCTTGCCCGCGGTGGCGGAGCAACCGGTGTTGAGTTGCGTGTTCTTCCGCGCGCCGGAATGTTTGTGATTCACATTCACGTCGACACGCGTGAGGCGATGGGGGCCAACATCGTCAACACGATCGCCGAGGACATCGGCCGTTGGTTGCCAACTTCGCTGCGCTGCGTGGTGGGCCTCAAGATTCTCACCAACCTGACAGTCCATCGACTGACCCGCGTTCGCTGCGAAGTCGATCGCTCGGCGTTGGAGCTGTGCGGATTCAGCGGTGACGAAGCTGTCGCGAGAATCGTCTCGGCGTGGGAATTTGCAGATTTAGATCCCTATCGCGCTGCGACGCACAACAAGGGAGTGATGAATGGAATTGATCCGGTTGTGATAGCGACCGGCAACGACTGGCGGGCTGTCGAGGCAGGAGCACATGCTTTTGCGGCGATCACCGGAGTCTACAAGCCTCTCACTCGTTGGTCTGTCTCTGCGGAAGGTCATTTGCAGGGTGAAATCACTCTTCCGGTTGCTGTGGGAACTGTCGGCGGTGTGACCCGCCTTCATCCGGCGGTTCAGTCTTCGTTGGCATTGCTCGGCCACCCGTCGGCAGGCGACTTGTCAGGAATTATTGCCAGTGTCGGATTGGCGCAAAACCTGTCGGCACTGCGCGCGCTCGCTTGCGAAGGAATACAGCGCGGTCACATGGCGTTGCACGAGAAGAATATCGAGATGATGCGTCGCTATGATCATTTGCCATCACTCGCTGCTGTGGCGCGCGGACATGCATCATCCAAATCAGACTGAGCAAAACCGAGCGCAGAAGTTCATCGTCAGTGTGCCGGCCAAGGCCATGCTGTTTGGCGAATACGGAGTGCTGCGCGGTGGGCCGGCGGCGGTTTTTGTTTTTTCGAAATTCTGCATGACACTGGAATTCTCGCTCACCCGTTGTGCGCAGCCTGACGATGCCTTCTGTGAACTTCAGAGTGATTTTTTTGCGCAGCCAGTGCGCCTTGCCGTGTCTGAGATAGAGCGTTCGGCATCTTCGCAGGGGGAATCTGAGGCGAGAAATCTCGCCTGTTACCTCAGCGGTTTCGGCGAATTTTTGAATGACAAACAATTATCCGTCAGGGTCGTGCAGTCTTTTTCTCCTGCGTTTGGCTTCGGAAGCTCTTCGGCATTGCTGAGCGCTTTTCAAATTGCTTTATCTCAATTGAGCGGCGGCACCGCTCTTACGCCCGATTATTGGCACAGAATATATCGGGCACTCATCCTTCTGCAGGGCAAGGGCAGCGGATACGATATTGCTGCGCAGAGTTGGTCGGCCGCGGGTGCACATTCTCACGTCGATGCTCTGCTGGGTTTTTCAAACACCGACCTGAGCCGTCGCAGTTTGCAGCCTGTGCTGCGTCCAATCGACATGGCTCGCGAAGAGATGGCTCAGTTGGGATGTTTCGTGCAAACGGGGGTTCGTTCTGACACCCGCGCCGTTTTGAATCAACAGCCTGCTAAACCCAACGAGTTCTACGAAAAACAAGCGGAGTGGGCGCAGAAATTTATCGACAAGCCATCGTCTGCTCATGCTGCACAACTGTGCCGCGAGTCGTCGCTCTGGGCACGCCGCCACGGCCTGCTTCCCGAGACGAACGACCTCAGGGCTTTTACCGATGCCTGCGATGCCCAACAGATTGCATGGAAAACCATGGGGGCCGGACACGGTGATTGCCTTTGGGTGATGGCACCGCGTGCTCGGATCGACGAAATTATCCGTTTGACCGGCGTAAAATCACCGGCGGTGTGTTTTGCTTTTGCGGAAGGAGCCTGAACAGTGAACCCGACTCTTTTTGATGAAAATCCGCGACTGCGTGCACTCGCCGAGCGTCTGCTACAAGCACGTCGCGAAGGTCGGCTCGTGCTGCAAGGTGGTGATAGCGGCTATGCATCCGCTCCCAGCAACATTGCACTTTTAAAATATTGGGGGAAGCAGGCCGGGCGAAAGCAAATTCCAGTCAATTCGAGCATCAGCATGACGCTCGGTTCATTTCGAGCCTTCACAGAAGTGCAAGTGTGCGGGCGATTTTTTCCGCTGCAGGAAAACTCTTTGCCGAGCGCTGAAAATCGTCCCGGCTTTTTGATTCAGCTGAATGGGAAAGAAAGCCCTCTGCCGGCTAAAATGGAATATTTTCTCAGGCATCTGCTCTCGCCATTCGGCAACGATATCTCTTTGCGGGTGACGAGCAAGAATAACTTTCCGACAGCTTGCGGAGTTGCCTCCAGCGCTGCGGGCTATGCGGCGTTGGTTGGTGCGATTGCTGATCTACTCAACCTGCGGCGTTTTTTCTCGGACGAAGAACTGCAGCTCTGGCAAACGGAGTGGGCAAGACTGGGCAGCGGTTCTGCAACCCGATCGGCTCTTGCACGGGTGGATTCTGCAGCCAATGAAAATCAGTTTGTCGCATGGCAGCTGAGGACCAGCGAAAATTCAACAGCTGCCTCCGAACCACTCACAACGACCCATGAGTGTGAAGCCAATCCGCGTTTTGCAAACCTCAGGCACTGCGTGCTTGTGCTGGACTCCGGCGAAAAGAAGACCGACAGCTCGGCAGGACATGAGCTTGCCCAGACGAGTTTGTTGCAGGAGATCCGCCTTGCACAATATCCGTTCCGTTTTGCTCGTATGCTTCATGCGCTGCAGCAGGGAGATTTTTCTTGCATGGCAGAACTCACAGAAACCGACGCTTTTGAAATGCACGCGGTGATGGGCACAGGCGCTACTCCGCTGCATTATATGAACGCACAAACGGCGCGTGCGATTGGAGTGTTTGTTCGGCACAGAAACGAAAAACAGCTGCCGATGTTTTGGACACTCGATGCCGGCGCGAATCCGCACCTGCTCTACGACGTGAAATCTGCGCGAGAGCTTGCTGGCGTGTTTCGCCAGTTGTCGGTTGACCCATCGTTTTCGTCGGCGCGGGTTTTGTTGCCGCTGGGGCAAGCTGCAAATCAACTGGTGACTGGTATCGACGAACTCTCCAAAGCTTCGCTCCACTTTTTCCAGGCAGGGGCAAAGGTGGAACTGCTCAAGGAGCTGAGCCTTGCCGAGGCGGCGGAGTTTCTTTCGAAATGAAGCAACATGACGTGTCTTCCGGAGCAAAAAAAATGCCCGTCTTTCTTGCTCCGCACGGAGCGGATGGAACCGCCTGTGGCAAGGTGATTTTGATTGGTGAGCATGCCGCAGTTGACGGTCATCCGGCCATCGCTCTTCCGTTGAGAGAGCAAAGCTTGCGTGTCGAATTGAAGCTCTCCGAACAGATTGAGTCCAACGATGAGAATATCTGCTCCGATTGGAACAGTTGCTGGCAGCTGAATCAGAGCGGGGTTGTTACTCAGATAGCTCACGCAGAAAAAATACGACTGACACAATCACTCGAACTGGCATTGAAACTGTTGACCGGCGGCAGTGCACAGCTGACGGATTTTTCGCCCCAGCCGATTGTCATTGATTCAAGGATTCCGCTCGGGGCGGGTATGGGTGGCTCTGCAGCGCTCAGCGCAGCGCTCATACGCGCGCTGGCACAGGCGCTGGGCATGACACCCTCCGCGCAAGAGGTGGGCTGGCTTGCAAATGAATTGGATGGAATGTTTCACGGTCGCGCGAGCGGTTTAGACGCGGCAACCGTTGTTTCCGATTCGATCATCAGTTTTGAAAAATCATCGGGCAGCTCGCGAATTGCAAACGGACAAGCGTTCTGGCTGCTGCTCATCGACACAGGTGAGCGCACTCCAACGCGCGATATGGTGATGCGGGTTGCCGCTCTGCGCGAAAGATCGCCGGAGACAGTCGCAGGCTGCTTTTCGACGCTTGCGACATTGGCTGGGCGTTGCCGTGAGCTCATACCCAAGGGTGAGATCGTTGAAGTGGCATCACTCTTGACTCAGGCTCACCAGCAGCTGCAGCTCTTGAAAGTCTCAACTCCGGCCTTGGATGCCTGTGTTGAAGATTTGCTTGCTGCCGGTGCTGTTGGAGCCAAGCTGACGGGCGGCGGAGGCGGAGGATTGGCGCTTGGTCTTTTCATAAATCGTCCGTCGATTCCGCTGTCCGGCCGCTGGCAGAGTGCGCCACACTTTCTGACATTTGTTCCTGCGGACAAAAGTTCATAGACTCTCCCCGTTCGATGACGGGAGAGACAAACATGGCTGCTGATACAAATCGCGAACGCTCCGAAGGATTCCGTGTCGTGTATCTTGGGACACGCGAAGTCACGCGGCGCCTCGCGGCGGATTTCCGAAGGGTGGGTGTCAGGCCAGTCGCCGGACTGCAGGGCTTTGGTGAGGCATATGTTTTGAGCGAAGCGCTCGCGCGCAGGCTCCCGAGCGAAATTTCTGATCATGAACTGAGCTCGCCAGCGACCGTTTATTTCAGTTCTGATATTTTTCAGGTTGCGAACAATCTTGTCCACATCGAGCCTGATTTGATTATCTTGGATGAGCGAATTTCTCTGCCCGAGCAAGGATTGGCTGGAAAACTGGCGTCAGCTCGGCGGCGCAAGGACGATGTGGTCGTTGCAGGGGACACTGATTCGGCGCGGCGTGACGACGTCCTGCATGCGATTTCGTCCGAAGATGAGAATCAGGCCGGCCTCAAACCGTTGCTTTTTGAAGATTTCCGCAATGCACTCAAGAGTTTTACCCCACGCAATTATCACTATCCGATGCGGCGGGTGCTCGTCGTATTGCCCGCGGCATCCGACAATCAGGCGCGCGCATTCAATTTAGGTTTGGCCAATGTGCGCGGTGTGATCACTGAGCCACCGACGTCGGCGCAGTTGTTTCAATTTGCAATAAAGCAATTGTACGAATTCAGAATGTCGCAGCAGAAGAAGAGTCTGTGCATTTCAGGTGGAGGTCTTGAGGGTTATATTTACTCCATTGGTGTGACAAATGCGCTGGATGACTCGATGGCAACCAGTGCGTGCAACAAGTTTGATATTTTTTGCGGAGTGTCATCGGGAGCAATTCTTGCATCGTTTTTGGCTGCAGGCACTCATTCAAACGATATTCTCAAGCAGCTCTATAAAAAGCACGGCAAGCTCGATCCGCTGTCGTTGAATGTTATCTTTGATTTGGCAGGCGGTGAGATTGTCTCACGGATTGTCGGTGTTTTGAGAATGCTCTCGACGCTGGATCCCGGTGAGGTTGTCGTGCGTCTGCAGCGTTTGGTGCCGGTGGGATTTTTTCGCGGCGAAAGGCTGAAAGCCTTCTTGGAGCGGCAGCTCTCGCGGCTGGGAATCCCCGACAACATCGCGCAGCTCAAAAAAGAACTCTACATCAGCGCAACGGATCAGGACACCGGTGAACATGTCGTGTTCGGCGAAGAACCGTGGCGTGAAATCAAAATAAGTCAGGCGATCCGCGCAAGCACGGCGCTGCCGCCATTTTACCTGCCGGAGCGGGTCAACGGGCATTGGTTTTCCGATGGACAGCTGACAAGTTCTTCAGATTTCAACACCGCAATCCGCAAAGGTGCTGGGCTTGTCATCATGATCGACCCGATGGTCGCCTACACGAGCAATTCGCCCGGTGCGGTCATGCGGCACGGCGGTTACTTTACTGCCGTGCAGGCAATAAAGAGTCTTGTGCAGACGCGCTTTTCATCGATGCTCAATCACTCGATGGACGTGAATCCTGATGTCGATTTCGTCGTTTTCAGGCCGACCGATGAAGTCATGGAGGCGATGGCAGGGAATCCGATGCGCTATCGCATCCGGACTGAGTTGGCAGAGATTGGTTACCGCGGGACAGTGCAGCAAATTTTGGCGCAGTACGATTCTCTGTCACACAAACTTGGCAAGCACGGCATCATGTTGAAATCCAAGGCAGAAATTGAATTGCTGATGAGCCGCTCGATTGCTTGATGTGTCGCTAACTTGCCGTATCCGCTGGGAATAAATTTCACACCGTCAATTAATTAAACAGACGATTAAATTCGTGTCTCAATCCTCCGATGACTCCGGTGACAATACAGTTGGCACCATACCTGCACAGAAGAGGTTGAGAATCATGGCACGAAGAAAAGATGAACAATCCAGTTCACAATTCGACACCGGTTTTGGTGCCGGAGGAACCTTCGGCGGAACATCAGGCGGCGGCTCTCCCAAGTCGCAGGCGCAGATGGGTGGAGAGTTCTCATCCGGATTCGGTGGCGGAACAAATGCTGTCAGTCAGATTTTCAACGGCGGCGGCGGCGGGCAGGACGACAAGCGTCGCAAGATGACCTACATGGTCATCATGGGTGCTGTCGGCTTCATCATCGTTGGTGCCGGATACTTCCTCCTTTTCGATGATTCGCTGAGCACCGAGCCGGCTCCGGAAACAGCCGTGGTGACTCCTGCAGCAAAGCCGACAACGGACGCTGGTGCGAAACCAACGACCGAAGCGATCCCGGGCGCTGCAGTGACAGATGCAACCGAAGAAGAAGCAACTGAAGAGGACGAGGAAACAGAAGAAGATGGTGAAGAACTCGCAACCGATGCGGTTGCACCGTCTTCATCAGCTTCATACACATACAACGAAAATGGCGGCGGACCTATTGTACAGGCTGCCGCTGGCACAGGAATCGAAGTTTCGCGTAAGGCCGATTTTTCGGAGATGTACATCAGCGGCACGACCAACGCAGGCGGACAACTGCGTATCCCGAATCCGCCCCCAGGCAAGATCTATTGGCGCGTGGCTGGTAAGACAGAGGTGACTGAGATCACGGTTGCAGCGGCTCCCAAGCTGAACATTGCGATGAAGATTGGTGCATCCATCGGTGCCAGCGAAACTCTGCAGTGGTCGGCCGATGGTGAGGCTGCGCACTTCAGACTCGAGTTTGCGAGCGATGCTGCGTTCACCTCGATTGCACACTCGTTCTCGACGAACAAGAGCCAACTGGCGCTGAGCGGCGTTAACCCCGGCAACTACTTCGTGCGCGTCGGCGGGCTGAATGTCGCTGCCGGTCGGTGGGAATTCACCCGTGGAAGCTCTGTTGAAGTCAAGTGAATCTCGCGCGAGTCTTGCTCTTGAAGGCCTCTTCTGTTTGAACTGACAGAGGAGGCTTTTTTTATATGGTCACTCTGGAAGTTCTCCATACCATTGGCGGCATTTCAAAACAGGAATGGGACAACCTCACGGCCCCTGATTTTCCGTTTGCCGATTATGATCATCTTTATGCGCTTGAAGCGACGGGCTGCGCGGGGCCCGATATGGGTTGGCTGCCGTTTTACCTGTTGCTGAGGGATGACGAGTCCAAGTTGCTGGCGGCTGCTTATTGTTACGTTAAATCGCACGGATACGGCGAATTTATTTTTGACCATGCGTGGAATCAGGCATATGCGCGGGCCGGCAAGGATTATTATCCCAAACTTGTCTCGGCAGTTCCCTATACGCCAGCAACGGGGCCAAAGGTGCTCGTGCATCCCGACGCTTCCAGAGAAAAACTTGAGCCCGTCATTGCCGAAGAGCTCAAAAACATCGCCCAGCGTGCCGGCTGTTCGTCTATTCATTCGCTTTTTCTGCCGTTGCAGCAAACTGAAAACTATCTCGGAAAAGGGTACATTCTCAGGCATAGCTTCCAGTATCATTGGTTCAATAATTCATATCAGTCGTTCGATGGCTTTCTCGCTGTCCTGAAGTCTAAGCGGCGCAGGCAGATTCAACTGGAGCGCCGATCGCTGGCCGCAACCGACGGGCTCAGGATTGTCACAAAAACAGGCGGTGAACTGACTGATGCCGACGCCGATCTGATGGCCAGACTTTATCTTGATACAAATGAGAAATGGGGCTCAATTCCATGCCTGAGCCGTGATTTTTTCAGGCAGATATTTCAATCCATGAACGACAGGGTCGTTCTTTTTGTTGCAAGTATTAACGATGAGCCATTGGCGGCAGCTATCAATTTTGTAAAAGGCAAAAAAATGTTTGGTCGCTATTGGGGAACTTTGCGTGACCTTAAGTTTTTACATTTTGAGCTTTGTTACTATCAGGCAATTCAATACTGCATAGAGAATGGGCTGGATGTCTATGAAGCCGGCGCTCAGGGTGAGCACAAAATTCCGCGTGGATTTGTTCCAACTTTGACATACAGCTGTCACTTCATTCATGACCCGCAGTTTCAGGTCCCTGTCAGCCGCTTTGTTGAACAAGAAAAAAGACTGATTGAGGAACAATTTGTAGAACTGAATGTGCATTCTCCCTATGCCTAAAGATTGTCTAGGAATTGACTGAGCGTCGTGAATTTTGCGCTGCCGACTTTTATCTTCGATTGCGCTGCCGATAAACTCGCCAAAGAATTTGGACACGGTCTTCTGCAACTGGAGGAATTTATGAAGTTGAAAGCTCTCACGTTGGGAACAATGGCAATTGGCGTTGTCGCACTGGTATCTGCATGTGGCGACGATTCATCGAGTTCCGCTGCCGACGGTGCGGATTACACCGCAACTGGAAAAGCGTTGCTGACATCCAATTGTACAGGCTGCCACGGTGGCACCACTTCACCGAACCTTTCGACGTTCTCGGGAGTGAAGAGCAACCGCACGGCGATGTTGAACAGAATCAATGCCAACACCATGCCACCCTCACAGTCTGACGCGTGGAAAAATACAGACAAGGCCAAACTGGTCGAGTACCTCACCAATAGCGCCGACTTTAAATAAACAAAACGCTTCAATTCGCAATCAGGACGCCCTTGTCGATTCTGACAAGGGCGTCTGCGTCGTTAAGGGTGTTTGTTCGGTGGGCAATCACCAGACGGGTGCAGTGGGTGAACTCTTCTCGCAGCGTCTGCTGGATTTTTGCATCGGTGGCAACGTCGACGTTGGCAGTCGCTTCGTCAATCAACAGGATTTTCGTACGCGACAAAAGAGCTCGTGCCAGACAAACCAACTGTCGTTCGCCCACGCTGAGGTTGCGCCCGTTTTCCTCGATCTTGAACGAACCGGCGGACTCGGCCGTAACACAGAGATGATCAAGATGGGCGCGGCGTAAAGCTGTCGTGATTGCGGCATCGCTCTGTTGTCCGAACGGGTCGAGATTATCCCTAAGAGTTCCGGAAAAAAGTACGGGGTCTTGAGGGATCATTGAAATAGATTGACGCAGTCTTTTGAGCGGAACGCGGCTGATGTCCAGGCCGTCAATAAAAATCATTCCCGGCGAAATCGGAATCATCCGTGTCAGAGCAAGAAAGAGCGTACTCTTGCCGCTGCCGGTGCGACCAACGATACCAACTTTGTCTCCTGCCTTGATGGACAGAGTGATGTCCGAGAGTACCGGCTTGAGTCCTTCGTCATAGGCTGCGGTCAGTTTGCGCAGTTCAATGTTTCCGTTCGCTGGCCAATGTTCCGGCAAAGCTTCGGCTGAATCTGTTTTTTCAGGAGGAAGACTTGAATATTCGCTCACACGTCCAACCGATACGAGTGCATTTTCAAGAAATCGCAGACTCCGTGCGATGCCACCGAGAATGCCGATCATTTGCAAGCTGAATGTGAGTCCGACTGCCGCAAGTGTTGTAGAGATTGTACCGGGCGAGAGCAGCATCGCAAAAATGAAACCACCCACCAGTGCAACACCGAGCATCTCGAGGCGAAATGCAAACCACAAATTCACCGCCACGACATAGAAGCCTGTGGATATGTGGCGGTTGATGAGCGCACGATAGCGCTCCATGAATAGATCCTGTGCACGCAATGAGCGGATCACCGACAAGCCTGGAACGGTCTCTGCTGTGAGCGACATCCATGGGCTGCGCACCGTCTGCGAGAGCGCATTGAGGCGCAACTGGGCACCGCGCACCGTTTTGAAAAGGTAGACGTAGAGCAGGGCGGCGGGAACGAGCACAAACAAGGCTATTGGTCTGCCCCAAACAACCGGCAGGACCGAGGCAAAAATACCGACGCACGAACCCAAGAATTGCCCGACCGACGATGGCATCGACGAATCGATGGTGGTTGTGTCGGAGGTGAAGCGGTTGAGAATGCGTCCCTGTGGAGAGGTGTCGAAAAAACGCATCGGCGCGCTGAAAACACCGTCCATCAGTCGTTTGAAAAAAGTCGTTCCGGCACGCACGCCACCGTCAAATAGTACAACCGTCCGACCACGTTCCGTCAGGACGGTCATGAAGGTGAGAACAGCGAAAACAGCCATAGCTGTGGGCAGCGCGATGGCACTGGAGTGCGAAGTCCAATGCCCCAGCCAGAGATTTGAGCCGACATCAGCCAGTCGGGGCAAGAGAAAGATGAACACGACGCCCGACAGCCCCAGCGCGGGAGCCAGTGCTCTTATGTATTCGTTGAGCGCTTCTTTGTTGAATGTAGGCAGGGCGATTTTTTCTTCCGTCATCAGTCGGGTTGCATCGGTTGCGGGCTGATCATCTTTTTTTACATTTTCTGCAGGCTGATGTTCACGATGAACTTCAGCACCGCGCGTGCGTTCATGCAGCGCAACAAGCTTGGCGAACTCTCCCTGCGCATTGAGCAGGTCCGAGGGCACACCCTGTTCGCTGATGCGCCCATTGCTCATCACCACGACGTAATCGGAGCGCAACGCGAAATCGATTCTGTGCGTGCTGAATATGCGCGTTTTGTCGGCTAGAAAATCATTCAGGCCATGTTCAAAGATATGATTGGCGACCGTTTCGTCGAGAGCGCTGAATGGGTCGTCCCAGATCACCGTGCGGATATCCTCGCTGCGCGCAGCGTAGAGTGTTCTTGCAAGTGCCAGCCGCTGCTTTTGTCCGCCGGAAAGATTGATGCCGCGTTCTCCAACCTCACATTCCGCACCGCCGTCCCATTGCAAGAGATCGCCCGACAGCGCAGATGCAAAAATAACCTCGTCGAACAAAGCCTTATTCCACTGTAATTGGAAAACGATGTTTTCCCGCACGCTGGCGTTTTGATTCCAAGCAATCTGCGGCGCAAAGGCCACCGGATTCGGCAGGCTCACTTTACCCGACTGCACAGTCATTTCGCCGAGACACGCACTCAGCAGCGTGCTTTTGCCAGCGCCCACTGCACCCACGATGGCGATGCGTTGTCCTCGTTTAAAGTTCAGTGTGATGTCATGCAGTACAGTCGGCTGTGACACACCCGTCTCGTCGGTGGAAGTTCGGCTGAGATTTGCATGTTCGAACGAGAATTCAGCGCTGTCTGGAGTTGATTCAGGAACTGGGGCAGAAGGCTGGCTAAGAAAATCTCCGATCCGATTCAGGCTGACACGCAATTCCGCAAGGTTTTGTAGGAAGTCAGGTGTGTTGCTGAAGATGACCACCAGCGCAGAAATGACGCTAAAAGATGCAAAGACATCGGCGGTGGACGGTACTTTTTCCAAGAAGGCGACGAGCGTGACGATCGAGGCGCCAGTCAAGATGGGTAGCAGCGATGTCAGCGCACTGTGGCGTGCGGCGACTCGCGCACGCTCACGCATGAGCGTGACCTCTTGTTCGCGGATGGACATGACTCGTTCGGCAAATTTATCTTCCCAAGCGTGAAACTTGATAACTCTGATACCGGAAAAAATTTCACTCAGAATGCCGAGCCGCAAGCGCGATTGCTCGCGGATGTCGCCGGCAAGCTTGCTCATGCGTCGTTCAAGTCTTCTTCCGAGTGGAATAATTGCTGCAAGTGCAACGACGGCCAACAAAGCCCAAGGGCCGAGGAAATACACCAGCATGGCGCAGTAGGCCGCAATTTCGAGTGGATAAAGCAACGCTTCGAGCAAAAATGCGAGCATGCTCGTCGAGTCGCAGTCGCGTGTGGCGATATTCACGTATTCGCCCGTGGTTAGGGTGATTCTTTGCTTTTGAGGAATATTCAGCAGTTTATTGTAAACCTCGTGGCGCAGCAGCCCAGGCATCGCCCACGTCATTTTGAATGAATGTCGGAGAAAGTGGGTGCGCGCAAACGCCAACAATGCAAAGCTGGCAACAGCAAAAAGTGCTAAAGCGGTCGTATCGGGCAAAAATGAAAAAAAGCTCTTTTGCCCGTCTTGCGTCGAACCTGCGAAGCGCGCGATGAGGTCGCGCAACAGCAGCGGGCGCAGCAACCCCAGTAGCGACAAGCTCAGGAGCAGCAGTAAAATCTTTATGAAACGTTGTTTGAATGCGGCAAAAAGAGCGGGCATGAGACGGCCTGCATAAGCTTGCCGGAAGCGCTGTGAAGCCTGTTCGAGAGAGTCTTGCTCAGGAGGCAGGGGGTGCAGGTCGTCGAGGTTCAGCGGGCGATGTCGCCCCGCCCTGATGAGCGGGTAAATCCACCCGTGAAAAAGACGTTGGTGCGGTTTTGCGTGCTCTTCTTGAATTGTTCCCATCATAGGGAACAATCATTACTTCTGCTTTGCTTCGTTTGCAAATTGGAAAGCGTCGTCCAAATTGCGCTCCGCCGGCCTGACAATAATCACCTGTCCGCCCTCGTAGCGGGTGATGGCGGGTGTGCGCTCCGCAGGAAGGCCGTGTTCAACGCGTGCCTTGCGCAGGCGCATCTCGCACTGTTCACGGTTGCCGGCTACCACTTTGCTCAGGCGGCGGACTGATTTTTCAAACTGCTTTTCAGCTTTGATACGGTCTTCAAAATTCTCCTGACGGACGAAAACCAGTTCGCCACTTTCATCGATGCCGACAGTTTCTTTGTAGGTCGGGTCATTCTTGATGCCGTCGATCTCGGGCATTGCGGCAAGGTCGCCGTTCCCGCCAAGCCGGACGTCTGCAACTTCGGTCCGGCAGCGCTTGAGCAGCTGAAACTCATTCTGCAAATCGGCCTGAAGTTTCTCGTTGACGTGCTTTTGAATGATCAGTTCGTCGCTGGCCGTCGATTTGTCCTGAATGACGAGATTGCGATCTTTGTCGAATCCCATTTTATCGGATTTCTTTTTGCCGGAAGTTTCGAGCTGAGTTTGAATATTCTCGTCGCCATATTTTTTGCTGGCGCATCCTGACAAAACGGTGAAGGCAACAATACCTGCAATCAACTTCATGTGTCATTCTCCCTCGTAGTGAGATTTGTTCCCAAAAATGTTTTACTCGAATCAGTCGAGCAATGGGAGGCACCATGGGAGAAACATCGTCTTCGGGCCAGCGGGAAAATATTTCCCATCAGTCCGATCAGCGGCAAGATTCCCGCTTCGTCGTGAATGCTTCGGCTTCCCACTATGTCAAGCTTATCCTCGGACACATCGAGTTGAAGGCCGAATGCGTCGACTACAGCCCCTTTGGTATGGGCCTTCGCATCAAACTGAGTCCTGACCTGCCACTTTTGTCGATTGGCGAGCTGGTGGATTTGGACTGCGATTTTTCCGGCTCCCGTTTTCGTGCTCGAGGTTCGATTGCCAATACACGGGTTGAGCGTGTTGCCGAGGGTGAGTTTGTCCGCTTGGGGGTTACCCTGAGCAGGTCGGCCGAGGTCGTGAGGCCGGCACACATCAAACGCCGTTCTGCGCGCATCCAGATGAACGAGAGTGTCTCGCCGATGGTGACAATCTCCGACGAATTGCGTTTTGGTAATACGATCTATGGAAAAGTGACGGATGTTTCGGCAGGCGGCATGCGCCTAATCATCGACAGACATCCTTTGCCTTTTCTGGAAAAACAGCGGTATTGGTTCGACATCTCCTTGCCCGTGTTTGGGCTGTGCCGTGCCTATTGCCGGGTTGCATATGTGCGGCGTGAAGAAAATTCGCGTCGTTATATCGTTGGTTGTGAGTACGTCGATGGAGGAGGTCAGGACAATCTTCATGCATTGGGTGATTGGTTGTACTACAGCAATTTCTGGCTGAGTCTGGCAGATATCCGTGCAGCCGGTTTTAGTCTGAATCATTTGGACAGCAGCGACGAAAAAAATCGAGTGCTGGTCAACGCCTCGTCTTATGCCGTTGAGGGCGGTGCAGATCCCGCCAGTCCTGAGAAATCCATCCCGCATGGCGGCCCCGTACACGCAAGGGCTGGAGAATTGGAACGTTTTGAACTGACTCTCAATCGCGACATTGAGTCGGTGCAAATTTGTGCCGCACTCAGCGCTCGAGAAAAAATATTGATACTGGAATCGGTGCGGGCGTCGGATGTCTCCACAGATGCGATGATCTCCGTATGGAAGTCACTGCTCGTCTTTTGCATGGATAATCAGATTGTCGATGTTGATATTCCTGCCGAAGAAAACACATCCGTGTTTGTGAAAAAGAGTCTGTCGCTTGGCAAAGAGACAAGCGGAGCTGTCAATTTGAAAATGGATGATCTGCTCGCTGGAAAAACGCTGGATTGGAGAATCTGGAGGCGGCTCTATAAAGACCTCGGCCGGAAGGAGGGAGGCAAGCTCCCCCCTGTGGATTCATTGCTGCGCCGGTTGCTGGTACTCGGTTAACCAATCGAGCCAGCTTTTGCCTTGATGAGCGTCCCACAATTGCGGCCACGCGTTCTCATGCCCCAAGGTTGGCCAGAGCCGTGTGCAAATGGATTTCTTTGCAACAGTCAGCCAGCCGCATCCTCCCCAGTCAAGTAGTTTCTGACTCAATCCGGTCTGTGCGAGTGATTCCGGATCAGCGTCCGGTAGCGCAATGCAGGCCACACCATGGTTGCATTCGTCGCGAACAATGAGATCCAAATGATTCGCTTGTGAGGTTGCCTGAAGTTCAGAAAGATTATGCCTGTGGGCAAATTTCAGCGTCGGCGCGTGCGAAGGATATTTGTTCTTAAATTCAGCACTCATCGCTGCAGCGCATGCAGCCGTCAGGGCGCTGATCTCAGTTCTGCTCCACGAGTCCGGAACCTCTGCGAGAATGGGCGTAAGGCAACCGCGTCCGAGCCATGTAGCACACTGTGCGGCTAATTTATTGATTTCGGTGCTGTTGTTCAGGCAAAACTTGTTGCGGAAGTGGCCGAGTCCGATGACCGCTCTTTTTTCTCCGCACAATTGCAGGTCTGCCGAAATGGTACGTATCGTTTCGTCGTGACCAAAAATCAGAATACGCTCGGCGGTGTTTTTATCTGAGAAACGATTTGTATGGATACGGACAAATCCGCTGTGCGCGCAGCGGTTGAAGGCTTCCGCCAGCGCGACGATTTGGTTTCGGATAATGGCACTGATTGGGTCTTCCTGCCGCACCGAGGGCAGAAAGATCTGCACTTCCCGTGCACCCATCAGCCACGCGTGTGCGGCCGGAAACAGCCACGTGATGGGGATGTTTGCAGACGCAATGATGGCTAACGTTTCTCCGTGCAGTATGCTTTCATCCAGCAAACCCTTCTCGTGGGAAGGATGATTCCATCCGCGCAGGGTTGCATTCAGGTCTTGTTTGAATCCGGTGTCCCAAGCAGGGTGTTGAAGAGCACTCAGAAGCTGTTCAGGTGTGAATAAATTTCGTCTTAAGGTCTTCCGGATAGATGAAATTTGTTTTCGCTCTGCAATATTCTCTTCCGACGTATTTTGAGCCTGTGCACCTTCTATCATTCGGCTCAAGTCGAAACGAAAGTTTGTCCTGACGTTCAAACTGCAACCCTTGACTGTGGCGTCCGGAGCGCGCCCGCGCAAAGCGAATGAACGCTCCGAAGGATGCAGACTGCGTCCCAAGTCCTCGGTGATGATGCACGGCCACGAGTCGGTGTTGGCCAAATCAATGAACGCAAGGAATCCGTCTTCTCCGTGCGGAGAGACTTCCTTCAGATCCGCACGAATGACGTATGAGCGGAGTGTCGGACTGCACTGAAAAACATTGTCGTGCGGCGGGTGTGCCGTGTATGCCTGCGAGGTGAGTTCGCACATGCCGTATTCCGACACCAGAAGAAGATTCGTTTCGTCGGTGACCCAGCATTTGATCAGCCTGTGCAAAACTTCTGTGTTGATGTTGACAGTCCTGCCCTTGCTGCCGCCTGTGTCGAAGACAGCAACACGCTTGCTGTTGATAAATGCTTTTGCATCGCCGACTGCGTTGTCTGCATGCCATTGTGCAACGGTGAGAAGGTGAAGTGACGTGCCGAAAATGACGTACGATTCTTGCTCGGTGTTAGCCTGTGAACTGAAAAAGCGGCACAAAGATTCTGGTTGTGCTTCGACGTCCACATAATGAACATCCAGTCCGCTTTCCTTCCACAGGGCAATCATGGCAGCAAGCGAACTTTCTGGCCACTGTTCGCGGGGAGGGACAAGACTGACGATCTTCGACCGTGCGGAAATGCCCAGTCGGCTGCACGCGTCATGAAAACCCTCGACGGATGACTGCTGGTAGGCCTTCCAACCGGTCGGACCGAGATAATGAGTTGCGCGCACAGCCTGAGTACTGCCGCTTGAACGAAAAACTTGCATTTGCGGAGAGGCGAGGTCGATATCCGAAATTGATGAAACATTCATCAGCCGGAAGCAGCGGATGGGAATAAACGGTAACGAAACACCGCCACCAATATCGATCGGTCGAACCCAAGCCGCCAGCTCGGGTCGTGTCACCAGTGTGCGTTGACAAACTTCCAGCAAACTTGCCAGTTCGGAGGCTGACAGCCCGATGTCGGGATGTTTGTTTGCATCTGTGGGGGGGTTCATGCTTTCATACTCCACGTCCAATACAGCATACAGTCAAAAGGAATACGAATGGTAACCAAAATTGCCAATATGGTCACAAGCCGAACGCTGATGATTGGCTACGTTCTATTGTTTCTTGCCACTGTCGGATTCGATCAGACAACTAAATTACATGCGCAGCAGCGGCTGATGGTCTGGTCGCATGAAAGTGATTTACGCAGCTATCGCGGCGATTCCGTGCGCGTCGGGACGCTTGGAGTTTCACCTTCAAAAGCAACCGAGATGGCTATGGAGCGGTCGCGGATCACCCCTAATTGGGTCGATTTTCACCTGACTTATGTGCGTAATCCGGGAGCAGCGTGGGGGTCGTTTGCCAATGCCCCCGAAAAGATTCGTCTGTGGCTTTTTTATGCAGTGACTGTTTTTGTGTCAGGCATGATCATCTACCTCTTCAAGAGTGCCCACCCTGGGCAGCGCATGGCCCGCACCGCGCTCGTTCTTGTTCTTGCGGGCGCCTTCGGGAATTTCATCGACCGGCTTCTTCTGAAGTACGTGATTGACTGGCTGCACTTCCACTGGAGAATTTTTGGCTGGGAATATTCATTTCCGGTCTTCAACTGGGCGGATGTCGCCATCAACGTTGGTATCGCCCTGATGCTCATCGACATGCTGCTGCAGGAGATTGCTCTCCGCCGCGCGGCGCAACCTGCTGCAAACGTCCAGCAATTGTCCTCCCCTTGACAGCCCGCGGATCCGACTCACATTGAGCGGGCCGCCGCGTGGTGGTTCGGTCTTGCGGGAGGATTCATGGCACAGCAGTTTCTCAAAAGCTCGACTCACAAAGTAAATGAAGTGTTTCAGGCCGCCATCACTGAGGCGGTCAATTCCCAGTCGCGCTTGCTGACCCCCGAATTCATTCTTTTTGCACTCGTCGAGCAAAAAGATTCGGTTGTGATGAAAGTGGCTCAAGAGCTGCGACTTGATGACGTCAAAGTCAAGACAGCTTTGGTCAACGGCCTCTATGAGCGAATCAATAAAATTCAAAGACGCAGTGAACCGGCACCACAGGGCAAGGGCGACTCGCTCAATCTCTACGGGACTCAGGAAGTTAACCATTTATTTGAGCGTGCAGATACGGAGCGCAAAAATTTCACCGATGCGTTCATTTCGACCGGTGCGCTCTTTCTTGCCTTCTTTGATTCTCGTCTGCCTTCTATGCGCGAGCTTTTGCAGCAGGTCGGCCTCACTTACGACGATGCCCGCAGAGCGCTTTTGAGTGTGCGTGGAAATCACGTGGTCGCCAGCCGCGACGATGAATCAAGGCAGAGCGTGCTTGCACAGTACACTCGCGACCTCACCGCAATGGCGCGGCGGGGCGAGTTGGATCCGGTGGCTGCGCGGGATACGGAAATCGACCGTGTCATTCAAATTCTTTCACGTCGCAAAAAGAACAACCCCGTTCTGATCGGTGAGCCTGGTGTCGGCAAGACGGTCATTGTCGAGGGCTTGGTCCAGCGCATCGTGACTCAAGATGTGCCCGAACACCTGCTGGGTAAACGCGTGTTGTCGCTGGAAATGGGAGAGCTCGTCGCCGGCGCAAAAATGCATGGAGAATTTGAGGAACGTCTCAAACAAATCAAGGAAGAAATTATTTCACTTGAAGGTGAGGTGATTCTTTTCATCGATGAACTGCACACGGTGGTCGGTGCAGGACGCACGTCGGGAGCGCTCGATGCCAGCAATATTCTCAAGACTTCGCTGGCAAGCGGACAGCTGCAGTGCATCGGAGCGACCACGTTTCGCGAGTACAAGCAGTACATTGAATCCGATCCAGCACTGGAGCGCCGCTTTCAGTCGGTGAAGGTCGAGGAACCATCATTGGCCGATGCCAAGAAGATGCTCGCATCGATTGCCGCGCGCTACGAGCGTCATCACCACATCCGCTATGCTCCCGAGGCTCTTGATGCGGCAGTTGAGCTTTCCCACAAGTATGTGTCCGGCCGCAGTCTTCCCGACAAAGCCATCGACCTGATCGACGAGGCTGGTGCGTTGAAGCGTATTTCAGTTGTGAGCCTGCCTCCGGAAATTCAAAAGCTCGAACAGGAAAAAGCCCTCAGGCAGGAGGAGCGCACCGAGGTTTTCAACCGTCAGGACTTTCCCCGCGTGGCGGAGATCCAGATGGACATAGTCAGGCTGGAGAACAAAATCAGCGAGCTGCGCAGAACCTGGGACGCGACAATCAAACCTGAGGACAAAATTGTCAGTGCCGATGATATTGCTGCATTGATTTCGAAATCCACGGGAATTCCGGCTGGTCGTCTGCAGGCCGAGGATTTGGCCAAACTGGCGCACATAGAATCCGAGCTCGGCAAACGAGTCATAGGCCAGCCGCACGCTGTTGAGGCTGTCGCCAATGCACTGCGCAGAAACCGTGTCGGCTTACGCGAAAGACGCGCACCCATTGGCTCCTTTTTGTTTCTGGGTCCGACGGGTGTTGGTAAAACTGAGCTCGCCAAGGCGCTCGCCGAATATGTGTTAAATGATGAGGGCCGCTTGATTCGCTTTGACATGAGTGAATTCATGGAACGACATGAAACAGCCAAATTGATTGGTTCACCGCCCGGATACGTAGGCTACGGCGAGGGTGGGCAATTGACTGAAAAAGTGAAGCGGCAACCCTACAGCGTGTTGCTTTTCGATGAAATCGAAAAGGCTCATCCGGACACGTTCAACTTGTTTTTGCAATTGCTCGATGACGGACGACTCACCGACGCCGAAGGACAAATCGTCAATTTCGAAAACACGCTCATCGTGTTCACAAGCAACATAGGCAGCGAGCACATCGTATCCAACAAGCGCGCTATGGGGCTCAGCTCCGACACTCGCGAACTCTCAGATGATGAAGTCGCACGGCTGGTGAAGGAAGAGTTGCGCAAAAACTTCAAGCCCGAGTTTCTCAACCGGCTCGATGAAACTATTGTCTTCCGCAAGCTGGACAGACATTCCGTCGAACAGATCCTCGATTTGCATTTGTCGGATCTCGCCGAGCGTCTGCGTCGACAGGGGCTGGAAGTGAGCATCAGCCCCGAGGCAAAAAGTTGGTTGGCAGAAAATGGGTTCGATCCTCTCTACGGTGCCCGTCCGCTGCGCAGGCTCATGGAACAGGAACTCGAGAACAAAATCGCTCAGGATATCATCAGGGTCGGACGAAACAAGGAATCAGGGCGGGTCAATGGAACACGCCTGAGCATCGGCTCGGGGGGCGGCGGAGCTCCGCTTTGTGTTAAAATTGTTTAGTATATACAGAGTCTTAAAATAAAAGTGCTCAGGTCGGTGGGCGACTTGCCGATCTTCCCGCAGAGAAAGCAGTTGAACGGGAGTTGTGCACTGATGAATGCAAAGGCTCCGCCGATCCGTGAAGAGACACGCAAGCGCTGCGTCGTCGTCCCATTGAATGACGGCCTGTCGCAAAAACTTTCACCTGTCAGTCTGGAACATTTCCACTTTCTTTATGACGTTCAAAAAATAGATTTCTCGCTGTTTGTCACGGTGGAAGACTGGCTGGTCGAGTTCATCAAACCCAAAGAGTTTTCTCGTGAACTGTTGGACGAGATTTGGGCTGCATGCCTCAAACCAAAGGGCTCGTTCCGTGTTTGCCTGTGGAAACAGGACAAGCCGAAGTTTGAGGCTGTCATCAACCAGGTGCGTTCGAAAAAGCTCGCCCGACTGGTCGCATATGTGCCGCACATGGATAAAAAAACTGTCGATTTGTACAACAACTTAAGCGCATCCAGTCAGCTTGTCGTCAACGGCGGTATCGATGAGGAAGTCGTAGCGCGTGTGCGTGCAAGTGCCTCGCTGCTGGTCTCGTCTGTCATCGACTCACAGGCAGCCCTCTACACGCTGAGTAAAATGATCACCTGCGATCCGACCCTCTATGACCACAGCGCCTCGGTGGCGATGCTCTGCAGCATCATCTGCAACCAGATGGTCGACAAACCGATGAGCGAAAAGGAAGTGATGCTGGTCGCAGAGTGCGGGCTTTTTCATGATGCCGGCAAGACGTGTGTTCCCTCTGAGGTGCTCAACAAGCCGGGCAAACTCACCCCCGAAGAATTTGATGAAATAAAGAAGCATACGGTATACGGGCGCGATGAACTGACCAAATCAAAATCGACCGGTGCTCCCATTGATGACATGGTTTTGCGTGTTGCTTATGAACATCATGAAAAGTTCAACGGCCGCGGATATCCCGAGGGCCGCAAGGGGCGTTTGGAATCAGACGCAGATAAAGGCATCCATCTTTATAGCCGGATCTGTATGATTGCAGACGTCTATAGTGCTTTGCTGATGAAACGCGTCTACAAGGAAGCTTTCGAGCCGGGGCAGGCACTCAAAATCATGATTGAGAACAACGACGATTACGACCCGGTTGTCTTCAAACCGTTTGTCGGAATGGTCGTGGAGAGCGTGAAAAAATTCCAGAACATGCCGGCGCCGCAGAACACCCTCAACTACGAAAAAGAAGCCAAGGGCAAGATCATCCAGCTCGATGGCTCGAAGTCGTTGTCTGAGTCGTTACGGGAAAAGGAAGCAGCCGAGACGCAATCGGCTCCGCCAGCCCGAAAAGGGGCTTGAAACTAGCGTGTCGATGCAAATCCGCCGGGCGATGACCTGCGCAGGTTCTCTCGCAGATTCGCTTGAATTCTTTCGCCGGGCCACTCCTTGTTGAGGTGGGCCAGCATTTCCTTGAGCAACGCAGAGGCAAAGACGGCAAGGTCTTCAAGTCGACCCTCGACCGTTTTGTCGAGCTCGTCCTCGATGGACAGACTGGCGTCACCGAAAAGCATGCCAACCCGCTCACTGCTGGAATCGGGGAACGCATGACTGTGGGCAGAATCAGCCTTGAGAACAGCCGTTGCTCGCAGCTCCATGTTGAGTTTGCTGCCGAATCCGCTCGGGCTGGCGTTGAGACAATAAACGCTCACCTTCCACTGCAGTCGGCCGGAAAGCGTCGAGCTGCTTTTTTCCTCGAGAAGCCACGGAAATCGTTGGAGTGGCATTCCCCTGAAGGAGTCTCTGGGAGTTGAATGCTCGAATTCGTCATAGCGTTGGTTGCGCAAAATCGGCATGGTTCTGTACCTCCCTGCCACAACCCTAACGCACGGGCTCGTCCGGCAGCGTTTCAAATTTGCCCTTTCCGTGTCCGCCTTGACGGCGAATTTCCTTGACAGCGCGGGTGCTTGGGATAAGACGCGCGTTCATCCGAACGATGTGAAATATGCCCTGACATATGGGGGAGAAGACAATGGCGACTCAAAACATTCAAGATGCCCTTCAAAGATATGGAATTGATGGGTGGAGTTCAGGCTACTTTGGTGTTTCGAGCCGTGGAACTGTGCAGGTGCATCCGTTCGGAAACGAAGAGGTTGCTGTCGACCTGACGAGAATACTTGAACACGCCTACGAGCGCCGCATCCAGACTCCCTTGATTTTGCGCTTTCCGCAGATTCTCGACACCCAGCTGACCCGCCTTCACACCGCGTTCCGCAATGCCATGGAAGAATTCAAATACGCCGGCGATTTGCGCTGCGTTTTTCCTTTCAAAGTGAATCAGCGCAAAGAATTTATCGACGCCCTCGTCAAGAGTGGCCGAAAACACGCTTATGGTTTGGAAGTGGGAACCAAAGCGGAGCTTTTCGCTGCCCTCAGTTATGAACTTCACCCCGATGCGCTGGTCGTGTGCAACGGCTTCAAGGACTCGCACTATATCGAGCTTGCCTTTGAAGCGAAGCGCATGGGCAAGAACGTCATCCTCGTCATCGAGGGAACCGACGAACTCAAATTCATCATCGAATACGCCAAGCAGGTCGGATACTGCGTGGATATCGGCCTGCGGGCAAAGCTTTACTCCAAAGGCTCAGGGCTGTGGGAAAAATCATCTGGAACAGAAAGCAAGTTCGGCTTGAGCTCTGTTGAAATGATGGAGGCGTTGTGGCTCATCGAAGAGGCCGGACTGAAAAAGTCGCTCGCCATGGTCCATTATCATATCGGTTCGCAGATCACCGAGATCAAGCGCGTGAAGAACGCGATGAAGGAGGCGAGCCGTGTGTTTTCAAAAATTTACAAGAACGGGTTCAACCTTCGCTATCTGAACATCGGCGGTGGAATCGGCGTCGACTACGATGGCTCGAAGACGAGCTTTTACGCCAGCGCCAATTACACACTTCAAGAGTTTGCCAATGACGTCGTGTATCTCGTTCAGGAGGTCTGTCAGTCGGAAAACTGTCCTCCGCCGACAATTGTCAGTGAAAGCGGCCGCGCAGTTGCAGCCTATCATGCGGTTCTTGTGACGGACGTTCGCGAAGTTGAAAAAATGGGCGGCGACATACAAGAAGTTGCCATTGAAACGACCGACCATAAGCTTCTGCGCGATATGATGAACGTGTATCTGCAGATGAACAGCAAAAACTACGTTGAGTTCTATCATGACTCCATCGAGTACCGCGACGAGCTGTTCACACTGTTCGGGCTCGGCTATCTCGGCATCGAGGAACGTGCCAAGGCCGAAGTCATCGTCAACGAGATCGCCAACAAAGCATTGCACTATCATGCGCTTTCGGGAGTCCAGCTCGAGGAGTTCGAGGAGCTTGCCAAAAGCCGCACCAGCAAATACCTCGCGAATTTTTCAATCTTCCAGTCGATTCCCGATTCGTGGAGTATTGAACAGCTCTTTCCAGTCATGCCGTTGGCGCGCCTGAACGAGCGCACCAGCAAGACCGGCGTCATCATGGACATCACCTGCGACTCCGACGGCTGCCTCGACAAATTCGTCGACAAGCGCGACGTGAAGCCGTCGCTGGAATTGCATGTTCCGCATTCTGACACTCCTTATTACATTGGATTCTTTCTGGTCGGTGCCTACCAGGAGGCACTTGGCAACAACCACAACCTGTTCGGTGCAGTGAACGAACTGATTGTCAGTGTGGATGCCGACGGTCAGCTGGAACACGTGGAAGAAGTCAAAGGCGAAGACGTCGGCGAGCTTCTGCGCGTGATGAATTACACCGACGAGGGAATTCTCAGCGGCTATGGGCAGCAGCTCAAGGCACGCGTACAGTCCGGACAGCTCGCACAAGGTGACGCGGACCAAATTTTCGGTAAAGTAAAATCCTACTTCTCTGAGTACCCGTACCTGCTCGTCAAACGACGTCTGGAGATCATTGGATGAATCAATTGTCTGTTCTGCTCACTGCCTCGGCCATTGGAATTGTCGCAACATCCGCCATGGCTCAGTCGCAGGAGGCAAAGGTTTTGCGTAGCAGAATCTCGGAACAGACAAAGGTTTCATTGACGGTTTACTCCAATGGCAGAGCGCTTGTGCGCGATCGGCGCAAGGTTGCCTTCGACAAGGGGCGCTTTCAGCTGGAAGTGCAGGACGTCAGCAGCAAGATGAAAGCCGAGACGGCTCAGTTTAAAAGCCTGAGTAGTGGTGGGGAGCTGACCGTTCTCGAGCAGAATCTTGAATTTGATCTCATATCTCCGCAGCAACTTCTCGAAAAATTCCTTGGCCGAACAGTTTCAATTATTCGCGTGCACCCGACCAACGGCAGTGAAACCGCCGAACCCGCCGAAGTGTTGGCGGTGCAAAATGGCGTCGTTCTCAAAATGAAAGATCGCGTCGAAACAGGAATCCCGGGGCGCATTTCTTTTCCCGATTTACCTGCAAGTTTGCGCGCCGAGCCCGCGCTGAGCTTGTTGATTGACAGCAAAAAGCGTGGCGAACAGGACCTCGAGCTCAGCTACCAAACCGAGGGAATCTCGTGGCGGGCCGATTACAATGCAGAACTCAACGAAGACGAAACGCAAATGAATCTCAACGGACTCGTCACACTCACCAACCAGTCGGGAACGAGTTTTCGCAACGCACAGCTGCAGCTGATGGGTGGCGAGATTCAGACAGTTGAGCGCGAGTCGTATCGCACGATGTCAAAGGCACGCATGTTTGCGTCTCCTGAGGCAGCGAGTGTCAGCGCAGACTCCTCTTCTGTTTCGGGTGATGCATTTTTTGAATATCACCTTTACACGCTGCCGCGCGCGACAAGCATCTTGTCGAATCAGACCAAGCAGGTGACGCTCCTGCAGGCAAGCAAAGTACAAACACGCAAGGAACTGATCTTTACGTCCGGTCATCAAAACTATTATTCGCCGGAAGACGAATTCAATCTTGGCGAAACGGATTCAGGATCATCAGCTGATGATGCCGAGCTCGGAGCTGTTGTTGCGGGCGGTGTTTTTCTTGCGTTTGAAAATGACAAGGATGCGAAAATCGGTATGCCACTGCCGGCGGGAATTCTGCGCGTCTACAAGAGCGATAAAAATGGAATGTCGCAGTTCATCGGCGAAGACAATATCCGCCACACTCCCGAAGGCGAACGCGTGCGAGTAAGGCTGGGCCGATCGTTTGATGTGACAACCCGCCGCAAGCGCACGTCCTTCAGAAATCTTCCTTCGTCCGGCGGAAGCAAAAAATTCGTCCGCAACAGCGAGACCGGCGTGCGAGTCACGTTCAAAAATGCAAAGTCAGTCGCACAGCAGGTGATTTATCGCGAAGTAATTCCCGGTGAGTGGAAAATCGTTTCTTCGACCCACGATCATAAAAAAATCAGCAAGGACAACGCCGAGTGGCAGCTCTCTGTCCCAGCCAAAGGCAAGGTCGTACTCGATTTCCGCGTTCAAGTTGCTTTGCGCAACTGAAAGTTTAGTGCTCAATAAAAAACTTAAATTGAGAGATTGTCTACCGTTCTTAGTGGATTACGGGAAAAACCTTATTTGTCGAACGATAGTTCCGATACGCCCTAGAGATTTCGGCGGGGGCACCGGACATGGCGGCACGACGCTCTTCGATATACATCGGTCAGTCGTTGTTTTGGGTAGTGATGCTGGCCGCTTGCAGCGGTGGTGTTTCTACTTCGGGCAGATATCTAAAGGGCGATCGAGCAGGAAAGTCAGCTGAATCGCAGAACAAGCCGTGCCAGAACTCAGGCCAGCAGAAACTTGCGGGTGATGCGCTGAATCTGACGGTCGACAATAATTCTGCAATCGAAGTAGGCAAGGGTGCGGCAACACCTCTTCAAAATGTTCGTGCTGGTGGTTACATCTACGTCACATTTGATGGCTATGAAACAAAAATGCCTGAATTTATTACTGGCCCGCTTAAAGACGGTTTTACCAAACTCGGAGTTGTTGACAATGTCGCAGGCAATCCGAACGGGGCTGTGGAGGTTTTGCAGATTCCCTACTGTCTTGCGAGCAACGCGTTCGAATCGTCGCCTGACACTTGGATTGGCCGATGCCTCAATTCGAGGGATCAAAGAACAATAAAAAACGAACAAAACCCAACCGTCAAAACGCGATTTATTGAGGCTCTTAAACGTGAGCGTGCGCCCAAACGTTTGACAAAAGTTTGTACAGCGCATTTTTTAATGGATTACGACGACGTCATGAACGGCACACCCAAACCACGCGTGCGCGTGATGACCGCTGAACACTGCTATCAGCCATCCTACCACGACGGTGTGACTCTGCAGGTTTTCTTACCGCAAGAGAAATCCAAGCCATTATTCAATGCTAAAAGAGGTTTTTATATACCTGTCAAGCTCGATTCTGATGGAGGCGTTTGGAGAAAAAAGGTGTTGGCTGTCGGAGGTGGCGAAGGTGCGGCCGGTGACGCAAAACTGCGGGAAAAGATTCTATTACTCCGTTCGATGGATGGACGCACGAACGACTTATATCGAAAAACATTCGAAGATTATTGCCTTGCAAAAAAAGGCACAGATTTCATACCAAAATTTTCTGATGGCAAACCTGCGAGTATTTTTGATTGCTATGCAATGACTGATATTTCGACGTTCAAAGGCACAGTTGATCTGGCTCACGACATTCCATTCAGAATTCGTGGTGAAGCGAACGACAAATCAGAGCGTCGCAGTGCGGCGCGCAAAGCCGCGTTTGACTTCATTGCGGAAGAGTCGAAAAAAGGAAATAATACTGACGTTGATAACATTTTCGCAGCCAATTTTCCGGAGCCGATCCGTAAACAAATCACAGTGAACAAGTTCGTAAATTCGCTCTATGATGGTCTGCTTCACGCGCGCCGAATGCGGTCGTTCGCCGAAGAGCTTGGTAGTTCAAAGCCAGACTTGTCTTCTTTTTCCATGTATTTTGTGAGCCCCAAGACCGATGTCACAAAGCTGGATTTTAGCACTCCGGAGGCAACGACCAAGACTCTGGCTGAGTTGGCACAAGTGCTCACGGGTGCAGATAAGGTTATAAATTCTCTAAACTCTGCGTTCTGCAGCCTGACAGGTTCGGGGGTGCCGTCGATACCAATATTTGGCGGGTCTGTCAGCCAGGATTGTATGGCTGATTTCGGCCCGCCCGACACTGCTCGCCTTGAGGATATTGCACTCAACCGCCAATCTTCAAAGGCGCCGCTCGATTTTCTCGGTAAACGGTTGAATGTTTTGATTGCTGCCCTCATCAACAATGGCGGAATTGATTCCAGCTATCCGCTCTACATTGCGCCAACGGACAGCGCATTCAGAGCGAATTTGAAGGTCCTCGCCATGTCCTATACGTTGTTCCTTGATATTGCGATGTATCACAAAAATCCGGGGCGAAACACATCTCCCATTGTGCAGGGCGCTGCTCGAGTTCTGCAAAGGTTTTTGAAAGATTCATGCGCGGCCGAGACGTTCGGTCCAAGATTATTTCCGATATTTGGAAATGTGCGGTTGAAAGACAATTTATTTAAACAATGGTCTACCGTGTTGCCAATCAAGCTGAACGACCCTTCCAATCCTTCGTCGTCAAAGTTGATCATCGTACCGATCGGCGTGCGGAACTTGAACGATTATGAGCCAAGCGGATGCAACGCGACTGGCATCGGTCCGAATCTGGGAGTTGCTGACGTCGGGACTGACCCGAATGGAAATAAAGTATATTTGCCCACCGATACGGTTTATGGCGTCCACGTCAACGACGGTGCGCTCGAATCGATCAACAAGGAGCCAAGTAGTCCGAATGAAAAGAGTGTCGATGATAAGCTTGTCGATTACCTGAGCAGCCGGGTTGTCATGAAATTCGAAGGCAGTAGGGGCGAATCATTTCAGGTCGCAAGTCACTCGGATAGCGGGGCACTGCTGAGTCTTATGGGTCTGCCTGCGTTCGTCCTTTCTGCTCGTTTGTTAGAGGAGATCAACGGCGTCATTCTTACCGAACCACCGGAATTGAATGATCCGAATCCCATCGGCGATTCCGTGGGCGGGATCTGCGATTAAATAAAGTGTTCGGACTGAGTGATAAAAAAATCGACACCTCTGAAAAGGGTGTCGATTTTTTTTTCAATCTTTAGAAATCTTTGCGGCCGAATATTCCCTGTTTTTGCCAAGTTAAACACTCCCATCCGGATGGAACGCGTCTTGCTGTGTGGACGGCAGTGTGCATGGGCGGAGCCGATTCCGCATCTTGGGGGCCATATGAAAAGCATTAAGAAGTTCTCTTCAGTTTTGTCTGCCGTCGGAATCGCAGCAGTGCTTTTATCAACGGCCTGCGTCAAAGCTCAAACCGACACCGATTCAGAAGTGATGTGGGCTGTGGGAGGCTTATCTGGCTCGCAGGTTCAATCTGCGCTGCAGGCCAAAATCGCTTTCCGCCTCAATCTCAAAACAAACCGTGCGACCATGTACAAGAGCGGTGTTGCAGTAGATCAGTGGAATATTGCCAGTGGTGATGTGACCGGTGAGTGGCACAATGGCCGGCCGCACTTTACACCGACAGGCATTTTTAATGTCGAAGATATGCAAGTTTGCCCTGCGTGGTACCCGCGCAATCCGGTCAATCCTGCCACCGGAAGAGTTGTTTCCAGCGAGCAGGAACGTCAGCGTGTCTTCGCCCAGAACCCGCAAATATACGGCGCCTGCGGTTCGCGCAATCCGCTCGGAAAGTATGTTTTATGGTTCAATGGTGCATATGGAATGCACGGCAACTCGGCTGAAGAGATTCTCGAATTGCCAAACCCTTCCGACAGGCGCGTTTCGGGTGGCTGCGTGCGAAATCCGAACGCTAAAATCAAATCTGTGTTTCACACGATTCTCAACACCTTCGATGGCCTGAGCGGCTATGCGGGGCAAGTCAAGGCAATGGAATCGCGCGCTGCAAACGACCGCTGGACTGTCACAAAGGGAGTTTCCTCACTTGATATGCGTGTGGTTGTCGGCAACTGGGCCACCGATCCAGCCGTTGGTTCTGTGATGCAACCCGCGCCACGTCCAACACCATCGCCCGTTCAGACCGCAAAACCAGAGCAACCTGCAACGCAGCCTCCTGTGGTAGAAGCAGCGCCACAGGCGCCGGTGGCTCAGCCTGCTCCGCAGCCGAAACTCATTTCGGGCAAGATGTTTTGCAAGATTTCAAGCGTAGAATCTTCGTCCGGTATTGCTCCGGTGTACCTCAATGTTCCAGTGGACGGCGTGGAAAATCGAGTTTCGACATTCTACCGCATAGACTGGCCTGTCACGGTTTTTGCGACTGTCGAAGGTTCGGATTTCTACAAAGTGTCGCGCGGCTTCATCGACAAAAAATACCTCAGCAACTGCACTCAGGCAGAGTGACACTGATTGAATACTTCAGCGTTTGGTGGCAATCATAATGGGATAAGCAACCCATTATGATTGCCATATGCGTTTGGAGGTCGACGTGTCTGTCCTCGTGACTGCGCCCTTTTCTGCAATAGTTCTCGCGGCGGTTACCGCACTGAGTGTTTTCTCGTTTTCAAGCACAGCACTTGCGGAAGAAGAGGCCGCGCCCGTTGCGAGTGCTTTGCTTCCTGATTGGAAGCCGGCTGCGTTTGGCATTGAGCTGCGACCCGTGCTTGGTTTTGAGTATGCTCATAATCCGCAAAGCAAGCGAACTCTCCTGCAGGGTGAAGCAGGTGGATACTTGGGTGTCAACGGAGTTCCGTTGGTTCCTGGAAATCCGGGTGCAGTCGTCGAGCCTTCGCTGGGCTATGCCGTAGGTACCATCACGATCGACGAGTCAGGTAAAACCCAACAGAGCGGCACTTATCAACGCACATGGGGCGGAGTACGGCTTCCGATTTATTATCGTTTTATTCGTCAGCTCTTTGAGCAGCGGCTGGGCGTTGTCAGTGGCGGTCCACAGCCTACAAGCAGGCGGAACCTGTTCCGCAGCGACACCGGAGTTGCAATTGTGCAGCACGTTTCTGCGCACTACACGCTGACCTACGAAAAAGCACACGGCAGTGGTACCGAGTATCCCGAGATCAGCTCCTACGACCATTGGATTCATGGCCGCCTCTCAACATCAACGCTCAACTTTTTTGTCGACGCGGGGCCGGGATACTCGCAGTCGAAAAGCTCATTGAGTCTTGGAACGCTCGGGAACAGAGAAGGCACGACTTCTGGTGTTTACTTGTTGGGTGTGTCAGGGTTTGATCTTGTGACCGACAAAATTGGTTTCGATGCGGCTGCAAAATACATGTTCAGCTCTCAGACAGACGTCAGCTTTACTCCCTCAACCGCACGCTCGCCGCTCGAAGATTTGGGTGCTCAGGCCGCACTGACAACCCTTCCGGCCGACAGCTTGCACGTGAGTGCGTTTTTTGGAATTCGAAATCTGTTTGGGCCATTCGGCGTGGGTTACAGGTACTCGCTTCAGGTCCTCAACTACAGCGAAGCCGATAATAAAAAACAGCAACGGACAGAAACCAGCGGCTTGGGAATTCATGCATCCGTCCGTTTCTGAAATAGAATCATCAGATGTTATGAGCTGTTTAAGCTGAAGACCTTCGCTGCAATGAAAAATCTCTCATTGTCTGATTCTTGGACACTTGTAAGTGTATTTTTATTGATTAATTACAATGCTTTATGCTTGGCAAGCGAGTTGCTTAAACACCCTCACACAGTGCATGACGGGGGTTTTTATGTTGAGAATTTTTGTCGCTTTCGCTTCGTCTTTTGTTTTCGTTTCCTGCGGTGCTCAAACTCAGAGTTCAGATTCTGACCTCAGTTCGATTGGCTCTTCGTCAATGGTTGTGCAATGCCTGCGCAGCACGGATATCGGCAGAGGAATGAGAGTCAGTGATCGCCTCACCCTTACGATAGAAAAAAATTCGGCGTCTGTGGTCCGTTCGCTGATGTACACTTCGGTCGACGGCACATCACACATAAAGCAGAGCATTCAAGGCTCGGTGAACACCGTCTTCGACTTTAATTCAATTTCAAAAGAATCTGCGCGTCTTCTGCTGCTTTCGACTTCGCTCAAAACAACCGGCGGCAAAGCACCCGGTGAGAAAAAGTTGTCGTCTGCTCTCGTTCAGTACAATCAAGGCGAAGTAAAGGTGAGCGATTCCGACGGTAAACTGATTTTTGCTGTTCCGAATTGCAGAACTAAATCTTCCAATATCGCCGGAGTCAAAGGACTGACAGCTAATAACAACTGACCTAAGCGCCGCTGTTTCGTACGATACTCGCACCTTCTCATCTGAGCTGTGCGGGAGACTGCGAAAATGGCGGCGAAAAAAAACGATGTTCTGGAACTGATCAAACGCTACCCCGGCCAAAAGGTGAAGCTCGCAGTCACCGATATGGACGGGGTTTTGCGTGGAAAAGTGATTCATCAAAAGAAATTTGAATCGGTGGCCACCGGCGGGCTCGGTTTTTGCAGCGTCGTGCTTGGCTGGGATTCAGCTGACGTCTGTTACGACAACGTCTCTTACACCGGTTGGCATTCAGGCTACCCCGACTCGCAGGTTTATTTGGATCTTTCCACCTACCGGACTGTTCCTTGGGATCACGACGTTCCCTTTATTCTTGGTGACTTTTGGACTGCAGCCGGCGAACCGCTGCCGATTTGTCCGCGCAATCTGCTCAAGAAGATCAAGTCGCAGGCCGAAAAATTGGGATTCTCTGCATTCTTCAGTCAGGAATTCGAGTGGTTCAATTTCACTGAAAGCTCCGAGACTCTGCATGAAAAAGGATTTCATGAACCCGAGACGCTCAGCAAGGGTATGTTTGGGTATTCGCTGCTGCGTCCTATTCAAAACAATGGCTTTTTCAATGATCTTTTCGATCTTCTCGGCAAGTACAATGTTCCGCTGGAAGGTCTGCACACCGAGACGGGGCCGGGTGTTTATGAGGCCGCCATCTTGTATAGCGACATTCTTGAGGCTGCCGACCGCGCGGTGCTGTTCAAGGCTGCGGTCAAAGAGATTGGCAGTTTTCATGGCGTCATTCCGACCTTCATGGCGAAGTGGAATGCAGCTCTTCCCGGAAGCTCTGGGCATGTGCATCAAAGTTTGTGGAAGAACGGAAAGAACATTTTTTATGATGCCAAGTCGCCCGACCACATGAGCGAAACGATGAAGCATTACATGGCAGGTGTGTTGCACTGCATGCCGCACCTCACACCCATGTATGCTCCGACGGTCAACAGCTTCAAGCGCCTCGTCGAGGGAGCATGGGCACCAACCACTCTCACATGGGGCATTGACAATCGCACCACAGCACTGCGCGCACTTCCAGGATCCGACAAATCCACCCGACTGGAGCTCAGAGTTGTGGGTGCTGACGCGAATCCATATCTGGCGATGGCAGCCGCACTGGCATCTGGTCTTTATGGAATCAAACACAAGCTTCCGCTCAAGGTGAAACAGACAAAAGGTAACGGCTATGCCGACAAGTCCAATGGCACGCTGCCGCGCAACCTGTTTGAGGCGAGCACCGCTATGCGCGACTCAAAGCTTGCCCGTGAACTGCTGGGAGCTGAATTTGTCGAGCACTTTACCAACACCCGTCTGTGGGAGTGGCGTGAATATTCAAAGGCTGTGACAGACTGGGAACGAAAAAGATATTTTGAGATCATATGAAGAAGGAGTCAGACATGAACTGGACCGGACGCTATGGCTACAACTTTCCGACTTCCATCCGCTTTGGAGTCGGCGTTATCGAAGAAATGCCCGCCTACCTGCAGGCTCAGGGCTGGAAACGGCCGTTGATTGTTTCTGACAAGGCAGTCACCCAGCTGCCCTTTTTCAAAAAAATTCTTGCCGCTCTGGAAGCTGCAAAGATTTCGCCAACAGTTTATTCCGGAATTTCAAAAAATCCGGTTGAGTCGGATGTTCTCAACGGCACCGAACACTTTCACAAAGAAAATTGCGATGGTGTTATCGGGCTGGGCGGCGGAGCGAGTCTCGACGTTGCGCGGGCGATTGTTCTCAAGGCCTACCACACCCGTCCGTTGTTTGATTACGACGATGCGTTGGGCGGTGATCAGTATGTGACCGAAAAAGTTCCTCCGTTCATCACAGTGCCGACGACCAGCGGAACTGGAAGTGAAGTGGGCCGCAGTACTGTGATTGCTGAGAATGTTTCGCACAAAAAGAGAATTCTGTTCTCGCCGCGTTTGATTGCAAGTAAGGTTTTTGCCGATCCGGCTCTGACTGTTGATCTGCCCGCGGGTGTGACTGCCGCGACAGGAATGGACGCTCTGACACACAACGTCGAAGCGTTTTTGTCGAAGGGCGTTTCGCCGCTCTGCGATGGTATCGCTGTTGAAGCCATCCGGCTGATTTCTGAGTCCATCGAAACCGCCACGCACAAACCCGACGATCTGCAGGCGCGAGCCAAAATGATGATTGCATCTTTGATGGGAGCAACCGCCTTCCAAAAAGGACTGGGAATCATTCACTCGATGGCGCATCCGCTCTCGACCGTGTTCGACACGCACCATGGCCTCGCCAATGCTGTGATGATGCCCTACGGACTTGAGTTCAATAAAGATGTCTGTGCAGATAAATACAAATATCTTGAAAAAATCATCGGTACGCAGGACCTCATCCAGTGGGTCCGCCAGCTCAACACAAAACTTGCGATTCCTGCTTCGCTCAAAGACATGAAGCTGGATGCCGGCCGTTTGTCCGAGCTCAGTGAGCTGGCTGTGGCGGATGCATGTCATCAATGCAATCCAAAACCAGTCAGCCGCGCCGATTTCGAAGCTCTATTCCGCAAGGCGTTCCAGCTGTGATTTGTGAGTCCTGACACGGGGAGCTTGCCAATGTTGAAAATCGGTCTGAGTGCCTGTTTCATGTATCCCGATGTGAACCGTGTCGTGTTCGGGCACAAGAGCCTCACCTACCTTGAAAACGACATGGCCCGCTATGTCGCCCAAGCAGGCGTCTTTCCGGTGCTGATTCCCGATCTGCCGCAGGAGCGGCTCAATCCGATACTCGATGAATTGGACGGGATTGTTTTTCAGGGTGGCGCTGATGTCTGTCCGGAAACATACGGCGAGCCGTATCTCGATCGATCCCGCTGGGCGGGCGACAGACACCGCGATATATATGAACTGTATTTGGCCGACTACTTTTTTAAAAAGCGTTTGCCGATGCTGGGAATCTGCCGCGGATTTCAAGTTCTCAATTGTTACTTTGGTGGCACTCTGCATCAGGACATTCCGACTTTGCTGCAAACCTCTACCGAACACCGCAATGCGCAGACCTACGATCGCGTTCATCATGGCGTAACGCTGGAGCAGGGTGGCTGGCTGCACGGGCTTTATAAAAAAACACAGCTTGAGGTGAATTCCGTGCATCACCAATGTGTCAAGCTGCTGGGCCACGATCTGCGCGCCGAGGCGCAAAGCTCGAGCGATGGAATCATTGAGGCATTCACGCACAAGGATTTTGCAGAACGTTATGTTGCCGGCGTGCAGTGGCATCCTGAGTTTTCACCGACACTCGGCACGGTGGTTGATGATCCGGCTCCGATCATCGGCGACTTTCTTGCAGCCGTGCGAAAAGAGAAACAGCGCAGAAAAATCTGAAATAAAATTTGAAATTGAGGGAGACGACATGAAAATTCAAAATCCTGCCACCGGCGAGCTGATCCGCTCCGTTGACACTGATGATCTGGCCTCCGTCCGCGAAAAATTTGCTGTTGCACGTGCTGCGCAACCTGCATGGGCCGCACGCCCGACGGCCGAGCGGGTTGCGCTCATCAAGGCCTTCGGCGAGTTGTTGAAGCGTGACATTGAGATTGTCGCGCGCGACATGTCGCTCGAAATGGGCAAACCTCTGCAGCAGGCTCGCAATGAAGTCAACGGCAGTATGAATAAAATTCGCTTTTTCTGCGAAGAGATCGAGAAAACTCTCGCACCGGAGAAGGTTCGTCAGGATGGCAACACAGCCGAAGTTCTGGCGTTCGATCCGCTCGGCGTTGTGCTGAACATCTCTGCGTGGAATTACCCGATTCTTGTAGGCTTCAATGTTTTTCTGCCAGCGCTGCTGTGCGGAAACGCCGTCATATACAAGCCGTCTGAATATTCGACACTCACCGGCCTGCATCTCACCCGTCTGCTGCATGAAGCTGGCGTGCCGCAGGAAGTTTTCATCAGTGTCGTGGGCGAGGGGCAGATTGGAGAGCAGCTCCTGCAACTTCCTTTTGATTGTGTGGGTTTTACCGGCTCATATGCGACAGGAAAGAAGATTTCCGAAGCTGTGGCAGGCCGCATGACCCGTCTGATCATGGAGTTGGGCGGCAAGGATCCTCTTTACGTAACCGATGAGTGCGGCGATCTCGAGACGGTTGCCGATGCGGTTGCGGAAGGCGTACTCTACAACAACGGGCAAAGCTGCTGCGCTGTGGAACGTGTTTATGTGCATGAAAAAATTCACGATGCATTCGTCGAGAAATTGAAGGCAAAAATGCAGGCGTGGACACTCGGTGATCCGCTCGACTCCAAAACGCTCTGCGGCGCCATCACACGCAAGGAGCACATTCCGTTTTTGCAGGCGCAGGTTCAGGATGCGGTCGGCAAGGGAGCGAAACTCGTTTTGGGCGGACAGGCGCAACAGGGCAAGGGCAATTTCTTTCCGCCCACGCTGCTGCTCAACGCCAACCACTCGATGGATTTGATGCGCGAAGAAACGTTCGGTCCGCTGATTGGCGTTATGAAGGTTATGGACGATGCACAGGCAGTGGAGCTGATGAACGACTCAGAGTATGGCCTGACTTCGTCGGTCTATTGCAGGAATCTTGAACGCGGGGAAAAAATTCTCAAGCAGGTCAACACCGGCACCGGCTACTTGAACTGCTGCGACCGGGTTTCAGCTTGGTTGCCGTGGTCGGGACGCGGTCATTCAGGAGTGGGCTCGACTCTTTCAAGACTCGGAATCTACGCCTTCTGTCATGCCAAGGGGCTTCATCTGCGCTCGTGATTCCCACTCGGCGCGCGCGCGTTTTGCCCGTTCGAAGCGTCTTTGCAGCGCGTGTTGGTTGGTTTCGACAGCCTTGCGCCGTCGCTCCTCGGCACGCTTCTGGGTGTCGTCGGCGCAGTGCGGACAATATTCGTTGGCCTTGTAAAGCGGGCTGACTTTGTCTTCGGGGCTGAGGGTTGCCCAGCAGACGTAACACATGTCGTGTTCAGTCTTGCGCAGCTCCGGGTTGACCGCCACTCGGTGGTCGAACACAAAGCAATCACCTTCATAGTGATTGTCACCGCCCGTTGCCTGCGTCACTTCAAAGTACTTTAGAATGCCACCCTGAATTTGATAAACGTCATCAAATCCGACCTGGCGCATGTAGGCCGTGGCTTTTTCGCAGCGGATGCCGCCGGTGCAAAAGGTCACAACCCGCTTGTTCTTGTTCTCCATGAAATTGTCTTCAACCCACGCAGGAAATGTGCGGAAGGTTTTGATGTCGGGAACAACCGCGTTCTTGAATGTGCCAAGCTTCGTTTCGTAGTCGTTGCGCGTGTCGAGGAGAATTACCTCGTCGCCCGCGTCGAGCCATTTCTTGAGCGTTTCGCCGTCGACGTGCTTGCCCGTGAAGTGCTCCGGCTCGATGCCGGTGCGGCCCATGGTGACAATCTCTTTCTTCTGTTTGACGAGCATCCGGCTGTAGGGCTGGAAGTCACTCACAGAGATCTTGAATTCGATGTCGGCAAATCGTGCATCCCGCCGGCAGTGGTCGATAAACTTCTCAGCCGATTCGGGGCTGGCCGCAACATAACCATTGAGACCCTCGGAAGCGAAGATCAGCGTTCCTTTTATATTGAGCGTTTCGACGAGCGCTCTGAACTCATCGGCGGTCCTCGGGACGTCATCGATGCTTACAAATTTATAAAAGGCAAGATTATGAAAAACGCTCATCGGGAATAGCTCCACAAATCCGGCGGCCTGAGCAAATGAAAAAGCACAACGCCTTTGCAGATTCAGGCGTTCATTTCACCGAAAAGCTTGTCGAGGAGGTCTTTGTCCTTGCGCTCCCAAGCTTCGAAAACGCGTCGCGCTTCACGGTTGACGAGCGCTTTGGTTTTGAAGAATTCGTTGAAGTCATTCTTTTCTTTAAGAGTTCTGAGGACCTGAACGTTGGCGGCCTCAATCATGAGTACGCTTGCACCGCGGCGGAGAATCAGGCTGTTCATTTTCCATTCGAGAGAGACTGCTGAAGAATTGAAGGTCATGGCTGCACTCCTTGCCTTGAGGGTTAAACGCTGGGGTCATACTCCAGAGGGTCAAGTGCCGCAAGTAAAAGGATTTTTCTTAAAATCTTCGTAAAATCGTTCAGTTATAGACGAGGTAGAGCTGCCGTCTGGAAACTTGACGGGAGTGGTCAGGGTTGCCGAGTGGGAAACTAAACGCCTGAGTATCCTGAAAAAAGCGTGATTAGCGGCAGATCCGTAGGCGGATTATGCCTTCAGGGGAGGGGGAACCCGGGCGTGGCGACCAAGTACACCGGACCACAGAAAGCAGCCATTTTGCTTCTTGCATTTGGCGAAGATATTTCCGCTGAAATTTTCAAGCAGATGAATGAATTTGAAATCAAGCGCGTCGGTAGCGCGATGAGCCGTTTGGGCCGCATCGACGGCGAAACGATCGACGAAGTGATGGAAGAATTCTATCACGTTCTGCAAAGTAACAAGAAGTATTTTTTCGGCGGCAACGAGTTCACCAAAAAATTGCTTGAAAGTGCATTCCGCGACGGACAAGCCAATGCCTATATTGAAGACCTCGCGCTAGAGACAGCAGCGACTCTCGAGTCACTCGAACTGATTGACGCTAAAATGCTCTCGAATATTCTGCGCAACGAACACCCGCAGACGATTGCACTTGTGCTCGCACATCTTGAACCCAAGAAATTCGGCGAGACTCTTAAGATGCTCCCCGAGAGCCTGCACACCGAATTGATTTTGAGAATTTCAAAACTCGAGGCCGTGTCGCCTGAGCTTATCGATGAAATCGACGATGTGCTGCGCGGTGAAGTCCAGCGCATGGGTAACGTCACACAGCAGCAAATCGGCGGCGTGACACCGATCGTTGAAATGCTCAACATGATGGACAAGGCGACCGAAGAAACAATTCTCGACCGCCTCGAAGAACGCGATCCCGACCTCACGGAAGAGATCCGCCGTAAGATGTTCACGTTCGAAGATCTCATCAAGATCGACGACCGCGGTATTCAGGGCATCATGCGTGAAGTCAAGATGGAGCAGCTCAAGCTTGCGATGAAGACAGCGTCGGAAGGAATCAAGGAACTGCTCTTCAAGAACATGTCACAGCGTGCTGCCGAGTCGTTGCGTGAAGAGCTGGCCAATGCGGGTCCTGCAAAACTGACCGACGTTGAGGCCGCACAACAGGGTATCGTCCAGATCGCAAGACGCCTTGCCGATGAAGGCAAGATTGTGATTGCGACAAGCGGTGAAAATGCACTTGTCTGACGTCCACGATTAAACTCTCTTGAGGGGCTGAAACCATGCCACGCGGCCGGCTTTTGAAAAAGAACCAGCAGGAAATGCTTGGCAAACTCAACGTTGAGGAATATCCGTGGAAGGAATTTTCTCCGGAAACAATCCTTCTGACAGACAACCAGCGCAAGAGTGTTGTGCTTGCCAAGAGTCATCCGGTTCAGGAGCTCAATAAGAAAGTTGTCAAGCCCAGCGAGTTTTCGCGCACCTTCGGACAGCCGGCAAAGACACTTTTGCCGCAAGATATGACCGCCGAATTTCTCGCAAGTCAGGAAGAGCTCCGGCAGCGCAAGCGTCGCATGCAGATGGACGAGGATGAAGTCGTTGCTCTCGAGCTTCTCGACCTCGAGGAAGATTTTGCAAAAGTGCAGGAAACTCCCCGCGGGCAATCCGATGCCGCTTCCACCGGACAGGAGAATGCAGGCGCAGTGGCAAGTGCTACGTCCGTGGGTCGCACGGCGGCTCCCGACATCAGTGATCTGAGCTCACTGACGTCTCACAAAGGCAAAGGCCTGACTTCGCGTGGTCTGGATTTCACGCTCAACGAAATCACGCAGGAGAAGCTCGACGCCGCAGTGCAAGCCGCATTTGAGCGCGGACTCGAACAAGGTCGCCACGAGGGTGAACAGACTGCCATGCAAATCGCTGCGCAGAATGTTCCGCCACCTGTTGAGACCGTTGAGGTTGAACAGCCGCAGGTCAATGAAGAGCTGATTCAGCAGAGCTACAACGACGGTCTGCAAGCCGGTCTGCAGCAGGGGCGTGAGGATGCCGCGCTCGACGCGGAACAAAAGTACAATCACTCGATGCAGCTTTTCACGAAGGCGTTGTCTGAGTTGCAGCATCTCAAGGGTGAACTGCTTTCGACGGGACGCGAGATTTTTGCCGAAATCGCGCAGATGTGCGCTGATAAAATTCTCCGCAAACATATTCAATGGAATGACGAGGCGTTGCGCTCGGTGTTTACCGCGGCAATGAGCCAGTTTCAGGCTCAGGATGAACTCAAAATCGAGATGCACCCTGAGGATGTTGCTCGGCTCGAGCAACAGATTCCCGCCGAGCAGCGCAGCCGTCTGCGTCTGGTGGCCAACACCAAACTCGCCCGCGGCGACATCAAGATTGAGGCCAATCACGAGGTCGTCTCGTTCGATATTCAGAAGACCGTTGAGGCTGTCATTGACTCCCTCAAAGACGAGCTTTTTGATGAAGAGAAAAAAGACAGCACGACGGAAAAGGCGGGTTAATCATGTTTGCCGCAAATGCCCTGCAACGACTCCGCAGCGTGCGTCCCAATCTTGCACGCGAGCCTCTGGTTCTGGATAAGCTGGGCAAGGTTCTGGAAGTGGTGGGTACCATCGTTGAGGCAAACCTCCCGGGAGCACCGCTCGGCGCTCTGGTACGCATCTTCGACGGTCAGCGCTCCTACAGCATCGATGGTGAGGTGGTTGGCTTTCGCCGCGACCGCGCTTTGATTATTCCTTTTTCGGATCCCACCGGTGTGTGCGCCAATGCGTTGGTTCAATGCATCGAGCGCGAACCAAAGATCCGCGTCGGTCCGCACTTGATTGGCCGCATTGTTGATCCCTATCTCAAGCCCATGGTCGGCGAGCCTATTCCTGCGATGGCGGGAGTTCCTTGGTCGATTGTTCGTGAGCCTCTTAATCCGCTTTTGCGCAGAAGAATCGAAGAACCATTGGATCTCGGTGTGCGTGCGATGAACACCATGCTCACCTGCGGTGAAGGCCAGCGTGTGGGAATCATGGCTGGATCGGGCGTGGGAAAAAGTGTGTTGCTGGGCATGATCGCCCGATACACGAAAGCCGATCTCAACGTGATTGCGCTCATCGGTGAGCGCGGACGCGAGGTGCGTGAGTTCCTTGAAGAGAACTTGGGTGCAGATGGTCTTGCACGCAGTGTAGTTGTTGTGTCGACCGGCGATCAAAGCCCGTTGGCGCGCATCCGTGCGGCGCATGTTGCCACTGCGGTGGCGGATTACTTCCGACAGGGCGGCAAGAAAGTCCTTCTTATGATGGACTCTCTCACACGAGTTGCCATGGCCCAGCGTGAGATTGGCTTGGCCGTAGGTGAGCCACCGACGACGAAGGGATACACTCCCTCGGTGTTTTCGCTTTTGCCGCGCCTGCTTGAACAGGCGGGCAACTCAGATACAGACGGTTCCATTACGGGAATATATACGGTGCTGGTCGATGGCGATGACTTCAACGATCCGGTCACCGACGCAGCGCGCAGTATTCTTGATGGACACGTGAATTTGTCGCGACAGCTTGCAGCACGCAACCACTTTCCGGCGATTGATATTCTCACCAGTGCAAGTCGTGTGATGGTCGATATCACGGAGCAGCAGCATCAGACGGCCGTCAGTCAGTTGCGCGACTTGATGGCGACCTATCAAAAAAATGAAGACCTGATTTCGATCGGTGCCTACAATCAGGGTGCAAACCCGAAGATCGACCGCGCCATCCGCATGCAACCCAAGATTGAGGAATTTCTCAGGCAGGGACGCAATGAAAAGTCGTCATTTGTCGACTCGCTGCAGAGTCTCCATAATTTGCTGGAAACTGAATGAAAAAATTCATCTTCAAACTGCAGCGTGTTTTGGAAATGCGACAGGAAGCCGTCGACGAAGCGCAGAACTATTTGGAAAACTGCCGCAAGGTTGTTTCTGAATTGCGGCGGCTGCTCAATGAACAGCGCGATGCGTACATCAGTGAGCGCGATCAGCTTAACGATGCCATCCGTGCTGGCGAGTGTTTCAAGTACGCCACGTTTGAGCAAAGTCTCGAAATCCGCAAAGCCCGCATGCTTGAACTTCTCCAGGCGATCCGTGTGGCCGAGCAGGACGTTGAGATCGCCGAGCAGCATTTGCTGGCATGCCGGCGAAAACTCAAAATCATGGAAAATTTTCGCGATAAAAAGGCCTCGGAACATATTCAGGGCGAAGAGGCAAAAGAGAGAAAGTTTCTCGACGAGCAGGCGACTCTTCGCCATCAACGGGTAGCTTTCGACGACTCGCGTGATCGCTGAGAGGGGCGTATGAAGGCATTGCATATTTTGTTTGCAGTCAAAGCGGTCGCACTGATGGGCGGCGGCGGTTTTATGTATGCCTATAATCAGAACAAATCGCAGGCCCATGCCGAGGATTCAGCACCTGCCGATGCAAAAAAGCAGGACAACGCATCGGCAATTCCCGAAATTCCTGAAAAGGGCTTGTCGTTGTCGAAGGCTGCAGAATTACGCAACCAGCTCCTGCTCATGCGCAAAGACGTTGAACAAAAAACCGAAAAGTTGAACGTTGCGCGGCAAGGTTACGAACGTTCCAAGGCCGACATTGAGGCAAAGTTGAAGCGCATTGAAGAGGAACGCAAGCTTCTTGAGGAAACTCTGCAAAAAGAACGCAAGGCCAAAGAAGAGCGGCTTTCCGAAAGTCTCGAATTCATCGCAAAAATGGAACCTAAAAAGGCGGCATCTGTACTTGAGGGCATGGACCGCGATTTGGTCATGCAGCTCTTGCGTAAGCTTCCGCCGCGTCAGGTCACCCGATTGCTTGAAGCTGTGAATCCAAAAAAGGCGACAGAGTTTCTCGAATACTATACGCGTATTCGTTCCGCGCGGGAGTACGAGTTGTTCCGCGAACTGGGATTGTGTCAGGGCACTGGAAGTGAGGAGGGGACGAATGAAAAACCGGCCAACGACAAGGGCGCAGCAGGGCAGTCGGGAGGAACAGGCGCGTCGCCCGCGCCCGCGCCGAACGGAGCAGCCAACGCAGGAGGGGCCGCGCCCGCGCCGAGCGGAGCAGCCAACGCAGGAGGGGCCGCGCCCGCGCCGAGCGGAGCAGTCAACGCAGGAGGGGCCGCGCCCGCGCCGAGCGGAGGACCGACCGAGTCGGCAAACTCCCCTGCGGCCAACGCAACGCCCGCAGCGTCCGCATCAGGACCAGCAGTGGAACCGACAGCCGTTCGATGATCGCACGGCGACGTTTTTTGTCACGACCTCGCATGGTCTTGAAGAAGAACTCGTCAGCGAGATTGTTGAACTTGCCCAAGACCTGAAAATCGAACTGCCGCAGCCGCCGCAGGCTGCAAGCGCAGGAGTGTACGTCAGGGCGCCGTGGAACTTCGCCATTGCGATGAATTTTTCATTGCGTTGCGGAAGCCGCGTGCTGTGCGAGATTCTCGAAACAGAAGTTGAATCTGTAGAGGATCTCTACAGGCAGGTTGAAAGACTCAACTGGACCGCCTTTTTCTCGCCTGACAAGACATTCATTGTCACGGCGACAGCGACCGACTCGGTTATCAGGGCTCCCGCACTGACCCTCAAGTTGAAGGACGCCTTGGTGGATTCTTTCCGCAAGCGCACCGGCGAACGCCCAAGCGTCGATAAAATTGCACCACAGGTGCGCGTGATTGCGCGCCTGCACCGCAGGAAACTTTCTGTTTCGTTGGACACAACCGGAAATCCGCTCTCCCAGCGCGGCTACCGAGTTGCAGGCGGCGATGCGCCGCTCAGCGAATTGCTGGCGGCAGGGCTGTTGCGCATGACCGGCTGGAGTCAGTTCTGCCGAGCTATCCACTCAGGTGCGGGCAAAAAGGTTTTTTTCTCGCGCGTTCAGGACAGCACAGCCAAGAAGTCCGCTGAAGCATCGGATGATTCTTCTCAGGCGAATTCACGCAGAATTCCTGCGCAAATTCTGCTCACTCCCGATCTGCTCGATCCGATGTGCGGCACAGGCACATTCGCCATCGAAGCAGCACTTCAACTGCTCAACCGCAGACCACAAATCGAGCGAAAATTCTTTGCCTACACGGCGCTGAATGTGTTTCCCGAAACATCCTTGCGGCAGAGCGAGGGAGTGCGCCGGCAGATTCGCTCCATGGAACTTTCGCTTGTCGAAGTCTTTGACAGGTTGGAAAAATACCGTGTCGGAGTGCTTAACCGAGAAGAGGCAGGCAAGGGACTGCAGCCACCAATCCACTGCCGCGATTACGACGCTCTGGCTATTTCCTCTGCGAAAAGAAATGCCGAAGCCGCGGGAGTCAGCAAGCTTCTCAACTTTGAAGTGGGCGATGTGTCGCGCTTGAAAATTGCTTCACCCGAGGGGATTGTCGTGATGAACCCGCCCTACGGTGTACGCCTTGGCGAAGAAGAAGAATTGCGCACGGTCTACAAGGGAATCGGTGATACTTTGAAGAAAAATTGCCGCGGCTGGCAGGCATGGATTCTCGCCGGCAGCGATCAGCTGGCCGGCAGTGTTGGACTCAGAGCCACGCGTAGGAAGAAGGTCTTCAACGGCGGGCTCGAGTGCACTTGGTCACAGTACGTCCTCTTTTGAGATACGGTGCAGCTTGATGAGATTCGTCGGCTGCATCGATGCCAATGGAATTCCGCCTGTGATGACCAGCAGGTCGCCTTCGCGGGCAAGCCCCTTCTGTACGATAGATTTTGCAATTTCATGCAGAGCGCCGTCGGTGTCGAAGAACATCGTGTTCTGGACGCCGACAACTCCGCGGACAAGGCTCAGCTTGCGGACAACGTCGGGGCGCGGGCTGAGTGCGACAACCGGAGTGCGCGGGCGATACTTGGCGACAGTGCGGGCGATGTTGCCCGTCAGAGTCAGACAGACGATGGCAGATGCCTTGCACGAGTCGGCGAGTTCCGCAGCCGTGCGCGCCACCACTTCAGGCGTTGCGTGGGATTTAAACAGCCGCGCATTTTCATCGGCCGGCAGCAGCATTCCAGACTCTTCAACACGGCTGAGAATGTCGCGCATTGTATTGACCACGTGGCTCGGATGCCGGCCAGAAGCCGATTCGCCCGAGAGCATTGTCGCATCAGCCAAATCAAAAACCGCATTGGCGACGTCTGAGATTTCTGCCTTCGTCGGAACGTGATTTTCGATCATCGAATCAAGCATCTGTGTTGCAACAATCACCGGCTTGCCGTGCGAGCGCGCCGAGCGCACGATGCGTTTTTGGTAGGCCGAAACATTTGCAAATCCGCACTCAACCCCAAGGTCTCCGCGGGCAACCATGATGGCATCCGACACCTTGCAGATGTCGTCGATGTTTTCCACGGCGCTCAGCATCTCGATCTTGGAAACAACAGGAATGTCGGAGCCAAGCGCGCGCAGCATTTGTTTGAGTTTCTGAACGTCACCCGCGGTACGGACAAACGAGAGGGCAACGTAGTCGACACCCTGCGCAACTCCGAACAGCAGGTCGCGGGTGTCTTTTTCTGTTGTTGAGGGAATCGAAAGGTTGCTGTCGGGAAAGTTTACGCCTTTGCGCGACTTGAGCAGACCGCCGTGAATCACTTCGCAATCCACGAGCGCGTCTCGGATTCCGACGACCTTCATGCCGAGAAGTCCGTCGTCGAGCAGGATTTGCGCACCGACATGTGTATCGGCAGCGAGTTCACGGTAATCGATAGGAATGTTGTCGTCGGTTTGTTCGAGTCCGAACATCAGAGTGATGTGCTGGCCTTTGGTCAGTGTGACCGAGCCGCCGCGCAGCTTGCCGACGCGGATTTTTGGACCCTGCAAGTCCTGCAGAATGGCTATGGGTTTGTTCTTTTCACGCGAAAGCTCGCGGATGATCGAGATGTTCTGGGCGTGTGTGCTGTGCTCGCCGTGCGAGAAGTTGAGCCGCGCCACGTTCATGCCCGCATCCATCAGGGCCGCAATCATTTCGCGGTTGCTGCTCGATGGTCCGAGCGTGCAGACAATTTTAGTCCGTGTTGAATTGAGCACATCAGCCATCAGAGTGATTCTCCTTCGTTTTTGTCGATCAGACCGGCGCTGCTGTTGTGCCGGAGCGAAATGATGTTTTCAATCTGGGCCTCGGTTTCGCCCAGTCGGGCCCTGAGCGCATCCACAGTCTCAAACCCGCTCTTGAGCAGGACCGCTATTTCATCGAGCGACGTCGAGTCCTGCTCGAGTGTTCCCAGGATACGCTGGAGCTGGCTTTGTAAATCCTTAAAAGACGCGGCTTTGTTATCTTCCATGGGGTTCCTGTGATGAAGATTGGGGTGTCTGCTTTGTATCCACCATGGACTCCAACACGTCGACAGGCAAGGGCAGCTGCCGGACAGACACGACACTCATTTCGACTAAAACTTGGGCGTTATGCTTTGCACTCCACAATTGAGCCTCGACGCTCTGCGGTGGAGCAGATGTGAGAAAGTCATCTGCCGTGATGTGGCGGTCACTTTGACCCGAGTCCGAAAGTTTGCCAGCGCGCAGGAATGTGTAGCCCATGCGGAGCGGGCGGGCGGCCGTGTTCTGAACCAGTTTCAATGCGCGCAGAGCGGTGTGCAGCTTGTCGGATTCACGCGAAAGTCTGGTTTTCGCCGACTGCTCCAAACGCAGGTCGATTCTGTCCAGAATTTGCCTTTCACGCTGAATTTTGTGTTGCGCAAGGCGCGCTGCGCGTTCGAGTCCGCCGAGCAGCCGTTCAAATCCGCTTGCAACCTTGTTGACCAAAAAGCGGGCCGCCGCGGTCGGAGTTTTTTCTGCAAGCGAGGCGACTTCGTCTGCGATGCTGACGTCCTCAAAGTGCCCGATAGCGGTCATCACGGGACAATCGGCATAGGCAATCGCCTTGCAGATATCGAGGTCGTCGAACCAGCGCAGATCAAGTCTTGAACCGCCCCCACGGGTGATCACGATGCAATCAAAGCTCCCCTGAGCGCCCGAGGCAATCATGGCAAGTGATTCGGTGACGCTTGCGCGCACATGATCGCCCTGCATGAAGCAATCAAAGAGCGTCACGCTGAACGCGAGGTGTGACAAGGCAAGTTCGTTCATGAAGTCGGTTTGTGCACGTGAGCCGGCGGCGGTGATGAGGGCAATCCGCAGCGGCAGTTCGGGCCATCTGCTGTGCATCCGTTGCCGGTCATACAATCCACGTCGCTTTAATTCGCGCACGATTTGCTGCCGTTTGAGCGCGAGATCGCCAAGTGTGAATTGCGGATCGACGTCGTTGACGATCAGGCTGAGCCGCGAGCCCTCGCGGCGGAAGTCGCAATTGACCTTCAAACGGACGCGAACTCCGTCCGCAAGTGGAAAGTCGTTCAACTTGTCAGCAAGCAGCCGCACCTTTCCCGCCCACAGGCAACACGAGACAGACACCGCCCGTCCTGAGTTCAGGGCACGTTGATCGTCGGCCACAGGTTCGGTCAAATCAAAATAAACGTGGCCGCCCGATGACTTCAGTGAAGAAACCTCGCCGACAATCCAGAAATCAAAGCTCAGATGCTGGCGGAATATCTTGTCGACAAAAAGAGTGAACTGCGCGACCGTCCATGTCTGCTCGGCACCTTCTGTCTCTTCGACCGGTTGAGCGAGTTGTCCATCAGCAGCGGGTTGCCTGGGTAATTCAGGAGTCGCAGGGGCGGGCAGGAATCCTAGAAATTCGAGTTTCTTGAGAGTTTGTTCGGCGTGCGAAACAAACCAACATTTCTGCCCGCCGTCGTAGCGGGCGCCGAGTTTCTTCAATTCTTCCTTGATGGAGAATGTATCGCCGGAGAGTTTCAGCAGTTCACCCTGTTGCGTGAATGCTCTGCGAGTCGCCATTGCCGTGCTCCTATTTTCCGCTCAATCGCTCTTCTTTGGCTGGCGATGCGACGGGCACCTCCGGAGTCGCAAACACGGCCCGCGGCTTTTCGATGCTCGTCGGCACGGAGTCTGTCCAAATGACGACTGACGTCTGTTTGGCTGAATCTTTGTCCGCAAAACTTACTGCCGAAGTGGCATCAAGAATCTGCGCACCGGTGAGTTCCAAAGTTTCCGGGGAGCGCCAAAGAAAGCCGCGCACGGGAAGTGAGAACTCGCCCAATCCAATCCGGTCGCGGGCAATTGATTCGTTGTTCAGACGCGCGACAATTCTCAGCCGTGTGTTGGTGGTGATTCGTCCGTCCAGCAGGCAGTGAACGTGCCACTGGCTCTGTGCGTTGCGCCGGCCAAGAATTTTATAGGTTTGCAGTTTGTCGGGGGTTGGGGCCGTTTCTGCAGACCGCGGCTCAAGCTGCGCGTGCTCACTCTCAGACTCACAGGCGAGCGGCTTGAGATTGGTTTGCAGAGTGAGCGAGAGTGCTTCGTCTTTTTCATTGTTGTTTGGCAGCAGCAAATGCAAACTGTTGAGCCGCGAGCGCCTGCGCTCCGACTGCGCCTTTTCCTGAACGGAGTAGGTCTCTGCTGGTTTGGCCGAGAATATTGCTCCGCCGCTGCGATTCTCAAGATTCGGCAAGGGGTCTTTGAGCCATCCCTGCGTCGTCAGGGTTGTGAGCGTGCTCTTGTTGAGCTGAGTGACCGGTGCTGCGTCGATGGCGAGTTCATCCGTCAGCGCTGCAAGCTCTTCGGGCTCATCCTTCGGATAACTCAATTTTTCAAACAGCTTTATGACATTCAGTAGCGAAATTTTTCTGTCAATCGCTGTGAGTTCTTTTGTCGCGGTATCGTCCTCGCTGGGGCTCAGCATGCTCAAGAGCGCTTCGCCCTGCGCAAGTTCAGATGACTCCGCGTGCGTTGCCAAGGAGTCGGCAGGTTTGCTTTTTTCGGGTTTCTTATGCAGAAAAATAGCAACGTTTGCGCGGCTGGATGTGGCGAAAAAAGATTCGATCACTTGAGCCAGCAATGCGTCGGTCTGAGCTGTTTTTTCAGCCTGATTAAACTTGTCAGTCGGAAGTCCGGCAAGGCTGCGTAATCCCGCGTGTACCCAATGCAGGAAAGAGAGGTCGGACCTGAATGCCGTCGTCCAGTTGAGACGCAGTTCCTCGGCGGGAAACTGCAGGTCAACCAAGAGAAGGCCTGCATCATTGAAAAATGCATCTTTACGGACAAGCGATGTGAGCGAACTTATTTCGTCGCGGCGGCTGACCGCAACGGACGAGCTGAAATCATCGGCCCAAGAATCACTCGCAGGGCGAATGGAACAATCGTTTTTGCAGCGCTCAGCCGACGGTGAAATTGTCATGCGTCTGACAGAACCGCCGCGTGCCGAATATTTCTTCAACAGTGTCGGTTCAGAGTTCACAAACGTTTTCAGCTCGCCGTTGCTGAGTGTTGCACCGAGTTCGACCGGCGTGCGCCAAGTCAACAGCGACTTTTGCGACAGCAGCGGATCTTCGGTCGGCGGAATCACCTGCTTGAGATGAATCGTCGAATGCCTTGAGGCGGTCGCCTTTTTAAGAGCTGCGAGTGTTTGGTTCAATGCGGTCAGCGAATGATCCAATTTATCCAGATGCACAATCAATGTCCGCAAATGACCCGCGCGCTGCTCGTTTTCGGGAGCGGGCAACTGCAGCCCCTCAACCGAGAGCAGTCCGGATGCCGTTTCCGGCCACTGGATGTGAAAAATTTTCGCCCCGTTTCGAGCGAATTCACCGGCACTCGGGATGTCGAGGTCGACTGCCGTCCCGCGTGGATCGACATCAAGTTGTGTCGGTTCCACTCCATCAAAACCGTGGAGAATTTTGAGCGGAGCATCCAGACGGTCCTGAGTGGTGCCGATGGTACGCAGCCTTAATTTCCAAAGTTTTGAATTGGCGAGCGAAGAATAACTGAGTGCGAGTTGCTCACCAGGAAGAAGGGGAAGAATTCGTTTGCTGACCAGCGCGCTGCCATCTTTTGATAGAGTTTCACGCAGTTCAAAGAGCTCCGGGCGATCCGAGAGCTGATGGAGCGTCACCTTGGCGCGGCCAATTTTTAAAATATTCAACACGTCCGCGTTTCGATCCACGCCCTGTTTTTGCTCAAGCTTCCAGTTGGGCGGATTCAGTTTCTGATTCCATTGGAAATGAAAACCGGAATGCGTGCGCGAGTCGGGGATGTTCTGCTTCTGATGAGCGACGAACGGTGCTTGCCAGCCTCTCACGCGGTTGCGGAGCTGGTCAAAATACGAAATTCCCGCGCCGTCGGTGTCAGCCCTGCGCGAACCCATAGAGAAAACGATTGCCAGAACAACGACGCCCGCGATGGCAATCGTCCACAATAAAATGACCGTTTCCCAGTCAACACTCTTGGATCCGCGTTTGACTGAGCGAAGTTTGGTTTTCCGGCTCATTCCTCTTGCTCCTCATCGGGCATGGTCGGGACAGCAGATGTATCCCTGTCGAATGCTTCGTCTTCGCTCTCGCTGCTTGTTTCCAAAGGCTCTGTCAGCATTCTAACCGACTTTACGGGAAGGCCCGTGAGCAGCGTTTTGAAGGCGGAGCTGTCGCGCAAAGACACATCCTTTGCAACGCTCGCGGTGAGAATTTCCCGCGCATTTTTCAAACAGTCATCAAGCTTCAACTGATTTTCCGGAGAGGGCAGATTTTCGAATTGAAAATCTTCGTAGGTGAGTTCTGGCAGGCGGTTCTCGGTGGCCCGCAAATTGAGGCTCACCTTGACAAGAAGTCGATGTCCCGTCGGCGAGGCTACATTCTGGCAGATGACGTGTCGTTTTGAATTGACGATGGCTTTTCTCAGTAGATCAGAATTGATGAGGAATCGCGCCTGAATTTTCGGGTTTGCTCCGTTGTACTTGAGTTCAGGCGCCAGTGAACTGATATTTTCTGGCGTTTGGGTATCTGTGAATTCTGAATAAAAGAAAGGTGAATCACTCATCTCGGCAGTAGACTGGGTCCTCAGCAAATCTGCAACCGAGATCTGTCCGAGCTGGCCGGGCGAGTCGAGCGTCAGGTCGGTGAGCTGTGATTTTGTTTGTCCGTCGAATCTGACGAATGCCGCTGTTCCACTTTCCGGAGTCGAAAGTCCGACGAAAAACGTCTGATGAAATGCCGTGAGTCCCGTCGTGTTCAAAAACTGTTTGTGGGAGCGCAGAATCTCATAAATATTCTTGGTCTGCTGTTCCCAGCTTTCATAGTCAGCGGGCCCCGACGCCTCATTGGAATGATGATTGCGCAGGGTGGGTGCCAGCCAGACAAGAAATGTTCTCAGCCCCTGCGAGCGCAGTGTGTCGGTCATTCTCTCCTGAACTTGTGCAAGGTGCTGCTGCAGGGTGAGAAATCGGTTGGTGCAGTCGACTTCAGGTATAAGCACAGACTCGACTATTTTGGGAGTCAACGCGTAGGGAATGACTGATGCCTGAAAGTGGCCCAGCTTGGCCAGTTGTTTCGGTGTCTGACCGCAACGTTTGCCATCTGTTTCGCCACCGACAAGCGAATCGAGCGGCGAAGGTCCGCCGATGGAAGTCGCATACACCTGATGTCCTTTGGGGAACGACTTCTCTACAATCGAATTCCAAGTTTGTGAGAGAATTCTCGGGTCGGTGAAATCGTGGCGAATGCCGTGAGTGTTGGCTTCCAGCCCGAGCATCGATGTCACAAATTGTCCCAATAGACTGGGCGTGCCGGGGTGTACTTCCTGAAAGGAGCTGAGCTGGTTGCGCAGCTCGTTGAGTTGTTCCGTCCGCAGAGATTTTTGCAAATCGACCGGACGCAGGCCGGGGATGACGAAAATAAACTGCACCGAAGCAGGTGCGCGCATATAGGAGCTGTGGATGCCCCGACGCCTTTGCGAGTGGAAATAATCGACCGTGATTGTGGACAGCAAAATCACCAGTGCAGCGAACCAGCGCATGTTGCGGTTAAACTTTGAGGTGGCGTTTTTTGTCAGGGTGACAAGGCAGCCGATGGCCACGGCAAGGCACAAAAGGGCTCTCACACTTTGAAAGAAATTTGTTCCAAACGGAGAAAAGATGCTCAAAAGCCGGTTGCCGGGTGTCCAATCTGTATTGGCAAGCGCAATTGTCATGAAGCTGCAAAAGTAGAAGGTGCTCAGCGTACCGATGGTGACCAATCGCTGCACCGAGACTCTCAGGGATGCCAGCGTCCAACGGATGGCGGTGGCAAAAACGATCAGCGGAATAATCAAACCGATCCACGTCGAAAGGATGATTTGAAAGTCCAGCACGCTTGCATTTGTTTGCAGAATGTTTCGCATGGCTGACAGATCAAAATTCTCGAGCGGAACCGGCAGAGAACGGACGTGGTGGTGAACCTTGAGATAGGTCACCGCAGAGTGGGCAACCGAGAAAATCGCAGCCGCGACCAGTCCGAATATAAGAAACGGCGGGTCGATGAGCGCAGCCAAAGAGCGCGATGATTGCCCTGTGAATGATCGTTTGTGCGAATACATTCTTGCTTGCTACCTCAGTTTTCTGAATAGAGATGCGCCGCGGCCGCCTTTTCCTCAAAATGCTGCGCGTCTTTTTCAGACCAGCGCAGCATGTCGATGAGTCCCGAGCGGACGTTTTCAGACCAGCCTTTTCCTCTCAGAGAATCGATGAATTCCTTCCAGCGGTGGTCGCCGAGCACAAGGTGAACCGGCGGATCTTTGAAGTTGTATTCGTAACCGGGTCCTTTCCACTCGAACTTTCCATATTCAGCCGAGGCAGCTGCAAGGAAGAGAACTCCCAGCGCAAACGTGTGGCAATCGTCAGGCTGGTCGACATGCACTTGGAATCCCTTGCAGAGCGCTCCTTGGTGCTTGTTGAAGGTCGGGCGAAATTCATGGGCGCGGTATCTCAGACCCGCAAAGCGGTACTCTTGCGGAGCCGATGTGTTCCAGTTGTCAAAGATGGAGAGAATCTTTTGGACGGGCAGGTCGGGCGCGCCGACGGTCTGAAAGGGGAGTGTCGAACCACGGCCTTCGCTCATCTGGGTCGTCTCGAGCGCAACGAATGCAGGAAAACAAAAGGTGGTTTCCCAGGTCGGCAGGTTGGGGCTCGGCAGAGTCCAGCGCCTTTGAGCCAATTCTTTCAGCGGGGTGTTTCTGCTGAGTCCTGCGACGGTGATGACGTCATAGGGAATGGTCATCTTGTCTTCGGCGTGGAAAAATTTACCCAGTTCGCCCATCGAAAGGCCATGTCGCATCGGAATGGAATACCAGCCCACGAAGCTTTCCCATTTCAAGTCGAGGCAATTTCCCTGTGTCAGGGAGCCGCGTTTTTTCTGTCGGCTGAGTCCCAGGGGGTTGGGTCTGTCGAGAACGACGACACGCTTTCCCGCTTTTTGAGCGGCTCTCATGCATCCCGCAAGTGTAAGCATGTAAGTATAGACGCGGCAGCCGACGTCTTGAAGGTCGAGCACCAGTGTGTCGACGTCCGCAAGCTGTTCGGGCGTGGGGATACGGGTCTTTGAATAAAGGCTGAAGAGCGGAACGCGTTTTCCGTCGGCGATGGTCAGCTCGCTGTCGGGGGTTTCAATCATGTTGTCTTGTTCGGTCTGTCCGTAGCCGTGTTGCGGGCCAAAGACACACGACAGTGTTGAGTTTTTGCTATTTTTAAGGGCGTTAACAATCACCTGCACGGTGGGCTGGTAATCCTGCGTGGTACAGGCCTGATTGGTGACAAGACCAATGCGGCCCAAATTGGCAAGAAGTTGCGGCTCATGAACGATTCTGTCGATACCTGCTGTTACCATTTGCACACCTTTGTATCTATCTCGTTGGTGATTGCTTTGAGAACATCGTCAAGGTTGGTTGCGGACTGCGAGTGAATCGCTTCGTGAGGGTCGGAGGTGCTCTCGGCATGCGCTGTCAGGTGACCCGACTTGGTCTCCTGCACCTCAATTGAAAATGGTCTGCCTTCTACGACGTATAAATATTGCCTCACGGCAAGCAGCTGGCCTCGCCAGGGGTGTCTGCGCGCAGCGTCTGAGTTTGTCGCTTGTCCCATAGACTTTTGCTCTCTCCATCCGTGGAAAAAGGGCACTGCTGTAAGCCGTTGCAAGTTGCAATTCCGTCGGCCTGTCGGAGGTCCGACAGCCCCTGCAGCTTTTAACCGTTTATAACAAGCCAACATGCTCCGATCCCAAGGACAGAAAGTCAATCAACTTTTGGCGGCCGGTTCAAAGGACATTGTCCGGGCGTATTGTGCAAGGAAAGACACCTCGTACAGGTTCCGTTGATTGAATGTGGGTTTTTTTACATCACAGGGTCAGGAAGACCCGTCGGCTTGCGCACATAGGAAGTGCCGGCCGGTTTCTAGGAGGAATACCGTATGGGTTTGCGGATACAAACCAACGTTCAGTCTCTGAACTCGCAGCGGAACTTGGTGACCTCGACTGAGGCTAACAACTCATCGATGGAAAAGCTGGCTTCCGGCTACCGGATTAACAAGGCTGCCGACGACGCAGCAGGTTTGGCCATCTCTGAGAAGTTGAAGGCCGATATCCGTGGCTTGAATATGGCTAAGAGAAACGCCAGCGATGGTGTCTCACTCGTCCAGACTGCAGAAGGGGGATTGTCGGAAGTAGGGAACATCCTGTCACGCTTGCGTGAACTTGCTGTTCAGTCGAGCTCGGATACGATCGGTAACACGGAACGTGGATTTCTCAACAAGGAGTACAGCTCCCTGAAGGACGAAATCGACCGTATCACCAACGCGACCGAGTACAACGGAACACGACTTCTCGTCGGCAATCAGGAATCCTTGGATCCATCTCTTGTGAACCGCAGCAATGCGTATCCACTCGAGATTCAAGTGGGTAAAGACTATTTCGGCGGAGTTGATGAAAAAGGTCAGGCGAATCCGGTCAACGTCATTCGCATCGACCTGCAAAACCTCAACACCAACACCGATTCCAATGGTCTGAACCTTGGCAAGAGTACTGAAGACGGTGGAACACGCGTCGACAGCAAGGAAAGCGCTCAGCAGTCCCTCGGGACTCTTGATTCCGCAATCCAGAAGGTTGCTGAGTATCGCTCCTACCTTGGTGCGATCCAAAGCCGCCTCGGCTCGACGATCAACAACCTCTCGGTGCAGAGCGAGAACTTTGCGGCTGCCAACAGCCGTATTCGCGATACCGACTTTGCGGATGAAACTGCGAAACTTACGCAGTCCAACATCCTCAAACAAGCTGGTGTGGCGGTTCTTTCTCAGGCCAACCAGTCGCCTCAGGCGGCACTCCGCTTGCTCCAGTAAGCGGCTTTGCATCCGGTGTAAAAACCGGATGCGCTTTAAAGTTATCTCCTTCCACATGGGCGGGCCGGCAGGATGCTGGCCCGTCTTTTTTTTGGTGTGCGGGTTGGGGCGGAGCGAAAACTGCAAACCCCTCAGTCGGCCTTTTTCTTGTAGATGATCAATTTTTCCGGCAAACACCTGCGCAGCTCTTTGCGGAAAGTGTCAAATGCTGCAGACTTCAGTTCCTGATTGCTGATGAATGGCTGTTTTACCGTCGTGATGGATTCAATCGAAATATTGCCTCCCTCGGACGAGTATTTTCTCTCGGCACTCATCCACTGTGAATCAACTGAACAGTTGTCCGGAAGACTCCCTGTCGACTTCATTTGAAACGGATATCACCATTCCACCTGTGGTCTGTGTCGGACTGTCTTACATTTCGACCCGTGCCTTCATCTCGAAGGGTCTCAGCAAATTTTTAGGCAGTTCATCCATGCTGAGCTCTCCCTTGATCAACGGGCGGTCCGCTGAAAAGATTCTCAGTATGAAGTCCCTTCTCTGCGATTCCGACTTTCTGGAGACACTGCGAATCAACTCGCGGGCGTACTCGCCGGAGCCCTGAATACTCGTGTTCATAAGAAGATTGTCTTCTCCCAAAAATTCAAAGTCCGATTCCAGACGAAGAACATTCATTTCAGGCAACTCTGCAGGTGTTCTGGCGAGCTCCCGCGTCGTCTCGGAAACAATCAGGGCAGGGTGGTCGGCAATATCGCGGTTGACGTGGGTCGCGTCATGCAAAGTGTTTGTTGGATCGATCCAGTGGGTTTTTCCGTTTTCGTCCACGATCCGCGTGAGCATATGATTGAAGTGACGGGGCATCGCCAACGACGTGGGGTCGAATTCAGGCTCGCCGCGATGAATCAGTGCTACGTCGGCACGGTAGCCCAGCTGCCTTGCCATCTTCACCAAAAGCAATGCGAAATCTTTGCAATCACCGAAGCCACGCTCCGGGAGATTATTGCCAACCTTCCGCAGGGCTCCACAGTCAACGATCTCAAGATTGCGCACGTTCTCAGAGAATCACGCGGACAGGCGAAAACGGCGGGAGCCAAATGTCGGCCCGCGCCGTTGGTTGAATTCATCGAGGACGAACTGATCAGACGGGGTTTTTTGAAACCAAACCCAGAGCGGTGAAGGAGCAAGCTTTGCAGCTCTCCGAAATCCTACTTGCTTTCAAAATACTGGATTGTGATTGGCCCCCAGTAAGGGTCGACGATTTTTTCTTCTTCGAAGTTGGCTCCGTCGAGAATCTTTTTGAGAGCCCCAATCGCAAAACCTCTTCCCTGACTGTAGCCATCGATTTGCCTTGCCTGCCAGAGCCCTTTGTATTTTTTCACGACATGCGACGCCAGGAAGAAACCGGCACCCTCGCCGCGATAACGCGGTATGATATAAAAATCTGCAATGTCGTGTCTGTCGTTACACGTGCCCTTCAGCGCAAGACCAATGGGAGCTTCACCATCTTTCAAGAGATAAACCGTATAGAGGCTCAACTCGACATCCAACGGAAAAACGCCGTCCGCATCGGGCACTTTGTTGGTGACTGCCGAAAATTCTGCCTCGTAGGCCTGAAGAAGGTTTCTTGCGATGTGCGTCTTCTCAGGCGGCAACTGTTCAACTCGATAGTTTCTTTCCGGCCTAGATTGATTTGTCATCGTGGATTCCCGTCATCTTGAAGCTTGGCAGTGGAAATCCCTGTACTTTGCCGCATCTTCGAATTCTTGCAAGTGGAGGCTTCTTTTAGAGTCAGGTGAGTGGCATCCTCTTGGATATCCCGCGACTTGCCTTGAAATTAACTTATTGCTCAAAGATTTATGTCCAAATCAGAGCCCATTTGAAAATTCACTCCTGCAATAACAGCGTACGTGCTCCAACCTTCGAGAGGGCACAGGATCGATGACACACGACAAACCGATTTTGACCAGACACAATGAAGAAAACTCAATGAGACCAGAAACACCCGTTTCAGCTGCAGTGGCTGTGCAACGGGCACTCGCTGTTTTCGATTCTCTGGGTTTAATTCGTCCAACGGCCGACCTCCTTTTTAAGAGGTTGATGACCGATTCTCCCGACGCTCTTTTGGATTTGCTCAATAGAATCCTAAACCCAGCTCGACCATACATCGAACTTGAATTTCTCAACACCGAAGTTGCTCCAAATGCAGAAGGTGAGAAAGCAGTCCGGCTTGATCTGCTCGTGAAATCTGCCGATGGCGTGATAGTCGACGTCGAGATTCAAAGTGGCAGGCCGACGGAGCTGGAGCAGCGCGCGGTCTATTACGTGTCGAGACTTGTCTCAGAGTCTGTGAAGTCCGGTAGCCCTTATCAGCTGCTTCCAGAATGCGTTGTTATATTTCTCATTGAAGGCGAATACTTTCGTGAAAGGTCCCAAGCGCACTTGTCTTTTGAGTTTTGCCAGACGGGTGGGCAGGCAGCTGAAAAGGAGATCCTTCATCCGACATCCCCAAAGCTTCATTTCATCGAATTGGGCAAACTCGTCTCTTCCGGCTCAGGAGAAGATCCGATATTACAGGGGTGGGTCGATTTTATGTTGCCCCAGACGGTTGGCGTGTGGGAGCGGGTTGCAGGAGAATTCTCAATGTTCTCAGACCTCAAAAAGAAAGTTGAAGGTTATTCGGCAGATGACAAGCTTGCTATGCAGCAGCGTGCGATCGATGAAGCGCGTGTCGCACATGCCTTGGAAATGGGCGGAGCATTAAAGAGGGGCCGCGAGGAAGGGCGTGAGGAAGGGCGTGAAGAGCATAAAATTGCTGTTGCCCGCGCAATGATCGCCGAAGGAATAGAGAAGGCGGTTGTCTGTCGGGTGCTCAAACTGAGCACTGAGGAACTCGAAAAGCTTTTATAGGCTCAAGGTAAAAATCGAATAGCTTCCGAAATTCGATCAATTGATCGAAAATTCTCTGGCTAAGAATCGCTTCGACTGTTTGCTGTAAGAGTGCAACCGAACAGAAGACAAAACTCCGTGAATTCGACATGAGCAAGACCGACGTCTCCTAAATCAAAAAGTACTCGCCAAAAGGCTTTGCAAAGCCGTCGCTGATGATTTCGTATTTGACATTTTACTCCCTGTAAGACTCGTTTTCTTCACAGTATTTTGCCCCGCCTCCCACTCTTGCTCTTTTGCTGTTACGATCGAGAAAAATAAATTGAGTGCAAACTATGAATGCAGCAGAACACGAGCAGGACCTCATTCAAAGAATAGATGCTATTGGCCAATTCTCGGCCAATGGGCTCAGGGCGCCTCACAAACCATTGCTTTTGCTTCTCGCCTTGACCAAAGCTGCCGCCGGTTCAAGACGTGAGATTCTTTTCGCTGAAGAAGAGGCCCGCCTGCGAAGTCTGTTGGAGATCGCTGGGAACAGGAAGCCACGCCCCGAATTTCCTTTTTTCTACCTGAAGAACGACGACCTCTGGATCCTGGGACAAGGCAAGAAAGAGGATATCGCCTTCGACATAGAGCCATCGGCAGCATTCTTACGGCGTGAAGGTATTTGGGGGGCTTTTCCAAAGGCTGATTATCAATTCCTCAGAAAGAACCCTCAGTGCGCGGAGCGGCTCGTCAATCACATCCTCGCGAAACATTTTCCCGAGTCCATTTTTGAAGAAATACTCACTGTGCTCGCAGATGCAGCCCCTGCAACCCTGCGCGCCCCAACGGTTGTCACTTGGCAGGTGAGCAAGGCCCCACGACCAGCGTCGTTCAGGCAAGAGGTCCTCATTGCTTACCAGTACCGGTGTGCTTTGTGTGGCTTTGGTCTGAGCCTTGCCGACAAGAAAATTGGTGTCGAGGCAGCGCACATCCGCTGGCATGCCATGGGTGGACCTGGTGAAGTGAACAACGGTTTGGCGCTCTGCTATCAGCATCATAAGCTATTCGACCTTGGCATATTCACTATCCACCACGATCAAACAATCGAAGTCTCCCGACTCGCCAACAGCTGGAGTCATGAATCTCATCAAATTCGAACAGGGGTGTCGCTGGCTCAGGTTCCTGCCGACGAGGAGGCTCGCCCTGCAGCGGAGTACCTAAAATGGCATCGGGAGAATGTTTTTAAGGTTTTATCGGCTTAGCGCATGAGAAGCTTTATTGGGGTTCACTACATCAAAGTGTAAGGGATCCTGTGAAGGTCGAGGAATAGGTGCAACTCACGTCCATGTCTTCAAAGAAAGCCTGAAATTCGTATTTGCCGCTCCAAGAGTTGCCGGAGAATCTTCCATCTATTTTGTAAGTGGTCCTGATGTAACCGTATTTTGCGTCGTCAAACAAAGTCGAACTCGTCGCAACAAAAGCACCGGTTGCGCTAACCGGACCGGTCGGGTCACTTGAGGATATAACTCGGGTGCCGGTCGTTGATGCTTTTTGTTGCGATGAACTCGCCGAGACTGCATTTTGCCGCATTGTTAAATAGCCCCCGCTGACGTCGACTGCCATTTGCATTGCGCCACCCTGGCCAACTCCCGAGGCACCATCCGTGCAGCGGAAAGTTGGGTCCGTGTAGACAAAGCTGTAGTTGCCGCTTCTCACTGTCGCTGCGCTGCCGGCCTGAGTCCAATCCTGACTGCCGGAGCCGGAGTCGCTACCCGTGTTGTTGTCTGAGGTCAGGATGCCGCTCGTGAGTGCGTTTCCACAGGCGGTTGTCACCAGCGCTAGCGCACTCAAAGTCATTGGAAGAGCCTTCATAACCACTCTACTTTTCATTTGATCAATCCTCTGACGTTGTACCTGGCGGATTTTCGCTTCTATTGAAGCTAGAGTCGGTTCTCTACAGAGCCCATCTGAACTTTAGTTTCAGTGCCGTCTTTGAAAGTTTCAGTTCAATCCAGAAGGTCCTTTTTACTAAGAAAACCTCTGTGTCTCAAATACTAAGGATTTTTCGATCGTTTCTGGAAGACGGCAGGAATTGAGAGAATAGGTTTTGGTTTTTGATCAATCCATATTTGTCGATTATGAGTCTTTCGTTACAGGAACAATATTTCTATCCGAAGCAACCACCACTGGAGGAGACCGGGAATGCGTCTTGCAGCGAACCTGAGAAAACTCATGCGTCAGAGAGATATGACGACAAAACGTCTTTCAGACGAGGCCTCGATTCCCGAGGGAACGCTGAAAACATGGCTTGCAGGTTCCGCACCTAGGTCATTGTCCGATGTCCGGAAAGTTGCACACCACTTTGGAGTGACTTTTGAATACCTGATTTTCGGCGATGATACTCATCCCGAGGCTCAAACTCAGAAGCGCAAGTCGTTTGAGGTTTTTCTTCGTTTGAAGCTTGAAACAATTGATGACGTTAGTGCCGCTTTAGATGCGGCCGATGTCATTGCAGTGAGGAGTGAAAAGACATGATCCGCCGCCTCTTCGTTCTCATTCTTCTCTCATTCAATACACTGACATTCGGCTGCAGCACGTTGATGAGGTCACCGGAACCTCGTTACATGTGGCCTCAACTTGAGTACACCTCCTGCACAAGTTCGAAAGCCGCGCCGACCTTAGATGCCATCGGTGGTGGAGTTCTAATTGGCTGGGGCATTGTGGGCGTTGCTTTTGGCAATCCAGCATCACTTCTCGATGTGGTGATCGGTTCACTTCTCACATGGTCAAGTTCTGAAGGAAGAGAAGATGCGGACACTTGTGTCGAGCTTAAAAATTACTTGGCCACCGAAGGCTCGCGGCAGTCTGATGAAAATGAACAACGCGAGTCAGCCGCGACTGAGGTAAAAAGATTGGAAATAGAGAAAATGAGGTTGGAGCTCGAACGGGAAAAGATTGAATTGGAGAAGATGAAGCAGCAGATGAACAGGGATAGAAAGTGAGGATTTTATGAATGCATATAATTGTTTTTCATTGGTCTCTTTGTTGCTCGTTGTTTCAGCCTGTGGAAGCGCTGACTTCAACGGCGGAGAAAATCCAGCTGCCCCGAATGGACAGACACCTGCAGGAAGCGTCCAAACGGACAGTACCTCTCCAGTTTCGTTTTCTGTGGCTTCGGTGTCGGCTCTTCCGACATGCAACGACGCACGCACTGGATCGCTGGGATACGTTAGGGCTGAAAAGAAATTCTACGTTTGTGAAAACAGTGCATGGGCGGCTGCGGACATACTTCCTAAGGATTCATTTGAAATTGTCGGGCGATGGAATTTTCATGTTGATTCATTCGTTGGTGAGCCAGATGTATCTGAGACTGAAGAGGTGATAATCAAAATCGGCGATATTGAAGTTGTGAAATATGCCAACGGGAGTAGCTGGTTTTCGTTTTCCGGCCACTACTTTACATCCACATTAACTTCTTCGGGGCCTGGAGATAATTTTTATTCTGTTGACTTTACGCATTCAGGTGTCATTAGTAACTCCAGAACTCAGACTGAGAGAATCTTCAAGATTTCGACTGGCAGTAATGAGCGTTTGAGGTTCAAGGTTGATTTCTCTTCAGCCACGCCCGTCGTAAAGGTCGCTCATGATGTGAATGGTAACTTCACAGATTATCCCGAGCAGGCGTATCCGCTGTCTGAAGAGCCTCTCTAAGCCTGACGGAGGCACGTTATGAGCTGTTTGCGTGTCCGCCTACTTTTTTCATGCGTGCTTGTTCTTTTGGCTGCGGGTTGCGGGTCCCAAGACTCCGCGCTTTTTCCCGACTCAGGTGCAACTTCGGGCGGAGCTGGGAATTCCGGCAGCGTCGGACCCGCGGGGCCGGCCGGTCAAACCGGTGCTGCTGGTCCGGCTGGTCCGCAGGGAGAAAGCTTCAGGGCTGCAACTCAGCGGATGCTGAACAACGTAAAGGCATTCAAAGCTGGAGTCGTGAATCTTTTGTGCAATGGCGCGAGTGGGTCGGGCACGCGAATTTCCGCTGATACGGTCGTCACTGCATTTCACGTTATTGATGGCGCAACATCATGTGTTGTGAGGTCCGATGGTGTGCAGGTCGCCGTCGGAGGCCAGCTCAGCCGCAGCCCTTCGGGTCGCGACGTCGGTTACGTCAGAGGGCTCAGTTTTTCGCGAGAGATTCCCATAGTGCCAATGGTCAGGGAGAAAAAACCGCTGGTCGGCGACATGCTGGTCCTGTTGTCCTACCCGCAGATTTTTCAGAACGATTTGCAGACGTCTTTGGGCTTTGTCACAGACGACGACGCCCAGTCCTCGCTGGATACCTTGGGAATTGAATGGCGGGGGGCCATTGTCTCGGACATGTCGGCGGGCGGCGGAAGCTCGGGTGGTCCTGTATTCAATCAGGACGGAGAGTTTGTCGGAATTCACGTGGGCGGATTCAGCGGTGCCGAGGATGGTGGTTTGGAACTCAATTTTCAGCTGATTTTCGAGCAAAATGACTGATACCACTCCGCCTCGAACTCCCTTCCCGTCCCGCTTCCCGCCTTTTGACTCGGCCTCCAGTCGGGTTATCCTGCCGCACTTCCGAAAAGGGGCTTGCCTCCGGTTCGGATGCTTGTCATAGGCTACTTCTGCATTTCGGCACTCGCAGAGAGACGGGACCCCACATGATCCAGCTGAGCAACCTGACCATGCGCTTTGGCGCCAAGGTCCTTTTTGAGAATATCAACGCACGCTTCAACATGGGCTGCACCTACGGAATTATCGGAGCCAATGGCGCCGGCAAATCCACGTTTTTGAAGATCCTCGCCGGTCTAATCGAGCCGGACACGGGCGAGGTCACGCTTGGCAAGGACCTGCGCCTTGGCTTCCTTAAGCAGGACCACTTTGAATACGACGACCAAACCATCATGAACACAGTCATCATGGGCAACCGCGAGCTGTGGGAAGCGATGCGGGAGAAGGAAGAAATCTACAACCGAGCCACCTTCACCGATGCTGAAAACGACAGGCTCGGCGAGCTTGAAATGGTGGTAGCCGAGCAGGACGGCTATGACGCCGACGTGCGCGCTGCACAGTTGCTCGAAGGTCTTGGCATTCCGGCATCTGTTCATGAAGATAAAATGAAGACGCTCGCCGGCGGCTACAAAGTGCGAGTTCTTCTTGCGCAGTGTTTGTTCCCCAAGCCCGACATTCTGCTTCTCGACGAGCCGACCAACAACCTCGACGTGCACAGCATCCGCTGGCTTGAAAACACTATCCGCCAGCGGCAGGGAATCACGCTCATCGTGTCGCACGATCGTCACTTCATCAATTCGACCTGCACCCACATCGCCGACATCGACCGCAACACGATTCAATTCTACACAGGCGACTACGAGTATTTCATGGCCGCAAGCCAGCTGGCCCTTGAGCAAAAAGAGCTCTCGAACATGAAGCTCGAAAAGCGCAAAACTGAGCTTGAGGCCTTTGTGGCACGCTTCAGCGCGAACGCAAGCAAGAGCAGTCAGGCCTCGAGCCGACAAAAACTTCTCGAAAAGCTCGAAAAGCAGGTCGAAGAGATTGTTCCGAGCCGCAGGCTTTATCCGAAATTTTTATTCAAGCCGAACAAACAGCTCGGCAAGCAGCTGCTGCAGGTGGAGGGGCTCAGCAAAACTTTTCCGCCCTCCGAAGGCGAAAGTCAGGACAAAACTCTTTACCGCGACCTGCACCTGTACCTGAACCCCGGCGACAGGCTCGCAGTCATCGGCCCCAACGGAGTCGGCAAGACGACGCTTCTCAAGATGCTGGTGGGTGAACTGACTCCCACGGCCGGCAAAATCACTTGGGGCGTGAGTGCACAGATTGGCTACTTTCCGCAGGACCACAAAGAGGCACTGCCGAAGGGAACAACGCCCTTTGAGTGGCTGACGACTTTTGCGCCGCAGGAACCGCATGAATATGTGCGTGGATTTTTGGGCCGCATGCTGTTTCGCGGGCCCGAGCAGGACAAAAAGACCGATGCTTTGAGCGGGGGCGAGCGCGCCCGCGTGCTGTTTTCCAAGCTCATGATGGACGGCGCCAACGTGATGATTCTCGACGAGCCGACCAACCACCTCGACCTCGAGAGCATCACCGCACTCAACGATGCGCTCAAAGAGTTCCCGGGTTCACTGATTTTCGTGAGTCACGATATCGATTTCATCACGACACTGGCCAACCGTGTTCTGGAAATCAACGCCTCCGGTGAGCACCGGTTCATGGACATTTCCGAATTCGAACCTTGAGCTCCGCACCGGCGTGCGTTTATGCGTGCGCCGGCGGGCGGCTCAGTCGCTGCAGTTTTGGCTGGCGTTTTTCCAGTGCAGACTTAATCTTGCCTGCTTCATTGAGGGCGAGCTTCAAAAAGCCTTTGGTCAGGTGCGACTTTGTCGTCAGCTCCACGGCCTCTATGGCTTCTTCGTCCATGCCCTCAAGTTTCTTCACGGGTCCTTCATAAAGGGTGTGGACGCGGATGTGGTTGAAAACCTGCTCGCGCAGAGAGGTTTTGTCGGAGTCCACGGCGTAAACAATCCGCTCTGAGTGTCCGCAGAGGGTTTGGCCGACCACAAACGACCAATATCGCGTGCGCCGTAGTGCATTGCTGCGGTTGAGGCAAACGGCGGTGATTTCGGTCATGGCTGTTTCAACCGGCTTGAGAACATCATCGGGTATCTGCTCGAGAGAGCGGAAGGGCCCTTTGTCGATCAGCGCAAAGCCGCCTTGTGGTTTGAGCTGGTCGTCGAAGCACACATAGGCGCGCCCTTGTTTCAAATATTCGACAGGCAGACGGATGCCGTCGGCTTCCTCAAAAGAGCGTTGAAGCGTCGAGTAGTCGCGCTCGGTCTTGAGGCTCTTGAAATGCAGTTTGTCGTCACCCAGAAACACGTTTGTCAGATCCGAAAACGCAACGAGTCCGCGGCCCAAAAAGCTGAACATTGCTTGTCTCCTGTCAAATTTCATTCCGAGTCTGAGGGACAAGCTTTTGAGATGCAAAAGGCGTTCTGTCCCGAGTACATTGGCTGAGTAGCTAACGATGCATTTAGAGGGGAGAGGGAATTTGGTCGGTATCGGAAACTGATACCCTGTGGTGCAATGAGGCGGAATCGCTGCCGGAATTTTTCGGGGCTTTGAGTCCCCTCTCAGCCCTGCCAGTGGTCAAACGACGATTGGCACTCGGAGACGAGCTCTTGCGCGGAAAGACGGGTACCGGAATTGGAGTTGAGCAGGCCTACGAACACCTCTGCCAGCGAGAGAATTTCAGCGGCGTTGTCTGCAAAATTCCACTTCCTGTTCCAGACCGACCTGACGAAAAAGGGCAATACTTCGGGCAAAGAGGCCGGCAGGCTGCGGCGCACCGCGGCGCGGTATTCTTCGACGTTGAAGCAAGTGTTTTGGCCGTCCTCACCATTCATCATCTGAATGTACGTTGCCGAAACAACGCGGGGAAAAAGCTCAGCGGCTGGCGAAAGCTCTGCTCCCAGCAGAGTCCGGCAGTGCTCTTCGACGTTATCGCTTGTCCAAAGTACATCCATGTGGTCGCCCCTTTCCTATGCGCGTTGATTAAATGAGTTTGCTGCGCTCGGCAATCACTTCAAGCACGGACGACTCCATCGGGCGGAAGCATTTGGCAATCCAGTAGAACTGTTTCTTTTGAACGTCCTTTGCGGTGACCTGTCCGACCACAAGCATGGTTTTGATTTCGTCCTCAAGGAGTTCAAATTTTTTCTTGAGCTGCTTGGCGTTTTCCTCGGTCAGATATCCGAGCGAGAGTTTGAAGTACTCATTGCCGCGCTGAAAATTGCTGTTGAAAAACTCCTGAATGCTCACCGCACTGTACTTTTTCCACATCGAGCCGCCGGGACGGATGTGCGCGTTGCTGCTCACCAGCGTGCGCAGCTCATTGTTCGACGGATATTCAATCAACTGGAGATTTTCGAGATCGCGCAATGCTTTGATGATTTTCGCTGTTTCCTTATTTTCAAAACGCGCATCGATGGCGGCGAACGAATAGCCGCGCGCGACCATGAAAAAGAGCACGAAGAGAAATTCATCCTCGGCAAGGGCTTTTTCCTGATCTTCGTTAAAGGTGTCTTTCTGCACATGTGCGACGGCCTTGAACTCTGCGAGAAGTTCATCGAGTGTTGCGCCCAGCGCACGACAAACGTCATCGAGTAGGTCGAGCGACAGGCGCTCTTCGGAAAAGTAGCGTTTGACGCTGACTTCGCTCACTGAAAGTTTGCTGGCCAGCTTGGCATATGTGATTCCATCCCTGCGCATCCGCATACGGATGGCCTCAAGAATTCGCTTTTTTTCACTCATGGCGACTTCTGGCACCTCAGTTGGGCGCAGACTCCGGTGCTGCGGAGGAGCGCAACGTTTCAAGAGGACAATCTACCATGCGGGTCAGGCGGCGGGTGAATTCGCCGAGCAAAAATTCCGACAGATGCGGATCTTGATTGATGAGGCCTGCGTGCAACCGCAGACTCAGTGACAGGTGCCCCTGCCAAGTGATGATTCCAACACCCACGGGGAAACAGGGGGTGCCTGCTGGTGGAGTGATGGTAATAGCCATCGGCCAGCGGTCGTCCACACCGGCGGTCGGAAAATTCCAGATGCCAAGGTTTGAGAATGAACCAATGCGGAAGTTGGTTGAACCGCGCTTTTGCGCAAGATGATAAAGGCGTTCTTCGCCCAGTTTAGTGATCGACTGCGCGAGGGTTTCGGCAGACAGTGCATGCCATTTGTTGATCGAACGCCGGTAGTTGGCCTCAATCTGTTCAGCAGAATCGTCGCGGTGGAGCGTTACGCCCACCGAGCTTGTATGGTTTGCCATGGAACGCAGTTCGTTTGGTTTCCGGCGCATGTTAACGGGCAGCAGCCAGCGGCATTCGCGCTGGCTTTCATGCAGTAAATGTTCAGCGACCGCTTGGTTGACGGCGGTCAGAATGAGTGTGTTCACAGAGATTCCGAGCCGCCGAGATGTTGTGAGCAGCTGCTCGGTTGCAGAGCGCGAAAACACCCGCCAAGCGAGATGATCAGGTGTATAGGGAGCATTTACGTCAAGTGACTTCCAGCGCGTTTGAGCGGCTGAAAAGTCCTCTTTGAGACCCTTCAGTGCCGAAGCGATTGAGGACGGCGAAAAGCGGGTCGCCAACTTGAACGGCGGCAAAGTAATTTGCGCTCCGGACCATTTTTCGGATTCTTTCAGCAGTGCTCCGAATCCGTCGGTGTATTCGTGCTGGAACACAGTTGTTTCCGACTTTCCTGAAGAAAAATGCGAAATAATCTCGAATAGGTCGCCTCTTCCCAAGCGTTTTTCAACTCTGAAAATAACCCCGAGGGCGTCCTTCTTCATGACGAGATCCAGTCGAATTGCGCGACGTGCGAAGGCCGCAGGAAGCCTGCGCTGAATTCGGGGATCGCGGAGTGTTCCGGATGATAAACGCGGTAGAGCGAGCCCTGAGTTTTATAGCTGCTCAAGTGCTGAAGCTGACTCATCCGCAGCGGGTCGTTGGCTGTTTCGATGTAGCCGGTGAAGAGTCCGTTGAGTTTGCGGGACTCGCGCAGGGCAAGCCCCAGAAGCTGTTGTTTTGCTGTTGTGGCACGCTCCGGTGCGAGGCCCTTTGCCACGCGCAGAGCTGTGATGAAGGTGCCCGCCGCATTGAGCTTGAAATTGATACCAGTGTGTTCGGCCTGCAGCACACGTTCCTTGTTGGTCTGAACAAGTAAACATGAGGCAACAATCGCGTTGCCGTCTTTCACAATCACGCTGGTGCTGTGTTCTTTCAGGCGGGCGAGGTCGTCTGCGGTGAGGTCGAACGCGCGGCGGCCCAACTCTTGCGAATAAAACGCGCTGACTTCGTCTTCCTGTGAGTTCTCAATCCGTGCTGTTCCCGTCAATCGGCCGAGGGTGGGAATTTTCGGCCACATATGCGCGGTGTACTGAGAAAGGCGCGTGTATTCGAGCGGAAATGCGGCGCGTGAAAGGGCAGCTTTGGCCGCCCGATTGTCGTCGAGTATGGCGGTAACAAAGAGCGAACAGTTGTCGTACTCTTCAAACTGCGGGCAGAGTCTCACAAATTCTGAGAAAAACTGATAGAAATTCTGCCGTGTGCGCTGCGATACGGTCGCCGCCATGCGCAGATCCTGAAGGTAGCCGAGTGTCACTTTACGGCTGCGCACGCTCGCCTGACGCAGCGTGAGTGCCCCAACTCCGGCGATTTGGCCGTCCTGTTCGCACACCAGCGCAGAGAATTTTTCACCCTGCAGGCGGAGAAGAGCAAAATAGTCGTCGCCGCGGTTGAAACCGATGCGTAGTTTGCCGTTGTTCATAGATGTTTCATTGATGAAGCGGGCAAGAGCTTGAGCATCATCGGGAGTGGCGAGCCGTACACCGGTAAATCGGCTGGTCAGGTCGCGCAGTTTGGCAGACGCAGTTGCAGCATGGATCAGCATGAAAACCTCACCAAAAAAATGTCAGCCCTGTGAGGGCAGCTAACAATCAACGTGATAAAAATCAACGGTAAAATTTTTAGGTTGGCTTTGTCGTGCAATTGTCGTAGGGTCGCCGCACTCTGTTGGGCGAATAGAGGAAACAAACGTGTCTCCGTTGTTGTTAATGTCTCTTCGCAACCTCGCTCGCAACCGCCGTCGAACTCTTCTCGCACTCGGTGCGGTGATCGTCGGTCTCTGTGCGCTCACCCTCATCCGCGGTTTTGTCAATTCAGTGCGGCAGGCGCAGTTGGCCGCAACCCTGTATGGCACCACAGGCATGATCCAAATCCATCGCGCCGGTTACCTTAAAAACGTACTCAGCAATCCACTTGACCTCGCATTTGCCGACACTCCCGAGCTGCGTGAAAAAATTCTCTCGGTCCGGCATGTGATTGCTCTTTCGCCGCGGCTCCAGTTCAGCGGTTCGCTGTCTGCGGCTGAAGACGTGCAGTCAGCTGCGGAAGCACTGCTGACCTCCGAACCCAAAACAACCTTCATTGGCGCCAACGCCGTCGACCCGGAACTCGATCGCAAGGTCATGTCGCAATATTACGAATGGCTGACAGTCGGAAATGTATTTGAGAACGCGAATTCTACAGCGATGGTCGTGCACCGCGACATCGCTGGTCCGCTGGGTCTTGACAATATCGAGGCGAATCTCAAGCAGGCAAAAGAGCAATGGCCTGTTTTGTTGTCACCCGACAAAGACGGTGTTCTTTCCGGCGAAGCCGTGCAGATCACCGGAGTGCTTGGCAGCGCAGTACCGACCGACAAGCGCCTTGCTCTTGCGCCTTTGAAGACCATTCAAAATCTACTCAAGATGGAAGGGCAGGTCACCGAGTACATCGTCAGGCTCGACGACGTGACGCATGCCGTCGCGGTCCAGCAGCAATTGCAAAGCGCACTCGGGCCCGATTTCGAGGTCAGCCGCTGGGACGAAATTGTTCCCTTTATCAAAGACCTCTTGGAAAACATCGACACCATCTTCGATTTCATTTCTGCGGTCTTCCTGCTTGTCATCATGCTGGGGATTGTCAATTCGATGTTCATGAACGTGCTCGAGCGTGTGCGCGAAATCGGCACCATGATGGCTCTGGGCATCAGGCGCGGCTACATTCTCAGTCTGTTTGTGCTCGAGGGAGCCTTCATTGGCGCGCTCGGCGCGCTGACCGGCCTCGCCATCGGCGTCGTCATCGTCAGTATCGCGGCGCGTATTGGTATTCCAATCAACGCACCGGGCTCAACTCTTAAATTTATGCTGCATCCCTTTCTCACTCAGGCGTTTCTTGTGAAGGCATTCCTCTTTACCTCGCTGGGTTCGGCAGTGGTCAGCTTGTGGCCTGCGTATCGCGCATCGCGCATGCGCCCTGTGGAGGCGCTGGCGTCGGTATGAATATTTTATTTCAAGTGGCCGTCCGCAACGTGTTTCGCAACCGGCGTAGAAGTTTATTTACTCTTTCGTCGATTGTCGTCGGGCTTGCCGTTGTGCTGGTCATCACGAGCGTCTCGAATGCATTTTATCGTTTTTCGATTGAAAATGCGGTCAATGTGAAAGTCGGTGCGCTGCAAATCCACAAGACCGGTTATCTGAGCAACGTCTCACTCAATCCGCTCACATTCAATTTTGATTATTCGCCCGAACTCTTGGATCGCATCGAGCGGATCAAGGGCGTCAAGGCAGCCGGAGGGCGAATCATCTTTCGCGGACTCGTTTCTAATGGCCGCAATCAGGCATTGTTTTTTGGCAATGCCGTGGATGTTGCCCGCGAACAGCTGGTGTGTCCGCGCTGGTTGGGCACACTCACGGAAGGCAGCCAGCCGCTCGATGCGGCTGACACGGGGCATGCGTTGGTTGGGCAAGAACTTGCGCGCAGTTTGAATGTTGCTCCGCGCGGCACAGGTCCTTCGGGCGACGGAGAATCCGCGACCGGGCAACCGGCCGGTGAGTTTTTGAATCTGTCGGGGGCAAGCCCGCAGGGCCGGCAGAATGCCGTTGACGTTCAAGTCAAAGGGCTGAGCCGCTCGCTTCTTCCGCTCGAAGAAAAACGCGCTGTCACCCTGCCGCTGGCTGTTGCTCAGTCTCTTCTTGGCCTTGAGGGAAAAGTCACCGAGGTGGCCGTTTCGCTGCACAAACTCGACGATCTGGACGCCGTACAAAAGCGCCTCCAGGAAGAATTGGGTCGTGAATTCGAGGTTAGCTCCTGGAGCGACGTTCAGCCTTTCTTGCGTGACGTGTTGTTCCGCCAGCGGGTCATGATCGGCATCGTCAGCCTGATACTTTTCGTGCTTGTTTTGTTTGTGATTGCAAACACCATGACAATGGCTGTGTTTGAGCGCACGCGTGAAATCGGCACGATGCTCTCGGTGGGCATCCGCAGGCACCAAATCCAGACAATATTCTTCGCCGAGGCGGTTTTTGTGGGAGTTGTCGGCGGAATGCTCGGGCTTCTTCTGGGAGTTCTGATCACGATCGTGCTCAATCAAATCGGCATCCCGTTCGGCTCGGAAAATTACGAGCGGGGAATGCTGCATCCATTTTTGACTTTTGGCTTTTCGGCCGCCGCCTTTGCAGTGGCTGTGTTGTGTTCTTCTATCGCGGGAATATTTCCGGCGCGGCGCGCTGCCATGATGAACCCAGTTGATGCCTTGCGCGCATAATGAAATTCAGTTGAGGTGACAGATGTTGAAACTCCGATTTTTGGCCATTTCCCTTTCACTCGCTGCGGTGCAGTCGTTTACCGTAGAGTCGTCGGCCGTTGCTGCAGAGATGTCTGCCGACGCGCTGCTGGAAAAGTATGATGCCATCATGGGGCCCGAAAATTACGAATCGATGGCAAAGATGACCGCCAAGCGCGAAGACGGAACCACGCGGACCTACGACATGCGCTTTGTGAAAAAGGGAACCGAGAAGTTCCGCATCTGGTTCAAGGGGCCAGCCGCCGTCGCCGGTCAGGAAGTTCTCAGGGTTGGAGACAACTCGTGGGTCTATCTGCCCAATCTCAAACGCGCGACACGCATTGCCAACCGCGATTCATTTCAGGGCGGCGACTTCAATAATGCCGACGTTCTGCGCGTGAACTACAAAGCCGATTATGCGGCGACACTCGGAAAATCCGAGAATGCAGAGCAATATCTGGTTGAGCTCAAGGCGAAGAATGCCAACACGTCCTACGACGTGGTCAAGCTCTGGATGCGCAAGTCGGACGCAATGCCGGTGCGCGGCGAATACTACGGCACGAGCGGAAAAATCCTCCGTTCGGCTGAGTTCTCCGATTTCAAAGAGTTCTCCAAGGGCTACCGGCGTCCGGCCAAAGTCATCATGCGCAACGAGCTTATCAAGGAGCGTTCTACGGAATTGCTCATGCAGAGCATGAACGTTGGCGTCAGCACTCCCGACCAGCGTTTTGCGCTGACGGACTTGGGTAAATAATGACAACCGCATTCCGGAAGGAAGGTAACACCGCGATGCTCCGCAAACCTCACAGATGTGTAACGGTCATTTTGTCGGCCGGTTTGTTTGCTGTTTGTTCTCAGATTGCCTCTGCGCAGGATGAATCCTCCGGTATATCGTCTGCGTGGACCTCTTATTTCATGCTGCGGAGCGAATTCAGCGAGCAGCGTCTCGACAAGAAAATTCCTGCCGCAGAGGTTGCCTCGCAAAATGCGCTGCTGGATTTGAACCTGACAGGCAAAACCGAATTCTCGCCGTTGCTCAGACTGCAAGCTGACGTCGATGTCTTTGCGCGCAAATCGTGGAATTTCAAAAAACGCAACATACAGACAGGCGCGGTGTTGATCACTTCGAAAGGAAGCGACGACAATCCCGCCTATCGGCTGGCGTTGAATGAGCTCTATGTGAACGGCGAGCCTGCGACGGGATTCCAATATACCGCAGGCAAAAAGCGCGTCTTGTGGGGCACCGGTTTTGCCGCCAACCCGACCGACCTGCTCAATCCGGCCAAGAATCCGCTTGACCCGACCTATGAACGGCGCGGTGCATGGTTGCTGCAAGGTGAGCATGTCCAAGAGAAGCAAACCTTTGCTCTGGTTTTTGCTCCTGAAGTTTTGGAAGACAAAAACACAATGCCGACCGATGCAGGTGTGCTGCGTGACCCCGATGGCGTCCGCAGGATGCACTCTCTGACCGGCCTGCGCTGGTACAGCCTTGTTGGTGAGGCGGACGTCAACTTGATTGCCTTCTACAGTGATCGTTTTAAGAATCAAAAAGCGTCGGCGCTCAGTGCTGGCGCATCGTGGTCGCAGATTGCAACCGCCATCAGCAAACAGCTCGAAACCCATGCCGAGGTTCTTGCCCGGCAGGGAAGCGACAGGCCGCTGCCCGATGGCACTTCGCGTTTGGATTCCGATCACATTTTCTTCCGCTCACTTGTCGGCATGCGCTATGACTTTGACAATGAATCGTCGCTTGTTTTCGAATATCTCTACCAATCAGACGGCGACAGCGTTGCTGACCTGCAGAGCCGGCTGCAACGTGGATTCGCGGCAGCGCGTTTGAGCCGATCGGCCACGTTCGCTCCGAGCGCACAAAATGCCATGCGCAACACTTTGTTTTTGAATTATCAGCGCTACAAGTTCAACGACGATGCTTTTCTTTCATGGGCCATCGCGCACAACCCACACGATCATTCCGGTTTTCAGGGGCCCGTCTTTCAGTGGACTCCCAGTCAGTCGGTCGCCGTGACTCTCTCTGCGAGCACCGATTACAACTTGGTAAAAGAGTCCGGTGCGGAGATTTCCGGAATCGGAAGAGTGCGCGGAAATGAACTCAATCCGGTGAAGTCCCGCCTTGGGTTAGAAGTCAAAGCCTACTATTAAAGGACCCAGTCATGACCACGACAACCTCGGCCACGACCTCTGCAGCAGCGAAGAACATCATCGAGATCAGCGGGCTGCGCAAAGTTTATCAGCTCGGCAAAACGACTGTCGAGGCGCTCCGCGGCGTCGACTTCAGTGTCGCCGAAGGTGAATTCACGGTGGTGCTCGGGCCCTCTGGCTCAGGCAAAACAACGCTTTTGAACATCATCGGCTGTCTCGATCGCGCGACATCGGGTCGCTACATGCTCGACGGAGTCGATGTGTCCAATCGTGATTTCAATGACCTTGCTGAAGTCCGCAATTACAAAATCGGTTTCATTTTTCAGAACTTCAATTTGATTCCTGTTCTGAATGTGGTCGAAAATATCGAGTTTCCTTGTCTTGTCCGCGAGCAGCGGGAAGACCGCAACAATCTGCGCGAACGCGTGCGGGCTGTGTGCGCCGAAGTCGGGCTGGAACGTTTTATGACACACAAGCCCGATGAGCTTTCCGGCGGACAGCGCCAGCGTGTCGCCATTGCGCGCGCGCTCATCACACAACCGCGGCTGGTGCTCGCCGACGAACCAACGGCGAACCTTGATTCCAAAACGAGTGATCAGATTCTCGAGCTTATGCAGAAACTCAACCGCGATCACTCCACAACGTTTTTATTCGCGACTCACGACCCTCGGGTCATGCAGCTGGCACGCCGCACGGTCCGCATCAAGGACGGTATGGTGGTTCCGGACTGAGAGAAGTCTTGGTCTGCAGTTCACTTGTGAGCCTGATGGCTTTGTAAAAAAGAGAACAGCGACAGGCCGCTTGCGCTCTGTCATAAATTCCCGCGCAGTTCCATTTGCCGTCTGCCGAGGTGTCTATGACTCGATCGTCCCCACCGGCATTGAAAATAAAAGAAATTAAATTGAATTTTTCTACGGATAAAATTCTTCGTCTACCGCTGTGCATCTTTCTTCTTTTGCTGACTTTTTCTCTCAGTCGAAGTGTTTCGGCCTGTGATCTTCCGGTTTGCGATATTTCTGAAGAACTCAAAAAGATGGAAGGTAAGAACGAGGCATACAGATTTCAGTTTCTGAGCAAGCTAAGACAAGACTTCCTGAAAGAAAAAGACGAAAAGAAACTTGTCAATCTGAGCGAATTTGCCCGTCAGGCGGGAGATTTGGTCCGCCGACTGGGCGATGCCGACTATGTCTCACGCGAGGCCAAGGGCTTGCGTGATCAGAGCATTTATCTGCTTTTCCAGTGGGTCTGGCGCGACTGCAAGAGGCTCAGTGAGGGATTCAAGGAGCTCGCCGGTGAAACTCAGCGTTATGCGGCGCTCGACTTCTTTTTGCGACGGGCTGAGTCGGAAAAGGATCCATCGTCTATTCAGGAATTGGTTTGCTTTGCGCGAAATTCTGAATCGACAATTATGGCGATGGGAGACGCTGATTATGTTGTCCGTCATGCATTGCTATTGGCATCGACGCTTTCCAATCAGTTGTTGGAGGTAACCGAAGGTTGGGAGGGAGTCTTCCGTTTGCAGAGCATCGAGGGGCCACTTGCGGAAGAAGCGGAAAATCTGCGTTTTGTTATCTTCTCAAGCGGAGGCGAACTTGGAATCGTCGGAGCGCTGAGTCATCCCGACCTGAAGCCGACGGTTTTTCAAAAGCTCTCGTTTGACGGAAATCCGCAATTCCTCTCGAGCCGGATGTCTTTTGCCACTGCGACACCTTCGACGATCACTATTAAGTTCCTTGAGAATTACACGCGAATTGAGGGAACAATTCTCGAGCCCAATGAGTTTAAAAGAATTGGATTTACGGCGATTCGTGAAGCAAGTGTCAGGGCCACGAGCCAGACTCCGTGCCCTGAAGAAAATTTGATCGCAAGTTACGACGCACGATTTGGTGACCTTGAAGGGCAGTTTGTCATAACTCAGATTGGCCCACGGCAATACGCATCGGTGTTCAGGTCGAGAGGTTCAGAGCTTCATCTCCCGTACTCGTTTGGCCGTTATAATCCGAGCACAGGCAGACTCACCTTCATCAATCTGCAGTGGAATGTGCCTCTCGCATTGCGCCTTTTAGCAGAGAAGAAAAGGGACGGTTCCTGCCAAATTGAGGGATGGGGCTTGTCGACCTTTACTGGTACTTCGTATCCGATTTTCCTGAAACTGCGTCAGCCAGAAAAATAGCTCAGCTTTTCGCATCCGAAGTGTGGCACCGGTGACGAGATTAACTTGTATTCTCGGGAACAGGAGTATGTCATGTGGTGGATTCTGCTACTCATCAGCATAGTTCTAGGTATCCTCGCCTGTCCGTTTTTTCCTTTTTTTTCCTTCTATTTTTTTCGCAACAAAGAAAAAGATGAGGAGCAGCTCACTGAGGTTAATTCTTTTGATGTCCTCATTCCTTGTCATAACGAGAAGAATCGTCTGAGGGAGACTCTTGCGTCCATTCAATGCGCAAAAGATGAAGCGCGAAAAATATTTCAGAAGCTGAGTGTCAACGTTTTCGTCGGTTTGGACAGCTGCACAGACGACACCGTCTCCGATGCCGACGGCTATGCGGTCGCTATCCGCAGCTTTTCCTACAGTAGTAAGTGGCGGGTTTTGCAGGAACTGGTTCATTGTTCGAGTGCCGACTGGGTCGCATTTGTCGATGCCGGAGCGATATGGGACAAGCGAATCTTGAGAAATGCGCTACCCTATCTGTGTCTTGAAAACTTATCCTGCTTCGCCCCCGGATACAGGGTTGGAACTGCAGGACGCGTCAGCCGGAGCCTCTGGCTTCTTGAGGCGTTTCTCAAAACCATCGAAAACAAATCGGGTGGTCCAGTCTCTGTTCATGGGGCGACAGTTTTTTACAGAAGAGAGTCACTGGTCGCTGTTCTTAAAGCACTCTCTGGGCGCAATTGGCTGAACGATGATGTTGCTCTGCCACTAATGTTGAGAGTTTTGTTCCCGTTGCAGAAGATTCTTTACGCAGCAAACGACGCGGGCGGCTTTGTCGTGACTGATTCATCGCCGCGGCAAAAGAGCCAAGAGGCCAACGCACGCATGCGGATGGTGCAGGGAAATCTGCAGTGGATTCGCTTCCTGACGCCAGTCGCACATCGGTTGTCTCCCCACGTTCTTGTCGTCTCGTTGCGGCGAGTCTTTCGACTGATTTGGGCGCTTCCGGTGACTCTGTTTATTTTAGCGCTCTTCAGTGCAGCTTTTGAGCACGCAATTGTGCGCGGTCGCATACTTTGGCCTGTCGTCATATTTTTCTTCGCACTTTCGATCGCGCTGGCAATCATCAAAAATCCGGCATTCAGGGCTTCAATGCATGCACTGCTCACAATTTCGGGCAGGAAAAGTCAGCTTGAGGATGATTTCAAATGGAGCTGAATCATACATCAAACCAGTATCGTCGTTCCGACGGTGAGCGATTTTCGCGTCTGGTAAAGATTGCCTTCCGTGAGCATCTGTTCAGAGTACCTTCAATGGTCCGGAATTTTGCGATGTTTTCGCTGACACATTTTGTTCTGCAGGTGTCGGGTCTTCATCGGGGGTCTGTGAGATGCGGAAAAAATGTGAGGATTCAGCGCATTCGCGCATTGTCTACGACTGGTGCACGCGCGCGGATTTTTTTGGGTGATCACAGCATTGTATTTGAGAACGCGCGTCTTGAGGCCCTTGGAGAAGGAGAAATTCACGTCGGTGATTGCAGCATCATCGGCGACTGTCGCATTTCCTCGCGGTTGCGTGTGTCGATTGGCAGAAGGTGTCTGACGAGCTGGAATGTGTTCATTCAAGACCATGACTCTCATCCCTTAGATCCAATCGTTCGTGCAGAACAGGTCAAGCGGATGTGCCGAAGGTTCTATCCGCGTTTTGGCTCCGAGAGAATTGAGTCTGATGAGACTCTGCTGGCGCGTTGGACACCGGCATGTGCACCTGTCTTGATTGGCGACGATGTTTGGATTGGCGCCAACACGACCATCCTGAAGGGTGCACGCATCGGTTCAGGTTCAACGATCGCCAGTGGAAGCACTGTGCTCGCCGGTGAATACCCGCCACGCAGTGTTCTTGCAGGGAATCCTGCTCGTGTGGTGCGAGTCATTCCAGAGGATGGTGTCGTGACATGAAGATTCTCATCCTCACCCAATATTTAGCCTTGGGCGGGCTGGAGCGGATGGTCGTGACGCTCGCTCAAGAACTTAGGGCAGTCGATGTGGATTGTCAGGTTGCCGCCTACGAGCGGTCTGGCTTGAGTCCGGAACTCATCAGGCGACTTGAAAATTCGGGTGTCTCATTCACGGCTCTGCAAAAGGGTCGCGGTTTTTGCACAAAGACAGTTCTTGCATTGCGAAAGATCATCCTCGCTGAGAAAATACGCATTATCCATACACACGATCTGGGCGCGCTTATCTATGGAGTCGCCGTCGCCCTGTGCTGCTTTATGCGCGTAAAAGTCGTTCATACACAGCACAGCTTCGTTCACTTCCGTAAAGGACTCCGCCGCTACTCCCTCTATGAAAAGCTCTTCTGCTCGGCAGCAAAAGCGATTTGTACAGTTTCACCATCGATTGCTCATCAATATAGAAAACTCGGAATCCCCCAAGACAAACTTCTTGTCGTTGCCAACGGAGTCGAATTTGCAAAAGCCTTTGCTACTCCGTCTGAGGCACGTGCACGGCTCATGGCGCGTCACGGTGCGAGCATGTTGTCTTTTAAGGCCGGTGACTTCGAAAAAAGCTGGCTTCTGTCGCTGGGTCGCGTTGTTGCAGGGAAGGGCCACGAGCGCTTACTGAGAACGTGGGTGCAATTGCCAGATTCAGTGAGACAACAATGGAAGCTTGTGATTGTCGGGCCCGTCGACCCAAGATTTATGCGCGATTGTATCCTGCCCATTCTTCAGAATAGTCCATATTTTGCGGAGTCTGTCCTCTTGGTCGGACCAACCGATCATCCTTCGGACTGGTTGTTTGCCTCCGACGCATTTGTTTCCCTGTCAGAGGAAGAAGGCATGCCGCTCGCTGTCTGTGAGGCGATTGGTGCTGGTCTGCCGGCTCTTCTAACAGATATTGATGGGCATCAGTCTGTCAGGTCGTATGTGCATTTTGCGCCGAGAGAATCAAATTCCATCGATGTTCAAATTTTCATCAAGTTTCTTGAAGAGTCCGCGGCTAGTTCGGGCAATCGACCTTCGACGTGGGAGAGCCGAGAAAGGTTCCGAATACGTCACAGCAGCGAAAAAATGGCACAAGATTACAGGAATATCTATTCACGGGCTGTGAAAATTGTACATCGGTCGTGGATTCATCTTCTCGCCTTAATCATCAATTTTGCCCTGTCGTCGTCCTCGTCTGCGCTGAGCGTTCAGCGCCTCACTTCAACTTTGGAAAAGCCCGAATATCTGGTGAGTGATGATTTTAAGGGGCATCTTGTGATTTCCCTTGCCGCCGGAGAAAAGCGGCTGATCATTTTCGAAAATAAAGATTTTTGCGGCACGCTTCCTACCCTTCACGGCGCTCCCGATGATTCACTTGTCGATGTGCAATGGTATTTGGGTCGCACAGTCAACCTGAAGAACCCATCGTTTGAGGGAGCACGCACGGGATCTTATGTGGATGCGCTCGTCCCGCTGCGAGACTCTCTCGACTGTGCGAATCCTGAATTTGCCGACGCACAGTGGTTGTTTGCCGACCTGACGGTTGCGGAGAACGCTTTTCCTGAAGATCTTTCACTCTACTTTGAGAGCACAATGCATCCCCGACAACAGCTCAACCACGGTGCAGAGCCTGTGCGCAGATGGAGCATGACGCTGAGAATCCTGCCCTTCACCCTGAGTGAGCCGTGGGCCTTGCCGCTTGCAGCCGAGTTTACTCCGTATTTTGCATCGCTCGCACATTTCGGCCGTTCAGATTCTCGTGAAGGTGCGCTGACACAAAAATACATCAAAGAAATGGTCGCACATCGGATTCTTCCGCTCAAAGCATGGATAAAGCATCCATTTAAGAAAGAAGAAGAGCAACTCAACCAAGACTTTCTTCTTTCTCGCGATCCTTCGCCCCAATTGTCTTATCTGAATACGGTCGTCAGTGAACTTCCTTGGTGGTCGGAAATTGATATCCCGCGCATCGACCACTCCGATGAACAGGAGCGGTTGAAGTACTGGATGCGCTGGCAGGAGTTTCTTGACGTCCGCTCAGCCGATCCTCATGAGGCGGAGTTTCAGGAGCGCATGTCGCGACGGCCATTTGTTTATCTGTGGGATGAACCCCAGCAGGAGGAGTTCCATAAGCTGAGAAAAATGACCGAAAGCCTGCGACAGGGGGCACCACAGGTATCGGCGCTTGTGACAATCTATCCTTGGCAAAGTTTGCTCGATTCCATTCGAATCTTCGCTCCGCTGCTGCAGACACTTGAACGGGAGGGCCCCCCGTCACTGACGCCGGAACATCAGCTGTGGGCCTACGTCAGCTGCATGAGTCATGGTTGCGGTTCCGAATTTTCGAGCGGCGAACCCGACTTCGTCATTGAGCGAAACGCGTCGTATATTCGTGTTTGGCCTTGGATATCTGAGATCTATAATCTGCAGAGAGTTCTTTATTACAGTGTGAACAACAGCTGGAGAAAATCTCCGGCAGTCGATCCCTGGCAATCTCTTTGGGACTTCACCGGTAACGGCGACGGAACTTTGTTTTATCCTGCGCGCGAAGGAAAGTTCGCACTGAAAGAAGAAACTCCGTTGCCGTCGCTGCGCATGAAACTATGGCGGCAAGCCTCGTTCGATGCCGAATACATTGCATATGCGAAGATGAACGCGCCTGAATGCTTCGGTCGCCTCAGAGCCGAAATGCCATTGGCAGAGACGGCCTTTCGCTGGAGCCGAAATTCCCGCCAATATGATCAGGCACGCGATCAGCTCGTTGAATGCCTCTTTCCAACGTCGCGAGATGCCAGCACTCCACAGGGCAATCCATGAGTCCATCCATTGCAGTGGTCATACCAACCTTCAATCGGTTGCAGCTTTTGCAAGAGGCGATCATCTCAGTTCGCCGACAAACGCGGACGGTTTCGCAAATCATTGTTGTCGACGACGGTTCAACCGATGAAACGTTGGCATGGTGCGGGCAGCAAGACGACATCAAGCTTTGTATCAGTCACAGGCAAGGACCCTCGGCAGCGCGAAACCTTGGCGCAGGAAAAGCGGATCACGAATGGATCGCATTTTTGGATTCTGACGACGTTTGGCATGAAAATTACATTCAAGAAGCGACACAGGTGATTCAGCAGACACCTGATTGTCGATTTGTCATTTTCAACTTTGAACTGACCGACAAAACACTCAAGGCGAAAGCGGGTCGGCAGGGTTTTGTCGGTGCGTTTCCCGCATTTCGCTCGTCTGAAAAACTCTTTTCTTTGCTGTTCCCGCAGAAATCTAATTCAAACATTTGGCATGGCCATGCGCAATTTCAGGCACTCTTTGGAAACTGGATGCAGCCCTCAGGACTTGTCATTCAACGCTCCCTCTGGCTGGAGGCTGGCGGTTTCAATGAAAGGCTGTGGCGGTGCGAGGACATGGATTTCCTTCTGAGAATCGTGCGTATCGCTCCGGCAACGCTGGTCATGACGCCCCTCTACCGGTGGAGACAGGGGCAGACGGAGTCATTGGCATCTGATTCCCACTCGCAAGAGCTGAGAAAATCCGGTCTCCGCGTGATGTCCGCCGAGGGGCTCAAAATAGCCCACAGACAGCCATTGTTTTTCCCTGTCTGGTTGTCTTCTGTTCTTTGGATGGTGGGAGATCTGATTGTCGGTTTAACGCTCAGGCTCATTCGGCGGTTTGAAGGGCATCCGCATGTGCAAGGTGTCGTTCAAACGCTGACCTCTCTGCTCAACATCGTCGTGCCGGTCGTAATTGCTCATGAGTACCTTCGTGCAGATTTCGCCTCATATAGAACGTTCTCAGTTTATCTGTCGTCTGTTTCCGCCCTAAGCCTCACCTCGGGACTATGGAGCATGATTCCGTTTTGGAATTCTCAAGCCGGAGGTGAGAAAAAGATTTCTGCTGCTTGGACACTGCAATGCTTTGGCGGTGTTCTAGTTGCCGTAACCGTTTTAGCCTTCTCCTTTTATTCATCAGATACTTACCCACAGCTGATGTGGCAATGTCTTGCTGTATCGTCGGCCTTTTTGCTTCCGAGCGTTTTTCTCGAACAGCGTCTTTGTTTTGCGGGGCGCGGACTTTTAACTTCATGTGCGCTTGCTGCACTCGAAATCCTCCGCAGCGCATTCATGATGGCGCTGGTTTTTCACGGACATTCATTGGCTGCTGTTTTTTGGCTGATCCCAGCGTTTCTCGCGGTCAGAGTTTTCTTTTTGAATTTCGCAGCCCGGAGAATTGCCTCCTTTAAAATTCAGAAGGTTCAATTGAGGACACTGATCGGCATTCTTCGCGAGTCGTTGCCGATTGGGCTTGCAGCGGCCCTCACTTCGGTCTCGGCAGTTTTTGACCGAATCTATCTATCGCGCGTGATGAGTGCGGAACATTTTGCGACTGTCGCGGCTGGCTCAATTTCCCTGCCTGTCGTGACATTTCTCGAACAGGCTCTCGTTCAGAAGGCTCTGCCGCAGCTGGCCGTGCAGATCAAGCTACGGGACGCGGACGAATGCGCCCAAACAATCAGATCGATTATTGAAAAAATAATCAGTTTTTCCCTTCCGTATTCAGCCGGGCTTTTTCTCTTTGCTTCGGACATTCTCTCGGTCATATTCTCTGGCCGCTATCAGGATTCGACGACCTTCTTTCAATTGTTCTCATTGGCGAACCTTTTGTCTTGTATTCCCGCCGACATTGTTTCACGCGCTGCAGGACGATCGGCACGCATTTTTCTGTTTTCAGGATTTTCTGCAGCATCAACAATCATTGTCATTATGGTCGGCTATCCTCTGATTGGTGCAGCTGAGGCCCTTGCTCTCTCGATGACTGCAAATTTTTTTATCAGAGCGATTTTCCTTCTCTCCGACCTGCGCAACATGGGAGTGAACATCTGGCAAGTCATTCCGCGTCAGGTGCGTCTCCTTAGATCAATCATGTTCATTTTTACTTTGGTGTTTGCAAAGGCGATTTCCGAGTCTTTCAAGCTGAGCCCGCTTCTCGCACTGATTTTTGCTGCTCTCGTGGCTTTCTCATTTCTTCCGCAACTGATTGCTGATGAACGCGTCGACTATGTCAAAGGCAAGGAGCATAAAAATGAAAATGCATAGAAACCCTCTTGTGATTCTCTGCTATCATGGACTGTGTACCGATGATTCTGAGCATCTGCAGGATTTCTGCTTTCTGCCCATCGAGAAATTCTCTAGAGACCTTGATGATGTCGTCCGTTCCGGATGGTCAGTGCTTAAGTTGTCAGATGCGGTCGCCAGACTCAGCGAGGGAACACTTTCTGCGCCGTCAGTGGCTCTGACGTTTGATGACGGTTTTTCGCAGACAATCAGTCAAGCCGAGCCACTCCTGCGTGAGCGTTCGATGCAGGCAACCGTTTTTGTCGCGACGGATCTCATGCGGCGCGGCCGGGCACCTTGGTTTACCGATGTCATCCGCTTTTTGCGAAAGTCTCAAAAATCTGAAATTCAGCTCTTTGGGCACACACTGTCGATTCGCACTGCAGCTGAAAAAGGCAGAGCCAATCACATCATCCAGTCTGTCCTGAAAGAGCTTCATCCACAGGCAATTAAATCACTACTCAGTGATCTCTCGGAAGTCCTCGATGTTGGCGGATGTGACGAAGTGCAGGATTATGAAACGATCACCGCTGAACAATGCACATCTGCCCTTGAAAGCGGGATTTTCAGTTTTGGCGCCCATTCAGCAAGCCATGCCATTCATACCAAACTGAGTCTCGCAGACCTTGAGATTGAAATTGCCGACAGTGTCAGGTCGATTCGAAACATTTGCGGAGAATCACGTTGTCTTTATGCCTATCCGAATGGAAGACGCTCCGATTTTTCGGATACCTGTAAGAGAATTTTAAGAGAGCATAAAGTTACAGCCGCGTTTTCAACGATATCGGGTTGGCATCGTGATTTGCGGGATCCCTTCGCAGTGCGCCGTTTCTGCGTTGGTAAAACGACCAGCGTGGTTTCAATACTGAACTCCAAATATTGGAAGATGAGCAGCTATTTATGGTGAGCTCAAGGAAAAGCAGCAGGCGGATTATTGTAACGGATGCAGACACCAGCGCTGCTCTGGCATGCATTCGTGAACTTGGGATGAATGGTCACACCGTCTTCGCACTCGGTCGCTCCTTCGATGCTCCTGCAAAGGGCAGTCGCTGGACAGTTGAGTATCGAAAGTCATCTTGCCCTTGGAAAGAACCTCGGGCGGCATTCGAGCAACTTCTCGCATTTGCCGAAGCTGTTGATGCAAATTGCATTCTTCCCGTCAGCGAGGCGACTATTGCAGCGACTCTCCGCTGGGACGAGCGCGTTTCTTCAAATCTATGCCTGATGCGCCCACGGAAAGACGTCCTGCAGATTGCGATGAGCAAAATCGAGACCTTTCGCAGGGCACAGGGCTTGAATATTCCCACTGCCGAGGGTTTTGTTGTGGCTCCGGGCGACCCTTTGCCTGATTTTAATGAGATTGTTTTTCCCTGCATTGTCCGGACCGACAATCGCTGGCTGAGCGACGGTTCTTACGCAAAAGGACAGACGTGGACTGCCCGTCGGCACGAAGAGTTGATGGCCATTGCATTAGAATTGAAGGGTACCGGTCAACATTTTTTGATTCAAAAGTGGTTGGCTGGAACGGGATGCGGTGCGTTCGTGTTGATGAGGGAAGGCAAGATTGAGGTTTCGCACACACACGAGCGCCTTGCGGAAATCCCGTGGACGGGCGGAGTGAGTGCGCGGCGACAGCTGGGCTATGATCCCGAACTCATTGCCCATGCAGAAAAGTTTTTCTCTGGATTGTGCCACGATGGTATTGCGATGCTTGAGTTCAGGAGATTTGTGAGGGGTGATTTACACCGGCCGATTCTGGTTGAGATCAACGCACGACCATGGGGCTCGCTTTCGTTGGCCCTCAATGCTCAATTGCCTTTTATCAGCCGGTGGGTCGAGGTGAGCGTTACACCATCTGAGAATCTCCAAACCCACTCATTAAAGCGCAGGCCACATCATCGGGATTTGCAGTTAACGACAACGTCAATCTACCCGGGCGAATTTCAGTTTTTAACTTCAGTCATTCAATCCCTGATCGGCAGGGAGGTTTCGCTCGCCACAACTGCGCGGATGGTTTTGTCTGTCCTCGGCACCATTTTTAACATCAAGACCCGTTATGACTTTTTCCGATGGGACGACCCCTTGCCCTGTTTGGTTCAATGGCGAGTACTGCTGCGCAGGTTGTGTGCGGCATCCAGACGGCGACTGCTGGCCAAAGCAGGAAGTCTTGCTTACAAATTTGTCCTTATTTTAAGAGGCCGCGACAAATTCGAAGACGTGAGACACATACTGATTGTCTGCAGCGGGAATCGCTGCCGAAGCCCCTTTGTAGAAAAGTTGTTGGCGCGAAGATTGTCAGCAAAGGTAAAAGTCGTGTCGAGAGGACTCGACGTCCATGAAGCGAATATTCCCGAGCGATTCAACGCTCTGTTTGACTCATACGCACTCAAACCCGAGGAACATTGCGCCAAGAGCCTCAGTGCTTTTGATATTGAATCTACTGAGCTTGTCGTTGCGATGGAAAAGCAGCATATCTGGCGATTGCTTTTCGGACACGGTTTTACGGTGCTGAAGAAAGTGCGGCTTCTCAGCGAACTCGCTGACCCGCTGGCTTGCGATGATGTTCGTGACCCATTTATCCTTTCACCTGCACAGGCAATGCAAGAATTCGAGAGAATGCATCAATTGGTCGAGAAGTGCCTTTTGGATAAGCGTTTTTTCAATGAAAAACCTTGAATTATAAAATTTATCGGCTTCGGCTTATGATTTCAGATGGGATTGCAGCAGTGCATCGAATTGGCCAGCGCATCTCACTCTGGAGTGCTCAGCCTGAATTGCTCTTGCGCCGACCATGCCGCGAAGAAAACACTCCTGGACCGTAACAGAGCTGAGCACTCTCAACCATCTTCGGGGTGAATCAACGCAATAGATTCCCTGCGGCGGAATTCCTTCGACACCCAGTGTTGTTCCCACACAAGGAACGGCCTGTGACAATGCTTCAATGACTTTGACGCGGACACCACTTCCGGATTGGATGGGGGCAATGAGGAGATCCGTCTCATCAAAAACTGCTGATAAATCCTTCACAAAGCCAAGTCTGCGAACGTTTTCTCCTGACAGGTCTCTCAGTCGGTCCGTGCCTCGCCCTACCAAGGTCAATGAAACGCGCGGTCTATTTTTTTGCAATTGTTTCCAAATGTGTTGGGCAAACCACTCGAGTGCTTCTCGATTGGGCCACCAGTCGAGCCCGCCAAGCCAGAGCAATTGCAGTGCATCGTCTTTGATATTTGCTATGTTGACACGGCTCCATCGCTGAACGGTGATTTTTAGGAGGTCACGGGATTCAGGAACTGAAATTGGAATCACAGAAACTGACGATTTTTTCGTCGAGGCCTGTATGGCCGACATATCGTTTTCATGCACACAGGCGACGTGTTTTGAGATTTCAATGCAACGCAGTTCGAATCTTTTCATTTTCGCAGCTTGTATCTTTAGAACGGGCCAGAGGAGTTTGGCACTTGAGCGAACGAAGTCTTGCCAGATCATCGACTCAACATTATGTGCTCGGTAAATGTGAAGTCCGGACGCGTGGGGCGATTGGCCTGTGAGGCTGATTGAAGCCATTGGATGAAGCCCGTCCCAGACACACACTGCATTCCTTTTTTCGGCTGTCATCTTTTGCAGAAATCTTCGGACAGCTGAAGTTGTATAGGGCACAGCAGTCATCGGAATATCTCTGCGGAAAAATCCTAAAATGATGGAAGTGAGTGTCCTCGTCCAGCGTGTCCGTAGTAGAAGCGGCCAGCGATAAAAACTTAATTCTGCAGCTCCGAGCGCGGTGCGGATTTTGTCTGCGCGATTTCTGGTCACGTCGTCAGCTGTGAAGCATATGACATGAACTTTATAGCCAAGCTCCGACATGCCGCGAATCAATTCAGAATTTGCAAGACTTGCTCCGCAGCGTGCCGGCCAAGGAAGACGCGGCACAATCCAAATCAGTTCATGTTTTTTAATCAGCATGGAGCGCTCCTTGAAGCTTTAAAGCGTTTTCGGCCTGGGAAAATTTGTGTTGAAGATCAATCAGGCTGAAGAGAATCCATGGAAACATCAGCCACGTGTGTGAGAGGAAGATGATAGTGAGGGAATAGCCGGTGTATGACAGCAAAAGATGGGGCGATGCCCGACGCATCTGCCAGGTTGAGGATGCAACTGAGTAGTTGATCCAGGCGAACAATAAAAGACCGACCATTCCTGTCTCGGAGAACACGAGCACCCAGCTGGAATGTGCTGTCCGCAGGCCCCATTCGTGGAGTATGAGGGGGGAAAACCGCTCAAACTCATATGGGTATCGTCCGAAACCCTGACCCCAGACTGGACTGTTGAGAAGCATGTAAAATCCGGTCACGTAGTAGTTCATTCTACTTTCTGTCGAGGCATCAAGATCGTCTTCATGTCGTCCCATCAACTGGCTAGCAACCAGCGATGCGGCAATCACTGCGCACAGCAAAACACACATCAGTTTTTTGGGGTGATTTGATTTTTGAACAAAGAACATACCTGCTTGCGCAACAACGGCCAGCAACGCGCCGCGGCTTTGAGAGGATAAAATTGCCATCATGAGTAGAGAACAAAAGCCAACGGAAAAGAGCCGCGTCAGGGCTCTGGAGTCATTCGACAGGAGCCATGCCCACAGACATCCCAATGGAATCAGGATGACAGCGGCAACATCGTTCGAATTGCCCAATGAACCAATAGCCTCAAGCCGTTTTGCAGCGTCGTTGTTGATGCGCTGCAGTAGATGGAGTGGGGCCTCTTGATCAAACCCGTGGAATCGCCACAAGCCGAAGACAGCCAGCGTACTGACGCCAATGAAGAACGCAATTTGCAGCCGTTGTGCATCTGCGACGCTTCGGATAGTCAAGTGTAAAATGACGACGAGAGTCAGGGCGCGGAACAGTGTGTTGAGAAAGTAGTCCTGACTCCCAGCCACATCTTTGGAAATGAAGGTTGTCAAAAAACACCAGATTCCGAAGATAAACGTCAGACCAACGCCTTTAGAGAGTTTACCCGAATCAAAAATAAGGCGTGGATTTAAAATCAAATCTCTTAGCCATGATAGCAGCCACAGACCAATGCATTGGCGCGGAACCTGCAGCCACGCATCGCTGTTTGGAAAAACCTCCCATGGTCGGCAAACGTAAAGAATGAGAGTCAGGCCGACAGCCTCACGGGCCGAGCGCAGTGCCGAAAACACAGACAGAATGACTCCAAGAGTAAAAATAAACGAGCTGATTCCGAGAACCGTCGCGACAGAGAATGCGATGGCAGAAGCAATCAGCAACTCTATTCTGTCAGCAGTCGGGGTCGACTGACGTCTCGCAAGCTTGCCCGTCATGTGCCAGCTGCAGAGGGCAACCCCAAGGAAAGAGAGGTAATGCGATGAATCGTTCACCAGTTTGAAGACGAATTTTTCCTCCTCAAACATCTTTTTTTCTTTCGCAGTTGCTCGGTTTGTCGCTCGAAGTTGAAATGCACTCAAGGTATTTTTCCCAGCCCTCGCGCAGCCCTGGGAAAATAAGATCGATCTCTGCGGCGACAGCTATCAGTGCAGAAGCCGCGGCTGCAAAAATGAGTGATGTCAGCAGCGCGGAAACGAGAAGGAGATTCTTCTTTGGCTCCACTGGCCAGAGTGGAAGGTCGGGTTCCTTGATAATTTTGATATGCGTGATGTCTGCGTCCTCTTCCATGCGCAATGCCACCTGTAAAAGTGCCTTGCGCGTGACAAGAATTCCGCGCAGAGAAACCCAGTTTTCAATGTGTCCTCGTTCTACTCCGGATCTCTCTGCAGCATCTTTGGCCTCACGCAGACTTTGCATTTTTTGTCGCAACCGAACGAGGCGCGGATGATCGTTTGTGTACGACTGTTCCAGCTGCGATATTTCTTTTTGCAAGCGAATTTGCACAGAATTTAGACTCAGCGATAGATCTCTGTCCTTTCCGTCGACGGTGAGATCATTCAATTGCTGGGTGATCGAGTTGTAAACCGACTGCATGCGCGCAAGCCGTTCCTGACGGAGTGTGTTCTCGAGCCTCTCAATGACTTCGAGCGCAATGTTCTGAGCACTTTCACCGGAACGCTGCACGACAACAAGTTGATACGTTGTTCTGCTGAGTGGCACAAAGCGGATATCCCGTCTTAGGCCCTGAACAACCCATTCCTTTTCTGCAGCTTCTTTGCCGATGTATCGTTGGGCAAGATGAAACAAAAATTCGTCCGATAGGACTCCAAGTAATATTGCTTCTTTTTCGGCCCTAATTTCATTTGGGTCGTAGATCTCGTTGAAGAATTCGCTGCTCGCTGGAACCTTTGAAAAGTCAGAATGGAAATTAAACAATGCGGATGTTTTGTAGCTTTTGGGAATTTTGTGCACCCAGACTGCAAGAAGTGTAAAAACGCTGAGCCAGCTGAAGAAAAAGACCTTCTTCCGGTGCTTGATTGACTGCCGCAAGACAAACAGAATGACGTACAGAGCCTTCATGGCCCTTCACCGTCCCGACAAGCGGATCAGGAAAAGAGTGTTTACAATCGAGAGAAAGGAGACGCTCCAACGAAGACTCTTGTCGAAAGTGCTTTCCCTCTGGGCTGGAATTAGAATTACATCGCCGGGTTGGATTTTCTCCCGTTCGTCGTTCCAGCGAGTCTCAATTTTTTCTCCATTCAGCCGTCGATAGATAACCACAGACTCAGAATCCGCCTGCGGGGTGGGTCCCTGAACATCGCGAATCACGTCGAGTACCGTTTGAGAGGGGCGATAACCGAGCCTGCCCGGTTTTCGAACCTCGCCCAAAACATCTATGGTCTCTGTGTTTTTATTCTCGCCGCTCTTTTCGACAATAAGTGTTTCGCCGCCGAGCCAATCAAAGGGGCGTGTCCATTGAATGTCCTCTGCGCCGGCCACAAGATCCAGTCCGTAGGGAGAGAGAAGTCTGACGGTCTGTTCTGCAGACAATAGGTATCCCTCGCGGGAAAGTAGTGATTGGACAGACAGCTGCAGGGAAACCTTTACGACTCGTCCTGTTTCACCTCGCTGGGAGACCTTGACAAGAACGTTCCGTGGCTGAACTTCCTGAATTTGAAAGTCGGGCAGCTTCTTGTAATAGCGGCGCAGGCAACTTCGGAGTGAGTCTTCAGCTTCCCTGATGTGAAGGTCTTTGATCCTAATGCCTCCGCAGAGCGGAACCTGCACAAAGCCATCCCAGTCAACATCCAGAAGAGCGTTCAAGATTGGTTCATCTGCCGAAATCATTCGGATCTGCGACCCAGCTACAAGTGCGCTTTGATGAGATGCTTTGGCGAAACTGCCAGCGGGTGACAAGAATAAGAGCACGATGGCAGTTGTGGTGGCGCAGAAAAACTTGGATAGTTTCACCCGTTATCCCCATTCATTTGGCAGAGTTTTGCATGTTGGTGCTGTTGGCATTTTTAAGACCGTAGTGTTTGAGCAGATCGCAGAGCCATCGCTGTTCCGAATAATCGTTGACGACTCTGTGGTGCATCTTCTCCGCACAATTCCACATACACTCGGGGTTCATCACGAATGCAGCAAGCTCGTCTGCGATTTGTTCGTTTGAAGCCTCCAGCGAAAACAGCTTTCCAGCACCGTCTTTGCACAACTCACAAACTCCGCCGACAGCGCTTGCAAAGATAGGTGTCCTTCTCCAACCAGCCTCGAGCAGGGATACAGGCAGCCCCTCGCCGAGCGAGAAGCTCAGCAGGCAATCGTATTTTTCAAGCTCTTTCCACCCCTCCGCAACAAATCCTCTCATGCGCACCCGATCGACTATGTTCAACTCATGGGCCGCGCGCATGATGTTGCTTCGCTCACGTCCGTCTCCCAGCAAATCGAGTGTCCAACGGATACGGTGTTTGTCCTGCATCTGCTTGAGCACTTGAATTGCCCTGAGATGATTCTTTTCATATGAAAGTCGGGCAAGTATGACGAATCTGCATTCGGCTTCGCTCGGTTTCTCTTTCGGCCGGTTCAATGTCAAAGCAGGTCGCGAGATACCATTTCGATGAAGTTTTAGAATTTTTTCTGGAACTCCTCGGTCGCGCAGTATTTTATACTCGCTTTCGCTCACGCTAAGCAGTGCAGAAAAAGATCGACTGGCGACGAAAACAAACATTTTTTCATAGAGTCTTGAAATCCAGTGATCCCTCACCAATGCTCCGTGATGAGTCGCAAACAGTTGGATACGCCGACGTCTGGCCATTTTTTTTGCAAACCAAACATAGAGACTCGCCTTTGTATCATGGCAATGGATGATGCATTCGTCGGGAAGTGCCCTGATTTGCCTCAGTAGACAAGCAATCGCCAAAGGATCAAACCGCGACCTGACGGCGACTGCTGTGACGGGAATTCCGTTTTGCACGCAGAACCGAGAGAGTGTCGCAGCATTGTTTGTGAGGCGAGTCTCTTCAAGACTCCAGACTTCCCGCAGTGCGGGCAACTTCCGGAGGGCAGGAATGACAAGCATTTCCGGTCCGCTCAAAGAGCCGCTGTTGAAGACGTGGACAACCTGCATGAAGTGCTCCGTCTAGTTGACTCGATTGTTGCCTCGCCTCAGGACCGCAAAGAATGCCGAGAGTATTTCTTTTCCGCACTTTTTTGCCGTACCGGATATTATTCCCAATGCACTTGAAGTCTTTGCTGTGCGCATGAAGTAGAGATCAAATTCGAGCTTTCGCTGCGATTCTTCAACAGTGGCGGCATACCCTGAACGCAGCTGTGCCAAACCTGTGATTCCTGGGGTGATGCGCGTGCGCAGCGTGAAGTGAGGCGTGTGCTGCTTGAGCAATTCGTAGAATTCGGGCCGTTCGGGCCTCGGTCCGACGAAACAAAGTTCGCCTTTCAATACGTTCCACAACTGCGGAAGTTCGTCGAGATGCGTACGTCGCAGAAATCTTCCAAATGAAAATATTCTAGGGTCGTAGTTGCCTGTTGACCATTGCGCCCCTGCTTTTTCGGAATCTCGGTGCATTGTTCTGAATTTGACCAGTTCAAAGCTTCTGCCTTTGTGGCCCATGCGCCTCTGTCGGTAAAAAACAGGACCGTCGCTGACACATTTTATGATGATTGCAATTACAGCCAGCAACGGGCTCAGTGAAATGAGTCCGCACAGAGCGACCAGCCTTCTAAACATGCAGATGATTTTGTCTCGGACAAGCACGAGACTGGAGCTTTCATTGAAGTTTATCCATTCGAGAATTTCATGGAACATCTGCACGCGGGCAAAGCCTCGGCGAATTCCCTCAAAGAAGGAAACCGAACACCAGTTTGCTCCCAGCTGCAGCGCCAGATGCAAAAGGTCCTCCTGCTCGGCAGTGAGCTTGAGGTTCAAATCGATGACCAACAACACGCGCCGGTTTTGCTCGAGAGCATCAATCGCTTCATCGCGGTATTGCAGGGGTATGATGTTTATTCCGAATCTCTGCGCACAATCGGATGCTCTGACAATTCGTGAAAAGCCGACGGCATCCGCCGCGACAATAATGAGTTCTGCCTGATTTACCGCGCCGGGATTCATACGGACCTCCGGTTCATGAGCAGTTGAGCAAGAGCAAAAAGCGAAGCTAATAGGAATGCAATGACAGCGAAAGAATGAAACTTTTGATTTTGGGAAAAAGTGCTGTGACTCCCCAAGAGGTAGACGGCAAGAATTTGCAGCGAATAGAAAACCAGAGTCCTCCTGCCGATGATTGCCAATGCAGCCGGTAATTGTGGCAGTTGATATCTTCTCGCGAGTAGGCAGAGGACAATTGAGTTGACTGCAAACCATGGGCCAAAGCGTTTTGTTTCGGACAAATCGTTGATGTCAGCCGACGCAGTTGATTGCTTCAGAATGAAAAGGAGCACGGCAGCGGATAGCAGAATTTTTGAGAAAAACGCATTGTTCAAAAAATCGAGTCGTTTTTTAATATCGTGATGTTGACTCAACGCGCATATGACAAACAAGAGTTGCCAACCCGTCCAATGGTGCCACGGCGGCGCTTCCGCTATTGTTGGAAGCATTCGAACTTGAACTTCATCTGCTTGTCCGGCAATCCAGACGAGAAAACTGACGGCTGCGATTGCAAGCGGGCATCTGTTTCTGCCGAAAACTGACCAAACAATTGTTGCGTAGATTCCAAGCCAAGCGTGCAGCCAAATGACATCCAGCAGCCAAGGCAACTTTAGTCCGGCCAATGCCTTCAGTGGTGTGTGTGGCTCTGTCCAGTTCATGTGCCGTTGCCATGGAGCCGGCTTGATGACCTGCAACTCCACTGCAAGGGAAAAAAGAATGGTGGCGGTGAAGACCCAAAAGAGAAGTCTTGCGCTGCGCCTGACGTTCCACTGCCACAACGAATCGGATGTGCAGGCCTTGCGCCCCCATTGGATTCCAGAAATTGCAAAAAAAACGCTGGCGAAGCTGACCCAGCCCACGCTCTGGTAGGTGATTCTCATTGCAAAAGAGATGTTCTCGAGAGGCCATAGTAGAAGGTGATTAAAAGTGAGCCCCACCAGCGCAACGGTGCGCCACGTATCTAGGGGATCTTGGTCGCGACGACTCACTCATATCCTCCCCCTCCTTGGATTCGGAGGCGCCACAAAGTCGCTGACTTTTTAGCACAGAGGGTTATGAGGCTGTGTCGGATAAATTTTTTCTTTTAAAATGTTAGTTGACCACTGCCTGGTCGCGGCTGCGCTCCATTCAATTCAAGCCTCGACGTCTTCAGAACGCCGATACCGGATTTTAAAAACAGCAGTGCAATGCCCAGACCGACAACAATGTCCGGCCAGGCCGAGTTTGTGAGGGCGACCAAACCTGCTGCGGCGAGAACCGATGTGTTTGCGATGAGATCGTTGCGCGAACAGATCCACACTGAGCTCATATTGACGTCATCGTGACGGTGACGGGTCAGCAGAACGAGGCACGTGACGTTCGCAATCAAAGCAGCCAATGTGAGCCCGCCCATCATCAGAGTTTCAGGCGGAGTGCGGTAGAGAACTTTCCAGCCCGCCTGCAACAAAACACCAACTGCGCAGGCTATCATGATAAAGCCCTTAAGGCTGGCTGACAGGGCTTTCGCGCGGGCCCCTTTGTGGATCACGTAAAGGCTGCTTCCGTAGGCAATTGCATCGCCCAACATATCTAAAGAATCACTGGTGACGGCAATCGAACCAGCGATAAGCCCACCAATCAGCTCCGCAAAAAACATGGCTGCATTGATGGCAAGAGTGATCCACAGAACGCGCGCCTGACTCTTTTGCATTTTCTGCAACTCGCAGGACTTAGACTGACAGCAATTACCCATCGATTGTTCCTCTGAATACGGACACTAAACTATATTTCCGCGCCGGTATACAATCCCCGCCCGTTCGGGTTATTGGGACACCCCTATGGGAGAAATAGAGCATGACTGTAACGAGTACGGGCGCAATTGTGCAATTCAAGCCGGATGATGTGATTGGCCACACCTGCAAAACCCTTTCACAGATGGGTTCGGAGATCCGCCGCGTGTTTCTGCTCGGACAAAAAATGCGCGAGGACAATCCGAATGTTGATTTGGTTGATTTGTCACTCGGCAATCCCGATCTCGAGCCGCCGGAGCAGGTCAGGCGTGAGCTGGTGAAGCTCGCCGAGGAGCAGGTTGCCGGTGTGCACCGATACATGGACAACGCCGGCTATCCCGAGGTGCGCGAGTTTCTCGCGTCGAAGCTGAGTATCAGCGAGGGTGTGGGCGTTACGCGGGAGAGCGTCTTTGTGACCTGTGGTGCTGCAGGTGCTCTGCAGATTCTCTTGCGCACATTAATTGACCCTTCAGATGAAGTGATTCTGCTGGCTCCCTTTTTCTCGGAGTACCGTCCCTATGTGACCAACATGGGCGGAGTGCCGGTGATTGTCGGCTCCGATGAGCAACATATGCCCGACCTCAACCAGCTGCGCAGCGCGCTGAACCCGCGTACGAAGGCCATCATCGTCAACAGTCCCAATAATCCATCCGGTGCGCTGTATCCGGCAGAGGTCCTTCAGGCGATTGCCACTCTCTTGAAGGCACACCACGCGCAAACCGGACGTCTCGTACATCTCCTCTCCGATGAGCCATATGCGCGGCTGCTTTTTAATCCTTCTGATTTTGTGCCGGTGCTTCCAGTTTATCCTGCTGCGTGGGTCGTCCGTTCGCATTCCAAGGACCTTGGGCTTGCCGGCGAGAGAATTGGATATCTTGTTTGGGGGCCGGCGCTGGCGATGCCCGAGACTCTCAACGCCCTGAGAAACTCGGCGCGTGCGCTTGGCTTTGTGAATGCCCCTGCGCTGATGCAGAGGCTCTTGCCTCGTGTTTTTGATGCCAGCGTGGATGTCTCGCAGTACCGCCGTCGTGTGGATGCATTTGTTGATATCTTGCAAGCAGCAGGAATCGAATGTGAGCGGCCGCGTGCGTCGTTTTTTGTCTTTCCAAAGTCCCCTCTCGCCGACGATCATGCTTTTACGGAGCAGCTTGTCCGAGCTGGAGTTTTGGCCGTGCCCGGCAGCAGTTTCGGCAAAGCCGGCTACTTCCGATGTTCATTAACACAGCCGCTGGATAGGGTTGTTGAAGGGGCCCATCGCATTGTTCGTTGTGCTCGATCCAACAGCGCGAAATAAAAGAGCAAAAAAAACATACCTGAGACGTTGACAAGCGTATACCGCTTGAGTAAGTCACGGAGGCTCTCAACGAGCAGTTCTTTGAAAAGAGAAGAGAGAAGTCACAGAGTGCGGGAAGAGCCTCACGCAAGGGTGAATAGATTTTGGTGGCAACACCGAGAGAAGTTCGCAACCGGCGAGAGGTTTTACCAAATAAC
>JBDLRP010000038.1:0-5211 GCA_039799905.1 Pseudomonadota bacterium | reverse complement strand
AGCTTGTGCAGTCACGGTTGGGGCCTGTTTCGCCAAAGCCCGTCACGCTGCAGGTGATGATGCGCGGATTGACTTCTTTGAGCACGTCAAAATGCAGTCCGAGTTTTTCGCCGACTCCAACGCGAAAATTGTAAACAACTACATCAGAACGGCGGACAAGATCGTGAAAAATCTTCTGCGCAGCGGGCAATTTCAAATCCAGCGCAAGGCTCTTTTTATTGCGGCCAAGCGTCAGAAAGTAGGCCCCCATTCCCTCGATACTGTGTTGTTTGTCTTTCTCCAGAAGGCGGCGGGTGCCCTCGCCGCTGTGCGGCGGTTCAATCTTGATGACTTCGGCTCCCAAATCCGCCAGCAACATGGTGGCGTATGGGCCACTGAGCATATGGGTAAAATCCAAAATACGAATTCCGTTCAGCGCACTGCTCACAGCGACTCCTTCGCACGCGGCGTTGAGACAAGTTCGATTGCAGCATGAAGGCCAATGACTTCGGCGTATTTACTTTGCATGTCGAGCAGATTCGCACGGTGCGCTTCTGACGACCGGTCGCCCACACATTCCTCGACGACAAACGGACGCAGGCCGTTTTGCAGCGCATCGACAACCGTCGCGCGCACGCATCCGCTCGTTGTACATCCGGCAACAACAAGGGTGTCACATTGCGCATCCCGCAGGGCATCCATCAGAGATGTTCCAAAAAATGCGCTCGGATATTGTTTGATGATTTCAAGATCAGCAGCCTGCTGCTGGCCGCCGCGCAGATGCGCCATGGTTTCCGCATACAATGAACCGTGCGCGAGCATCTTAAGAGCAGGCACTTTTTCCACAAATACGCCACCATCTGCAGCCTCGGGATGATGGTATTCAACACGTGTCCAGACTACCGGCCAGCCGCGCTCACGGAACGCAGCAATCAGCGGCGGCAGTGCTTGTGAGGCCTGCACGACCGCAGGTGCATAAAAAGGCGAATCGGGTTGCGCATAAGCTTCGATGAAATCAATCACCAGCAAAGCCGCCTTGCTGCCAAAGCGGATGCGATGATCAAAGACACCCTGATATCCTGCGTGAATTTCACCCATGAACTGCAACTTCCGCATCAGTGCTTGCGCATCAGAATGCCGCAACCATCAACCTGATCACGAATTCCCTGATTGCGCAGCGCATACCACCATGTAGCAGCATTGATTGCGATGACTGGTTTGCCCAGCCAGCGTTCAGCTTCATCCGCAAGCCTCAGCATGCTGAGATTGGTTCCCACCTGAACAATCGCCTCACAGTCAGCGACGTTGAGCTCCACAAGCGACTTGCGCAATTGCTCGTCGCCCACCTGAGCAATCGACACCGCAGTCGGACAACGTAATCCCTTGAGTGCAACAACTTCGACACCGATGTCGGCAAAGAACTTTCGCACGTTGACATCACCAATCGGCTGATAGGGTGTGAGAACGGCGATCTTTTTGACCTTCAAAACATCGAGCGCCGCCATGCACGAGCGCGCACCCGATACCACCTTGAGTCCAGAGTAATTTTCCAGACGCTCGACAAAACGCTTGTTGCCGTCGAGTCCGTCCCAGAAAGTTTCAAGGCTCATGCCCATGACCAGCGAATTGACCTCGGCCGTTTTGACGAGATCGATGGCGCGAAGAATTTCTTCACGGATTTGCAACAGAAGTTCCTGCATGCGCTCATCAGAACTGATGTCCTGATTTTTGATGTAGATGCGCGACATGTGCGAGGTCACGCCGGGAACCGCCATACGGTGAAAATCCGGCTCGACGATTGTATTGGTACTCGGTGCAAGAACGCCGAATTTGTGCCGGTAGCCAAGCGCATCCAATGGATGAATCAAATTCATTTCGTCACCACCTTGTTTTCTTCAATCAGTGTGCGTTTGACCAGTTTGTCGTCGACAAACCAGTGCCATGTGCGCGAACGGCGCAATCCGTCGGAGCTCAGCTGAATCATTTCGACCAGTTTGGAATTGGCGATGTCTTTGCGCTTCCAAGTCAGAAGGATGGTGTCCTCGTCGGCTTCCCATGCGGCGCCGCTGATGCGTTCGCTTTCAAACCAGATTTTTTTGTTCGCATACGTCGCAGGAAAGTGAAGCTCTTCGATACGTCCGTCATCCCACGTGTAGCGGTTGGTCTGCTTGTAGGGGAATTGCGGATCTTCTGAAAATACGCAGGTCAGCAGCGATTTATGCTGGTCGATGATTTTTCCTTCGGCATCAACCGTTGTGTAGACGCCTTCCCATTGACCAGCATGACGGGCGAGCAGCGGCATTTCTTTCTGAATCAGCATGAACAAATTCTCCGGTCAATTCTTCCCCGCCGGCACCTGCGGATACCACCAAGGATCCACAACACCGGCAGCTGTTTTTTTCAATAAAGCTTTCTTGCGCATGAAGCGCATGAGCCCGTCGGCACCCATCCGCGACAACCCTGCACCAGAATCTTTGCGCGGCGTCTTGGCACAGGAGTGCAAAAACGCAGTCAGGCCACAGTCATTCAACGAGACCGCGCTAGCCTCAAGCAGTCCGGCCACGCGCTTGAGCCGGTCATTGTCGGCCGAAAAGACCGCGGCACTCAGGCCGTAACGGCTGTCGTTTGCCAATTCCAAAGCCTCTCGTTCATTCTTGAAAGACATCACGGGAATGAAAGGTGCAAAACTCTCTTCCTGCATGATCTTCATGCCGTGATGCACGCCGGTGATGAGGGTCGGCGCCATGAAATAGGCTCGCTGAGGAGAAGTCTCCCACTTTCCTCCGGTTTCGACCTTTGCTCCCAATGCAATCGCATCCTGAAGGTGTGCGTCGATAACAGGCACCTGAGCGGGAGAAATGATTGGAGCCATCCATTCGCTCACTGGTGAATGAGACGTCAGGGCAACAATGTGTTCACGCATTCTGTGGATAAACTGTGGATAAATATCTGCATGGACATAGACGCGTTCAATCGACAGACACGACTGGCCCGCATTGGCAGTGCTTCCCCAAAGAATGGCCCGCACTGCAGATTCAACGTCGGCATCGGCAAAAACGATGGCGGGATCTTTTCCACCCAATTCAAGGTGGGCCGGAATCAGCCTTTGCGCAGCGCGTGCGGCGACTTTACGACCAACTGAAACACTGCCGGTGAAACACACAGCATCAGAGAGGTCGACAACTGCCTCACCCGTCGGTGCACCACCCACAGCCAATCGGCAAACGCCACCCAGAACAGGAACTGTGTCGAGTAAATCGCTCATGACGAACGCCCAACGAGGAGTCACTTCGCTTGGCTTGATGAGCACCGCGCTGCCGGCAAGCAGGGCGGGGATGGTGTCGACAAAACTCAAAAGCAAAGGAAAATTCCAAGGACTGATGACGCCGACAAGCGGAAGCGCATCACGCACGCACTGCTGCGAAAAATTTGGCATTGCAGTGGGCATCACAGAATCGGGCTGCCACAATCCGGCATTTTCAAAAGCGTATGAAATCCAACGCTGCAACGTCGCCGACAATCCGGACAGCTCAGTCGCGCTCTCGCTGCGGCGGCCGGTGTCGCGCGTCAGCGCTTCGAGGAGTTTTTCTCTCCACATCGGGTCAGTCAGTTTGTCTGCAAACGCCTGCAGGCCCTGCGCACGAGCAACCACGCCGGCCGACTCCCACTCACGCTGTGCGGCACGCAATCGCCCGCAGAGCTCCGCAACTTGTGCTGCAGTTGGATCTTCGAAAGAACCCTCAGTTTCGCCCGTACGAGGATTCCGCAACACAAAAGTCATGGCAACCGTCCGGATTTTTCAAGTCTTGAAATTGTCTCCTGCTGCAGCTTCAGGAGTGCCGAACGATTGGCTGAAGTTGCAGACACATCCGCCAGACCATTCGCCGCAACGCTTTCGCCGCACGCATAAAAGCCCGCGTACTGAGCGTACTTCTGCCGCGCCACAAGATTTTGCATTCCCGTCCGGCGTCGGGCGTCCCGCAGAGCAGACAAATGGATTTCAGAATTTGCGTTGAGACTTTCGCCGGTGCCGGCCATCGCCAGAATTCGACCGCGATAATCGATGATGCGCGAGCCGCCGTCTGCGGATTCCGCAGCAACGTCGGTCCCGCTGATTCCTGCGGTATTGGCAGAAATTAAATATGCAAGGTTTTCGACGGCACGAGCCTGTTTGCAGATATCCTTCGCGCTCAATTGCGGGCCGTGAGTTTCGGAGCTCGGATGCAGAAAGATCTCAGCTCCCTTCATCAGAGCAACGCGGGCCACTTCGGGAAAAAGAATTTCATCGCTGGCAATGAAGGCCATCCGCCCGAGTTCGGTGTCGGCCACCGGAAAGAGGGCATCTTCTCCGTATACTTCCAGATATTTGTTCCAGACATCATAGGGAGTCGGACTGAACACAGAATTCATGCGCCGGTAGCGCAGGACGATGCGACCGGCGGGCGAAATCAAAAAACAGCCCTGAAAAAACAGTTCTGGAAAATGCGCGTCGCGTTCGTAGGCATTGAGCGCAAGATGCACTTCGTTTTTTTGTGCGATGGCGCACAGCGCTTCAATTTCGGGTCCGTCGACATTGATGCAGGCTTTTTCACGCCACTGCTGAAAATTCTCCTGCATCGGAAAACCTGTGAGCACGTACTCAGGCAACACAATCAATTTGCACTGCGGACCCACAAAGGCTTTGTTTGCGGTCACCATCTTTCCAATGCGGGCAATCTGCGCACTGATGTGCGCACGCGCGGATTCGCTGTCGGCACACAGATTCACAGCATGACATCGAATCTGCAATGCAAGTGCCTGATATATGAAGGGAGATGTCATTTGAGCCCTTGCGCTTGATTCGTATCAGTCAAGTGTGATTTAAACACCCCGCCTATAGCAGAAAAAAGCGACCGTTCAACCCGCGCCGAGCAACATTTCATCCATATTCAGCGTGTGCTATTAATTCCTCGATATTAATAATAATAAAATATAAATTACTGAAATCATTAGATTATAGTCATCAAAAAATATGCATTTTTTCTCTTAAGTTTTTTCTTATTTCGCCGACATTGTTCGCAAACGGATGAAAGACGGGAAGTCAGTCCGCACAGGAGGTCAGTTATGAAGCATACGCAATTCGGCAGTCTTATTGTCACTTTCGCTGCACTCAACGCCTGCGGGCGGACAGACGTGAATTTGAACTCACCGGCACTCGCAGGAGACACCTCGAGCGCCGCGAAGGAAGATAGC
>JBDLRP010000037.1:0-13185 GCA_039799905.1 Pseudomonadota bacterium | reverse complement strand
ACCAGTCCGCCCACCCACTTTTCAAGGTGGGGGTAAGGAAGCGCGCCGCTCTGGCGCGCTTTTTCCTTTTCGCCTTCGAAGACGATCAGCGTCGGAATGCTGCGGATTCCGAAACGTGCACCCGCATCCTGGTGGGCTTCGGTATCGCATTTCAAAAACAAAGCTTTGCCACGGTGTGCACTCGCGAATTGTTTGAACGTAGGCGCAAAACCGACACAAGGTCCGCACCAGGGCGCCCAAAAATCAACGATTACTGGAATCGGACTGTTGAGAACCGCTTTGGCCAGAACTGCACCGCTCACCTCATGCACGCTCTCGGCATGATTGAGTGGGTGGCTGCACTTACCGCACTTCGCTTTTCCTGATTCGGTTTGCAGTGGCACTCTGTTGAGAGCGCCGCAGGATGAGCATGGAACCAAAACCGATTGACTCATGACCGGATTCTCCGTTGAACCTTTGTTAACCAATGAATTCGCGCCCGCTCATATATTTTTGCAGGGCCTTGGGAATTCGGATGCGTCCGTCTGCAGTCTGGTGATTTTCGAGCAGCGGAATCAGCACGCGTGGCGTTGCCACTTCAGTGTTGTTCAAAGTGTAAACGAACTGATTTTTTCCGCCTGCATCCTTGCTGCGGATTTTCAAACGCCTTGCCTGATAGTCATAAAAGCTCGAGCAGCTGTGCGTTTCGCCATAGGCGCTGCGGCTTGGCATCCAAGTTTCAATGTCATGCTTTTTAACCTGACCTTGTCCGAGATCACCCGTGCAAACTTTGACAACACGGTAGGGCAGTTCGAGCATCTTGAGCAGGTCTTCTGCATTCGTCAGAAGCTCCATGTGCAGCCGGTCAGATTCTTCTTTGTCTGGTTTGCAAAGCACAACTTGTTCAATTTTCTGGAACTGGTGAACCCGGTACAGCCCTTTGGTGTCTTTGCCGTGCGCGCCCGCCTCTCGGCGAAAGCAGCTGGAGTGTGCGCAAATCTTCACCGGAAGTTGTGATGCATCGAGAATTTCGCCGGCATGATAACTAGCCAGACTCACCTCCGCAGTTCCGACGAGCCACATGTCATCCTTTTCTACGAAGTAGGCCTGATCGGCGCCACCGGGAAGGTATCCTGTTCCTTGCATGGCAGAAGAACGCACGAGAACGGGCACGCTCATCAGCGTGTAGCCGCGCTGGGTGAGCAGATCGACGGCAAGGTTGTGCACGGCACGTTCAAGTTCCGCCCCTGCACCAACAAGAAAGTAGCTGCGTGTTCCGGCCACATTCGCACCACGGGCGAAGTCGATGATTCCCAATTTCTGCCCAAGCTCAATGTGGTCGAGAGGCTTGAAATCGAAATTCGGAACAACACCTTCTTTGCGCCATTCAACGTTGTCGGCATCAGTTGCGCCGACGGGAGTGTCCTCCGATGGAGGATTCGGCACAGTTGCCTGTATTGCATCGAACTCAACTTCAATTTCTCGTAGCCTGCTTTCAGCATGCGTCAGCTTTTGATTCACCTCACGCATTGCCGCAAGAAGAGATTCACGCTCATCGGTTGATTTGGCTTTCTTAACTGCGTCAGACCCTTCATTGCGTTGCCGGCGTAATTTTTCGGTCTCCTCGAGAACCTCGAGTCTGCTGTCAAAGATGCTGGCAAATTTCTCGCTGTCGAAGGGAATTCTTTTCAGCTGGGAGGCTTTTTGAATCAGCGACAGGTTCTCGCGGACGTATTTTGGGTCGAGCATACTGTTTATACCTCGGTTTTTCCTTGTCTTTACAGGCTTCCTATTGTTTCCCGCCAGACGTGGCTTGGCAAGCGGTCCGAGATTGATTTTTACCACTATCGGCAGTTGACCGAATGCCCTTCCTGCTTACACTGTGCGTGCTTTCAGGTCTGGCGCCCGCAGGAGACAAACATATGATTTTCGGCCAACAGAAATATCCATTCTCGACACAAAATGCATCAGGAAGTGGCGAACATAAGAGCGAAATGCCATCTGCAGAGCCGTCCTCAGCAGAAAACTCAGGAAACGCTGAAAATGAAGGCGCTTCTTATGGCTCAATGCCTGCCGATGTGCCGTCACTCCAGGCCGCACTCGAGGAAATGACCAACAAGCACGCCGAGACCAACGACCGTATGTATCGAATTGCGGCCGAGTTCGAGAATTCCCGCAAGCGTTGGGAAAAGGAAAAGGGCGACCTCAAAAGCTATTGCATTTCGGAGTTTGCCCGTGATCTTCTGCCGGTCATCGATTCTTTTGACAAGGCAATGACGGCCATTGAGCAGCTGACCGTGAACGTGGACACTGAAGAGGGCAAACAAGTGGCCTCTATCGTCGAGGGCGTTCAGCTCGTCTCAAAGGTATTTGCTGACACGCTCAAGAAGCATGGTGTGGAAAAGTTGCCGGGCAAGGGCGAAGCCTTCAACCCGAATTTCCACAATGCAATTGCCAAGACGGTGGATGCAACTCTTCAACAGGAAATGGTTGTCGATGAATTTGTGTCTGGCTATCGGATTGGTGAGAGAATTCTGCGCACGGCCATGGTTCGCGTCGCAAGTCCGGACTAACACGCCGTGTTGGTTTTTTAAGGCAATTTTCATTTTAGCAGTCAGCTCTATGCCTCTGCTTGTTCGGACGTATGCGCAGGCCAATCAGGCAAGCGCAGAGGCCGCTGCGCAGGCAGAGCATCTCTTCCAAACAAGAAATTTCGACACCGCATTCGAAAAATTCCGAGACATACAAGCCAATCCTTACGCGGCTCCGGCGGATCTTGCGCTCTCGCGCTGCCGCATTGGAATTATTTACAGCATTCGAGATGACCAGAAACAGGCTCGCTACAATCTTGAACTGTCGCTCAGTTCCAATTCTTTGAATCCATCTGTGCTGCCGTTGTGCTATTATGCACTCGCGCAAATTTATGTGATGGACAAATCTTACGCAGAAGCGCGTTCTTTGATGCAGAAATATCCTGATCCTGTTTTCCCTGCACAGTACAAGGCGCGCGTTTATGCGCTTGGAGTTGAGGTTGCCAAAAAACTCAACGACCTTGAATTCGAGATCTCCCAACTCGAACGGCTCGCACGTGTCATGGAAATTGGTGGAATCAAGAAAGTAGAACTTAAGATCCTCGGCGACTGGTCGATCACGTTGGCCGATGTGAAGCAGCGTTTGGGCGAAACAAACAAGCCCGCTGCAGCGCCCACTGCTGAGCCCGCGAGGCCCCCAGTTGTTGCCGAACAACCTTCGATTCCTGCCAATGCTGCTCAGCAGCCTGTCCGAAACGATGCGGAGACAAAAATTCCGTCCAACTCAAGTGCCGCAATGGAAGCCCGCGGATCGTCGTTGGGTTCGAACGATATGCTGACGTCCTTGCGAGCTTTGCGTGAGGGCCAGTTTCAGATTGCTGAGTCAGAAGCACGCGGGGCGCGTGTTGAAAGTAGTTCGTTACGAGCGGCGGTTGCGCAGCTTCCATTTGATCAAATCCGCGAGCGAGCCGACAGTCTTCTTAAGGATGACCCCCGACGCATGCGCTTTGGCCTCATTCTTCCTACCGGCTCGGGAACCTATGCACGGTTGCAGTTGCGTGCACTCAAAGGTGTCGCAGCGTTTTTAAATTCACGCGCGGCGCGCGATGTCGATTATCAGGTTTTTGTCAAAACTGTGTCAAACGATTCCGGAGCAAGTGAACGCGCTGCGTTGGAGCTGATTCTCAAGGAAAAAGTTCACGCGCTTATTGGTCCGTTCCATGGCGCGCAGCTCGCGGGCGCGGCAACGAGTGCGTCGTTTTTCGGTGTTCCATTGTATGCCCTTGGACCAGTCACTTCTGCGCGCGAATTCGATCCGAATTTTATCATCCGCATGGGCACTTTGGCGCAATCACAAGCACGTGCGCAGGTTCAGTTTCTGAAACGGCAAAACCGAAAGACGGTAGCCATCATGTCACCGACCGATGGCTATGGTGTCGAAATGGCAAAGGCCTTCGAGGCGGTGTGCAAGAACGAGGGTTTGCAAATCCAGCGTGTAGAATTCGTTGATGAGTCGACCGAGATCTTTCAGGAGCCTGTCAAGTCGCTGCTCGGCCCACAGGATGGTAAGAATCGCGGTGCCGAGTATTGGCGACTGGTTGCAGAAGCAAAGAAGAAGGCAGCGCAGGAAAAACGAAAGTTCGATCCGTCCACCATCAAGGCACCTGCAAACGTTCCCTTCAGTGCACTTTTTGTACCCGACTCTCTGGATCGTGTCCGCTTAATCGCAAACACCTTCGCTTTTTTCGACGCACGCTCGGTTCGTTTTCTTGGCGATCGGACGTGGCAGGAGGCAGGTGGCAAGCAGTCGATTGCCGATCAGTTTCTCAATGGAGCGCGTGTGCCGGTGCCAACGTCCGGCGCTTTTCTGCCTTTTCTAAGACGCGAGCTTTCGGCCGGCGATAGCGTGCTAGACATCGAGAGGCAGGCCTTCGACAGTCTTCTTCTTGCCCGAACGGCTCAATACAAAGCCGGCGGAAATAATCCGGCAAAACTCGCGATGGCGATGCAGGCCCAAGATTTCTCTGCCGACGGTGCGAGCAAATACGGCCCGGTGGATTCGTTAGGAGAGCCTTCAATCCAGTTTGAGATAACTCAATACTACAATGGTTCGGTCCTCAGCCCGAATTCATCTGTTGAGAATCTCGACCCCGAGGCTGAGGTCATTCAATAATTATTGAACTCTTTGGGCAATGGAATTGAAGGATGTATCGCTGCCCGGAGTTGCTGAGCTTTTGATAAATTCTTGATTTCAAGTTTGCCGTTCATGCCAGATCTGCCTGATGCAGCAGCCAGACTGAGTGATTCCGGCAGGTCCTCGCCCGCGGGAATGGCTGGAACACTCACAGAATGGTGTTCGTAAAAATCATTCGTCGGAACGTAAGTCCCTCGCGCGAGAAATTGTGCAGGGGCGTGCATCCAGCCGCCGTTTCCAATGGGTCCACGCGGGCTTGAGAAGCAATACAATTTCCAGCTGATTTTCAGACCGTCAAAATTGAGGGTCTCGGTGATTTTAATGGTTGAGTAGATTTTCTGCGCCCTGGCTTCGCTTGGGGCGCGTTTGACGTTCAGACCGCCTTTTCCCTCTGTCCCGCCAGAGGTATTAATCTTGCTCATCTCTCCATCATTTATTTTTCCAAGTTGAACGATCGATACATTCCCTCCGTTGGATCCATCAGATCCCGTTTGGGCCTCGTACAGCTGTGCATGGACGGGCTCGGGAAAGGTCGTTTGGGTGGGAAGTGAAAAGTGCATCAGGCGCTGTGTGAACACGAGCGAGCCTGCGACCTGTATCCCGTTAAAAAATAAGATGGGATGATGTGGCTCGCAAAAGCGACCAGCACTGTTGAGGTCTTCCTGCTGAATACTCTCTCTCGTTCGTTGCCGCCATTCTTCAGGAACCTGAGTGTCGTTCCAATCAAAAGTTTTGCTGTGTTCCTTGGTTGTCGTGATGGGATAAATCTCCGACAAAGTGGTCTTGGTAAGCCTGTCCGAGAGCAGAACACACTTTTGTCCGTTCGGACAACGACCATCTTCTCCGTTTATTCCGCCACGTCCGGACGCGTCGATTTTGGGCAGAGTTTTTGATGTAGAGTAAATTCGCACGTGTCCAGAGTGCCCCTGTGCATTTGTAGTTTTAATTTCAAGATCTGTGAAATCTGAGCCAACGAGAGTGAGGTTGAGACCGCGAGTTTCAATCAGAAGTTTTCCGTGCACTGTAAAGCGGCTGAAACTTAATGTCGCTGACTGATGAAGTGTCAGAGTTCGTTTGTTGGAATCAAAAGTACCGAATGATTTCAGTGTCGCTCCGTTTTCGGGATGATTGATCCAGTCTTCCAGTGTTCGCACATTTTCGGATTCAGCAATGATGATGCCCTCCGGTTCCTGCGGTGCCACTGGCGGTTCTGTGTCGTCCGTGCCGACGTCGTCAGGCACTTCTTGCTGCGGCTGGACTTGGGTAATTCCGTCATGGGCCTGGGCGTTGGGCGTCGGCGTGACTTCCGGAGGAACGTTGTTGTCCTCTAGTGGTGGCTCGCTGATAAGGTCGGTCTTTTCTGTCGGCTCTTTTTTTTCCCATTGTCCGCAGCTCGCTGTGAATGTGCAAAGACCGATGAGAACATAAGGCAGGATTCGTGGTGTCATGTTAGCTCCCCAGTTGTTTAGACTGAGAGCTATGAAGTAGTTTTTGAGGAAGGAGAACGAGCTTTTGCGCCTGTATTATTTCAATACAGTTTGCCCGAAAACTTTCGGTCTTTAGTCATATCCAAGGACATTTCTTCGTTGGTCTCCCCAGCGCAGTGCATCGAGGATACCGTCGTCAATCGACTTCTCGGTTGTCCAGCCGAGCAGCTGAGCGGCCCGTTCGCAGCTCGCATAGGAGCCCGCGTTGTCACCTGGGCGGGGTGGCGCTTCACCTTTATTCAACGTTCTGCCAAAAACACGCTCGAACGCTGCAACGAGTTCTTTCACTGTGACGCCGCGGCCGGTGCCCAGATTTATGACTTCATATGAGTCGCCTTTGCCGCGCTGGGCAAAAATATTTGCAAATTGTTCTACTGCTGCAACATGTGCCCGAGCTAAATCCCAAACGTGTATGTAGTCACGCAGTCCGCTTCCGTCGCGCGTCGGCCAATCGACTCCGGTGATTTGGAAGCGCGCGATTTTCCCGCGTGCACAATCGACGAGTTTTCCGACAGCGTGAGAGGGTTCACGCACATGAATGCCGCTGCGCAGTTGCGGGTCGGCGCCGATTGGATTGAAGTAGCGCAAGGCAATTGCCTTCAAGTCATAAGCAGCGGTGAAATCCTTGAGCACCATTTCCATCATGTATTTGGTGCGTGCATAGGGGCTTTGCGGATTGAGTGGGGAATTTTCCGAGACCTTGAAATCGGCGACCACGTCATAAATCGAAGCCGATGAACTAAAAACGATTCCATCGATTCCTTTTTGTTTCAGTGTGTTAAAGAGCTCGACCGATTTTGAGACATTTTCCAGGTAATACTCGTAGGGCTGTTCCATGGATTCCGGCACGACAATCAGCGCTGCGCAGTGGACCACGATTTTGATGTCCGGGTGTTCCTTCAACACTCGGGATACGAGTGCGCTGTCGGCGATATCGCCTTTGTAGAAAATCCGGCCCTTTGTGAAGACTTCCTGACCCGTGACGAGTGAGTCAAGGATGACGGGAGTGTGTCCCGCGTCCAAAAGTGCCGAACAGACAGTGCTTCCAATGTAGCCGGCACCGCCGGTGACGAGGACTTTCAAGCTTCACTCCGCAGATGACCTGTGTTAGGCGACCCCATTGGCAGTGCGTTCACCGCCCACCAAGGGATAGTAAATGTTTCAAGATTACCTGTTTTATGGGACCGATGTCGAGACTCGCTACGCTTTCCGAATGCTTCACCTCACTTCGTTGGCAAGGCATGCGCAGGCGCTGCATCAGCTGACTGGCCGTCGGGCGGAGCTATTGGGCCAAGGTCTGTTGACGGGTGTGTTGCTGGCTTCAATCCTCGAAGATGAAGAGCGCATTAACTTGCGCGTTCAGTCAAGCAATGAATTCACGATGGGCGTTGAAACGACCCGCCACGCAGTCACGCGGGGCTATCTCGAGTGCAACCCCGATTCCGAGCTCATCCAGAAGTTGGATTCCGGAGTAAATCCGATTTTACCGCTCGTTGTTCGCTCCCTGCGCAGTAAGGGCAACACGGCAAATCTGTTTGAAGGAATTACAGGCACAGAAACCTCTTCGCTTCAGGTTGCGGTCAATGAGCATTTGGCCGCCAGTTATCAGATGCGCAGTAGAGTCCTGATTGATTGTTGGCACAGTCCAACCGATGGTCAGTTGTACGCCGCTGGTGTCATATATCTGGAGCTCCCTCATCTCAAAGAGGAAGTCGCAAACGCGTTGTGGTCGCATGTGGATGGTCTGCCTCCGCTGCGCGCGATGTTCGGCAGTGCCGCGCACGATCCCGATGCCTTGGCGGCTCGTCTAATCCCGCACCAAGTGCGAGCCATTAACAGCATGAATCCCGCTTGGGGTTGTACTTGTTCACAGGATTCTGTTGAGCAAATGCTTCGTAAACTTGGTCGGCGCGAATTGGTGAGCCTTGCGGACGAGGGCAAGCCGGCGGAAATCCGCTGTCATTACTGCAATAAAACCTACTCTGTTGATGTTGCCCGCCTACGTGACCTCGCGCTGGAGTGTCAGCCGTCCGTGCCGTCGCCTGATTCAAATCTGATCAACTGACCGAACGAGCAGTCTGCGTTGAATTCAGAGCTGTGGAATTCAAGCGTTGTACATCAACAAAAATGCCCGCCTGCAGTTCATCGCAGGCGGGCATTTTTGTTGGCGACAGGCCGCTTTTAATAGCGGTATGCTTCCGGTTTGTATGGTCCTTCGACAGGAATATTGAGATACTCTGCCTGTTTGCTCGAAAGCTTCGTGAGGCTGACACCCAGTTTAGCCAAGTGCAGACGAGCAACTTCTTCGTCCAACTTCTTGGGCAACACGTAAACACCAACAGGGTAGTTCTTGTGGTTCATCCACAGTTCGATCTGTGCCAGTACTTGGTTTGTGAAGCTCGTGCTCATCACGAACGAGGGGTGACCGTTGGCGCAACCAAGGTTCACAAGGCGGCCTTCTGCCAGCAGAATGATTTCGTTGCCTGACGGGAATTTGAACTTGTCGACCTGCGGCTTCACATTGATTTGTTGAATTCCGGCGATTGCCTTTAGCCCGGCGACATCAATTTCGACATCAAAGTGGCCGATGTTGCAGACGATCGCTTGGTCTTTCATCTTCTGCATGTGCTCTGCTTTGATGACGTCGCAGCAGCCCGTCGCAGTCACAAAGATGTGTCCTTCGGCGAGTGCTTCTTCAAGCGTCAGAACTTCGTAACCTTCCATAACTGCCTGCAATGCGTTGATGGGGTCAATTTCCGTCACGATAACGCGTGCACCCATGCTGCGCATGGAACGGGCTGAGCCCTTGCCAACGTCACCGAAACCGCACACCACAACCGTTTTGCCTGCGACCATGACGTCGGTAGCGCGCTTGATTCCGTCCACAAGCGATTCGCGGCAGCCGTAGAGGTTGTCGAACTTGCTCTTGGTCACTGAGTCGTTGACGTTGATCGCCGGAACTTTCAGTTCGCCGCGCTTGAGCATTTGATACAGGTGGTGAACGCCTGTCGTTGTTTCTTCCGATATGCCGCGGATTTCTGCGAGCATCTGCGGGTATTTCTTGTGGACGTGTGCCGTGAGGTCACCGCCGTCGTCGAGAATCATGTTGGGGCCTTTGCCACCGGCAAATTTCAGGGTCTGCTCGACACACCACCAGTACTCTTCTTCGGTCTCTCCGCGCCATGCGAAGACAGGGATTCCTGCTTTTGCAATTGCTGCCGCTGCTGTGTCTTGGGTTGAGAAAATGTTGCAGCTTGACCAGCGGACTTCTGCTCCGAGGTCAATCAGGGTTTCAATCAGGACTGCGGTCTGTACGGTCATGTGCAGGCAACCCGCAATACGCGCACCCTTGAGTGGCTTGGTCTTGCCATATTTTTCGCGCAGGATCATGAGCCCGGGCATATCTTTTTCTGCGATTTCAATTTCGCGACGACCCTGCACTGCAAGACTGATATCTTTGACTTTGTAATCCACGGCGCGCTCCTTTTGGCACAATTGGTATTCAAATGAACAAGGGACCGTAGCTCATTCAAACGGTCTCCTCAAGTGATCATCGGCAGGAATAGTCTGACTTTACTCCCACTCGATTGTTGCGGGGGGTTTGGAGGTAATGTCATAAACGACGCGGCTGATACCACTGATTTCGTTGGTAATCCGCCGCGACACCTGCGCCAAAAACGGCAGTGGCAGTTTTGACCAATCTGCTGTCATTCCGTCTGTTGATCCAACGCATCTCAAAGCAACAACTGAGTCATAGCTTCTGCCGTCACCTTTGACGCCGACCGACTTGACCGGCAGCAAAACGGCGAATGCTTGCCAGACGGTGTCATAGAGTCCATCCGTCTTCAGCTGATCAATGAGAATGGCATCGACCTCGCGCAGCAGATTTAGTTTTTCGGAGGTGATGTCTCCCAGAATGCGTAAGGCCAATCCGGGGCCGGGGAACGGATGCCTGCGGATGAAATCCTCTGGAATGCCCAGTTCTCGACCGAGTGCCCTCACCTCATCCTTAAAGAGGTGACGCAGCGGCTCGACCAGACTCATGTTCATACTATCAGGAAGTCCGCCAACGTTGTGGTGGCTCTTGATGACCTGCGCTTGTGACGAAGAGTGAGACGACTCGATGACGTCGCTGGCGATTGTTCCCTGCACAAGACCTTTGCAGCGCTTCAGCTTTTTGCTTTCCGTCTCAAACACATCGATAAAAGTCTTGCCGATGATTTTTCGCTTTTGTTCCGGGTCGGTGATTCCTTTGAGTCTTTCCAAAAAAAGCTCCGAGGCATTGACCGTATGGACATTGAGATTGAGTTTCGACTTGTAGAGTTCGAGTGTGCTCCTGAATTCCTCTTTCCGCAGCAGGCCTGTATCCACAAAAACACAGTGCAACCGGTTGCCAATCTCACGGCTCACGAGAGTTGCGGCGACGGTTGAATCCACACCGCCGCTGAGTGCGCAAATCACTTCGGATCCGTCCTCAAGTTGCGCAAGCTGCTTCTTCAGCAGTCCGACGGATTTTTCCAGATGTGAGGTCACCCCAGAGTTTTTCTGCAATTCACAAATGCTTGAAATAAAATGCTGCAAGAGTGCCTTGCCACGCGTCGTGTGAACAACTTCCGGATGATATTGGATTCCAAAGAGCTTCTTTTGCGGGTGAGAGATGACGGCATTCAGACCGTCCTCACTGGTTGCCACAGTCTTGAAGCCAGACGGAAGCACATCAACGTGATCTCCATGACTCATCCACACTTGTTCCATGAAAAGATCAGCCGAAAATGGCTCATAGTCGTCATCAATCAATTTTAGTTTTGCCGGCCCGTATTCGGCGTTTTTACCCCGGCTGACGTTGCCGCCTAAAAGGTGCGCCATGAGTTGCATGCCATAACAAATACCAAGAACAGGGCGCGCGCCTGACAACCACTCAGCATGCAGGCTGGGAGATTCTTTCGAATAGACACTCTGTGGTCCACCGGAGAGTATGACGCCCTTGATCTGCTCGTGATTGAATTGCTCGGGCGTAGGGTTATCGCCAGCTGAAACAACCTTCACCGCTGCGCCACACTCACGAACAACACGGTGCAGTACTTCGGTGTATTGTGAACCGAAATCAACGATCAAAATCATCAATAATCTCCTCAGTTGTCAAAAAAAAAGAGGCCGCGAAGCCTCTCCGATTTTCAAAACGGGCGCGTTGAGTAGTTTGGCGCCTCTTCAGTGATCTGAACGTTGTGCACGTGACTTTCCCTCAGTCCGGCTCCGGTGATCTCGACAAAACGGGCACGCAGACGGAGGTCTTCGATGTTCGCGGCACCCGCGTATCCCATGCCTGCACGCAACCCTCCGGCAAGTTGGTGGACGACATCAGCGAGCGGGCCTTTGTAGGGGACCTGTCCCTCAATTCCTTCGGGAACCAACTTTTGGTCATTAATTGAGCCCTGAAAATAGCGATCCTTCGAGCCTAATTTCATTGCTCCGATGGAACCCATGCCGCGGTATTTTTTAAAAACTTTCCCTTGCCACAAGACCCGCTCTCCGGGTGCCTCATCAGCTCCGGCGAACAAGCTTCCCACCATGACAGCATGCGCACCCGCAGCAATCGCCTTGCAGACATCGCCACTGTAGCGCAGTCCGCCGTCGGCAATAATTCTAACACTCTTGTCCTGTAGTGCCTGTGCGACGTTCATGATTGCGGTGATTTGCGGAACACCAGTGCCGGCGACAACCCGAGTTGTACAAATGGAGCCAGGCCCGATTCCAACTTTAACTGCGTCGACGCCTGCATCTGCGAGGGCCAAGGCCGCTTCGCCAGTGGCAATATTGCCGGCGACCAAAAAGACGCTTTGTCCATAGCTCGCTTTGATTTTCCGAACGGCTTCTATGACTCCCTTGCTGTGACCGTGGGCGGTGTCTACGACAATGAGGTCGACTCCCGCTTCAATCAAAGCAGGAACGCGTTGGTTGACGTCGAGTTCACTCACGCCGACAGCAGCACCAACACGAAGCCTGCCGCGCGAATCTTTGGTGGCATGCGGATAATCGCGGCGGTTGCGCAAATCACGCAAAGTCATCAGCCCACACAATTTGTTTTGCCCATCCACAAGCGGCAGCTTCTCGATGCGGTGTCTGTGCAATAGGTGCGTTGCTTCAGAGGCCAGTGTCTCGCTGACACGCTCCACGGGCTGCGGAACCTTCAGCGTGATTAGCTTTTCAAATGGTGTCATGAGTTCGGAGACAGACTGGCTTTCGTGCTCGGCGCCTCGCAGGTCCCGCGATGTGAGCAGACCAAGTAGTTTGCCGTCCTCGAGGATTGGCAAACCCGAAATTCGTTCCTCCACCATCAGACGCTTTGCATCTGCGACTGTTGCAGAGCGGTTGAGACAGTGTGGTTGAGTGACGATTCCGGCTTCGTTTCTCTTGACAGCCGCAACCTGTGCTGCCTGTTCCGCCGGCGGCATATTTTTGTGAATAATGCCGATTCCGCCCAGACGTGCCAGCTGAGTTGCAAGCCTTGCTTCTGTCACGGTGTCCATTGCCGCAGAGAGAAGCGGGATCGACAGATCTAGGCCTTGGGCAAGACTTGTTGACAAGTCCACCTGCGAAGGTAGCACATCAGATGCCGAGGGAATCATTAAAACATCATCAAAAGTGAGTCCGCGCAAAGCGATCTTCGAAGTAAAATCGACGCTCACGAAGTCCTCCAAGAGGTGGGATTAACCGTTATAAGGAACTTCAATACCCCCAATTAACTCTGCTGACTGCAAATTTCAATAAATTTTGCAGAAAATCATTGCAGTTAGAGGTTTCGAAAAAAATTCAAATTGAATCTTGACACCCCGCTCTGACATGGCTACACCACGCCCTCACGCAGAAATGCTGGTTCTTTGAAAAGAGAAGAGAGAAGTCACAGAGTGCGGGAAGAGCCTCACGCAAGGGTGAATAGATTTTGGTGGCAACACCGAGAGAAGTTCGCAACCGGCGAGAGGTTTTACCAAATAAC
>JBDLRP010000036.1:0-154016 GCA_039799905.1 Pseudomonadota bacterium | reverse complement strand
AGGCCTTGAATCGGAATGCACTCAGCGCTGCGCCGTCTTCACCACGCGCTTCGGCAGCCGGGTACCATGTGAGCTTTTCACCGGGGCCAAGTCTTAGGGTGTTTTGCGCGTTTCCTTCAGGATACGTTCCGACAGGGAATTCAACGCCACCCAAAACCACCTTGCCGGTTTCGACACTCGTAATCTGCAAGAAGACAGTTGACAGGTCCGTATCCTGAACATTTCCTCGTGCCAAAAGAGTTTCATAAGAAATGACAATAGGAGTGTTCTGCGACGAGCCTTCCGCGCGGTTGCTCGAGCTTCCCAGAGTAAATCCGCTGTTGAGCGTCGGCACGGCGTTGCTGCCGGTGACGTCGATTTTCACTTCATACGATTCAGCTCCGTAGTCTGTACCGTCGAAGGGCCGCACGGTCATCACGAGGAAAGTTTGACCGAAGGAATTCAACGGCGGCGTCCAGTTGAGCGCCGACGCGCTGGTGTTGAGGTCACCGCCCGTAGACTTCAGCATTGGCATAGCGGTCGTGACAACAGACCCTGAGTTGAATTGGCCCAAGCGCAGAGTGCCTGCGCCCACGCTTTCAATGCGGTACTCGATATCATCTAAATTGCTCGTCTCAACGTCGCTCACCGGCACGGCTGCTTTCACCATGGCATAAGTGATTGGATAACCACCAGCCTGATTTTTCTCCGCAGGCGGATCCAACATCAGAACTGTTCCGACCGTAGGAATGTCATTAATTTCCGTCACCCGCACGCGCACAGGCAGCGTATTCGAACTCTCAGCCGTTCCATCAAAAGCTGCGACCGTGAATGCAATGTGAGGCAGGTTGTTGTTGGTGACCCTGTTTTCATTCTGCGGTGCCTGCCAGTGCCAAGTTTCACCCGGGGCAAGAAGATCGCCGTCCACAACTGCAGTGCTCATGCCGTTCTTAAAGAGCACACCGCTGCGGGCCGCAGCGCCTTTGAAGCGGAATTTGACCGCATCTCCGTCGAGGTCGGGCTGCACACCCGAAGCATACGATGCCGCAAACAATGACTCGTAATTGATTGCGAATATTTCATCTTCAATAGCACCTGAAAACTCATCGATCGCAGCGGGCAATCCCTTGCCCAACACGGGCAAATTATTCACAGAATCAACTTTCACTGTGACCGGAGTCGCAACAGGATTGAGTCCAGTCGCAGCATCACCATCAAAAGGCTGAATGCCGAATGCCTGAATCGCACCATGCGCAAGTGCAGGACCCTTCCAGCGCCACTTGGCTGCAAAATCAGCGCCCAAAATGTCGCCGTTTGCAGGCGTGACGGCAACCCAGTTGTTGGTAGACTGTTCGAATTGTAGCGTTCCCTGCAAAGGAATTGTTTGGCTCAGCTTAAACCGTATCGTGTCGTTCAAATCCGGATCGCTTGCGTTTGTGGCCGCAAGAAGTTTTTCAATTGTGATCTCATAAAAGACGTCTTCGCTGGCCCTATCGCCATTCACACCCGCGAGCACAGGCGTGGTGTTGATGACAGGAACGCGGTTGACCCTGTCAACGTTTACTTTCAGTGTAACAACGGCCTCATTGCCCGCTGTGTTCGGGTCGTCTTCGCTGAACTTCTCGCCGTCGAACACTTTCACCGTAAATGCGCTGATCGCAGCGCCGAACACCTTCGCCGGCGGGTTCCACAGCAGGGTTTCACCAGGGCCCACTTCGGTTTCAGCGGTGATCTCAGCAGTCCCCTTGAACAAAGTGCTCGGAATGGAAACCGTATCACTGCCCTGCACTACAGGCGTGGGCAGACCGGCGGACACAAAGAATCTGAGAGTTGCACCTTCAGCATCGCTCGCACCGGTCGCAGCTTTCAATTCGTCGTAGCTGATTTGCCGCGTCAAATCCTGCTTGGCATTGCCCAAGACCTGGGGCGTGGCGCTAACAAACTTCGGCGCCTCGTTGGCACCGCTAATCTCAAAGCTGAGCATTGCGGTCGCCGGGCTTGGCATACTCTTGTCGTCGAAGGCGCGAATGCGAACACCCTGAAGAGTTGTTGAGTAGACGTCCTTGGGTGGCTCCCACTGGAAGACATCGCATGGACTGAAGTCGGCACCGACGAATACCTGCACAGGCGCCGCTGCTCCAACCTTCTTGTAGACCTTACCGCTCGGTATATCGAGAATCCTGAAGGTTGCCTTTGGCGAATTGTCGCATGAGGCATCTCTCAGATTTTCCAAATCCGTATAACCAAGTTCATCTGCGAGAAGGCGGTGTGTCAGCTCGCGTGTCACGTTCTTCGCTGCAGAAAGTGTTTTGCTCGTCACAATGGTTGGCGCGTGATTGATGGGCTGAACATCAACCTGCAAAACTGCAGCAACGTTGCTCGCCAGAGTTCCATCAAATGCCTTCACGGAGAACGCCGAAATCACGCCATCGGTGTGCAATGGCGGCTGCCAAGTGAGTGCGTCGCCAGGTTCAACGACCTGCGCACTGCCAAGTCCAATGACGGTTGCCTGCTTGCTGAGCGTGCCTACCGGTGCATTACCCGTTTGGTCTGCGACCGGCGACACCAAGAAGACCATCTTTGGTCCATCGACGTCCGACACATAAGGCTTCATCTTTTGAACAAGAGCCTCATAGGTCAGCACGAAGGGAATATCTTCTTCCGCACCTGTAATAACGTCCTGTGCAGTCAGGCCACCTTGCGGCAGTGTCACAACAGGAGCATCGTTGTCAGGCAATAAATTGAGTGTGACAGGAAGAGCACTTGCACTCGCAAGCGGCCCCTGCGGATTTTCATCTTTTAATCTGAGTGTGAATGCCTGTTGATCGCCGGACGCATTGAGCGGCGGCTGCCACACGATCACAGAATCCTTGTTGATCACTGTGCCTTGAACCGCGAGAACTCCGTTGACGAGCAGCTGCGAATCGTCAGCCACCGTTTCAACGACAAAAACGTGTTTGAACGTGGGGTTCGCATCGACTTCTACCGCAAATGTGTCATCAACGTCCGACTTGCCGGCTGCGAAGTAAAGCTGACTGAAAGTCAGCGTTGCGGGAGTGTCTTCCTTGAAGGAAACGCCTGCCGTGGTTGCCGAAATCTTACTGAAACCGGTCAACACTGGAGCATCGTTACGCGGAGCAACGTTGAACTTAACGGGAATAAATCTGTTCGTGTCGGTGACACCGTCGACAACGGCACTGTCGAGTGAGCCATCAAACACAGATACCGTAAACCCGGCGCGCTCCGGATTGAAGTCGTTCAACACGGGAGTCCAAGTCAAAACATCGTTCGGTCCGATTAGAACTCCATCGCCTGAGAGCATGCTCTCCTGCAGAATGGTCTCGCCTTTTTTCAACTGGCCAGAGAGCAGCCCACGTATTCTGAAAACCAGCGTGTTGTTATCCAAATCCGCCGCATCGGAAGCAGAGAGAAGTTGTTCATACCTGAGTGTGTAGTCGTCCTCTTCTCTTGCATTTTGCAATGTGTTGATAGTGGAAAGCGTGGGAGCTCGGTTGGGCTGTACCTGCACGAGGAATCTGAAGGTTGCAGCGCTTTCGCTCGCGCTTCCGTCGGCATCTCTTGCACGCAAAACCAACGCTTCAACAACTCCCAAAACATCGTTCGGTGCTGTCCACTGCCAGGTCTCGTTGGGTTCGAGCGTGACTCCTTGTGCTTGAGCAACAACACCGCCCTTGCGGAGCACGCCCTGATTGGGCACTTTGTCCAGCACGATGATCGGTTTGCCCTTGCGGAATTGAGCTGGCGGCTCGACATTTTCAGGATCATAAAGCTCAAGTGCCGCTTCGACCTGTGCATACGTAATGGTTACTTCTTCACCAGCCCTGACGGGAACTGGTCCCGCATTGTGCAAGTCGGCAGCCTTAAACTCCGGCGGATGGTTTTCTGCGACGATGGAAAAGTTGACGTCAATCTGCCGCTCGCTGGGCAGAGCTCCATCCCATCCCTCAACTTTGAAACCCTGCAGAGGCCGGCTGTAATAGCGAATCGGTGGTGTCCACTCCCAGACATCTCCGGGACGCAGAATCGCACCGGCCGTGAGCGGGGTCGTGCTGCCTTTTTCATAGACAGCCTCGCCGCTGGAGCCGGACACACTCACCAATCTGAACATCATGCTCGCCGTATCCACGTCGCGCAGATCAGACTTCGCCAGCAAGCTTTCGTAGGTGATAAAAAACGGACGCCCCTCAACCGCATTCTCAAATGGCTGAATCGTCGTGAGCACAGGCGCATCATTGACCGGATTCACTTGCACTGAAATTTGAGTTTCGAGCGCACTGAACAGACTACCGTCGTATGCGGCAACACGGAACGCCGGTATGGGATTCAGCACACCGGTCGAGTTGAGCGGCGGAAGCCAAGTCAGAGTTTCAGTGGAGGGAATGATATCACCAACGTTGACAAACGCCCCGCCGGCACGTGAGAGCGTACCTTGATTGATACCAGTCACCTTGAATGTCAAAAGATTCAAATCAACGTCACCGGCTAGTGTAATTTCCTTCAACCGGCCATTGCTGAAGTTTGTCGGTGAGTCTTCAAGCCCGTCAGCAACTGAAACAGCAGCAACCACAGTCGGTGCGTCGTTGACCGGAGATACAGTCACACGCACAGGTACAGGCGCAGCAGATTCTAGCTCACCATCATAGGCAACCACTTTGAAGGGCGACAGTGTTCCGTTGGAGTTTGCCGCAGGAATCCAGACGAAAAATTCGCCGGGGCCAAGCAATTCGCCAAGCTGAACAGGCTGACCACCCTTCAGCGTGGTACCGTTTTCGAAGCTGATGATGCGGAAGAAGACCTGCGCGGAATCGCTGTCAGAGAGGTCTGAGGCGGCTCTCAACGCTTCGTGGGTGATGACCATCGGAACGTCTTCGTTGCCGCCGGCAATCGGGTTAAAGTTTGCCAACTTCGGCGCTTCGTTTGCACCCTGCAGGTATACCGTCACGTTGACCGTACGTTGCGTGAGAGTGTCACCCAGCAGTGCGGTCAGCTTGAACGCGCGCTGGCCCTCTTTTGCTGACAGCGGAGGTGTCCATTCAATCCGCTCACCGGGAACCCAAAGCGCACCTTGGAAGAGTTTCACGTCTCCCTTACGCAGTTCACCGCTGTAAATTCCGCTGACAAGAAAGCGTGTCCGCGGTGCATCTTCGGCAGAGAAGTTACTTTGAGAGAGAACATCTGAGAAGTTGATTGAAAGAGTACGGTCGGCAACACCGCCAAACAAGGTTACTTCGCGAACACTGGGTTCTTCGGTGAGCACTTTGACGGATGAGGCTCCTGTGTCGGTAAAAACCTGCTGAACCGTTTGCGCGAGAGTGTCTTTCTCGGCCTGAGTTACGGTCGATCCCAAACCGGAAATAATGCCTTCAGAAAGCCCCGACTTGGTGTCCGTCAATACAGACGCCGACAACGATGTCTGGCTCAGGCCTTGCACGATTCTGTCAGAGATCTCTTTGATAGCTGTAGTTAACTGAGCTGAATTTAGACCGACACTTGAAAGTTTTTCGGCAACAGCAACGGCAACCGACTTGGCCACCTGATTTGCAGTCCCCTCCGTAGCAGCTCCGGATGACAAACCGGCTGCAATCGCAGCCACCGCGTCCACCAACTGCTCACCCGAAACATTCATGCCACCCAAGTACGTGACCGACTCGCCCGCAATTTCCTTCATGACATCGGTGATGGCAACGTTCGAAATACCACTTGCAGAGAGGTTTCGACCGATTTCAGTCATCGAGGCTTGTGCCAGAAGGGCAATAGGAATGGTGACCGATTTTTCACTTGCGGATTTGGAGACGATCAAACCACTGTTCGATAGCGCGAGAGTGTATTTCTTCTGCTCCTCTGATGACAGATCGGCCTTGATCTCGGAAACTGCCCGCATTGCACCACGCACTGCGGCACGCAAAGCCAAAGCGGCGTCAATCCCTTCGGCTCCGATTTCGTCTACGTTCAGTCTGAGCTGCAACGGCCCTTCAACAGGTTTTGCATAACGAACTTCTGCAAGAGCCGCGCGTGAGATGGCATCAACCCGATCCGATGGAGCATCAATTTTGCGCAGCTGGTCTTGAATGGTCCAAACGGAGTGGTTTCCGATCGAGTCGTAGTCGAGGTCCGACAACGTTGCGGAGGTTTGAGGAACGATGGAAGAGACGCGGCTTTCCTCGCAACCGGAGAAAACCGTCAATCCGAGCAGGCCAGCAAGTAGCAGGACCCTGATTTGTCTCATTCTGTTAACCTCTCTGCATTCCCATGCTCGGCCAGCTTGGGCAAAACTTTGAGGGCAAATTTGTTCACCTCCGTCGGTAGTCCGACGGGGCGTCAAAAGAGGTCGCAAACATCGGAAAATCTGGACATTTTTGTATTCACAAACTAGAGTGCCGGACGTTCAACTATCGGGAATAAATGACAATGCTCGTTTTAAAAAACTTCATCGCAGGGCAGTTCTCGGACCCGCTGAGCGGCAATTTTTTGCCGGTTGAAAATCCTGCAACTGGCCAAATTTACGCACGTTGTCCGGATTCTGACGCTTCCGATACCGGCAAAGCTGTCGAGGCTGCAAAAAATGCCCAGCAGGCGTGGTTCGCGCTGGGTGCCCAAAAACGCAGTGAAATCCTGATGAAAGTTGCAGATCTACTGGAAAAGCGGCTGCAGGAATTTGCTCTGGCTGAATCACAGGATCAGGGAAAGCCAGTCGAGTTGGCTGCCCGCATGGATATCCCCCGCTCGGTCGCCAATTTTCGTTTTTTTGCCACTCGGCTTCTTCATTTGGAGGACAAGACCTTCCAAAGCTCCGAGGGAGTCTTTCACTACGTCGAACGCAGCCCGGTTGGGGTCGTCGGCCTCATCACGCCTTGGAACCTGCCGCTCTATCTGCTGACTTGGAAAATCGCCCCAGCCATTGCTTTCGGAAACGCGGTCATCTGCAAACCCTCCGAACTCACTCCGCTGACAGCCTTCATGCTCTGCGAAGTTCTTCGTGACGCAGGGGTTCCGGCAGGAGTTGTGAACATGCTGTTCGGAACTGGCCCGAAGGTCGGACAAGCCATTGTGGAGCACCCCGACGTCAAAGCCATTTCATTTACCGGCGGCACCCAAACGGGCAGGCATCTGGCGCGCACCGCCGCTCCGATGTTTAAAAAATTGAGCCTCGAACTGGGCGGAAAAAACCCGAATATTATTTTTGCTGATGCCCGGCTCGACGAAGCGGTGCAAACTTCAGTCCGCTCGTCATTTTTGAATCAAGGTGAAATATGTTTGTGCGGTTCGCGCATCTACGTTGAAAAATCTATTTACCAAAACTTTCTTGAAGAATTCGCGGCAGCAACCGCAAACTTCAGGATTGGCAATCCCGCCGCGGCCGGAACCCAGATGGGCGCCTTGGTCAGCCATGATCATCTCGAAAAAGTAGATGGCTACGTGAAACAGGCTGTCGCCGACGGCGGACGTATTCTTTGCGGCGGCAGACGTGCACAATTAGCCGCGCCGAATCAACTCGGACACTTCTACGAACCAACAATTCTTATCGATGTTCCGCACACCAGCCGTGCGATTCAGGAAGAAATATTCGGACCTGTCGTCACCGTCACCGCATTTGAAAACGAAGAAGAGGCCATCAGACTCGCCAATGAGCCGCAATACGGACTGGCAGCGTGCGTTTGGACGGAAAACCTCTCGCGCGCTCACCGCGTCGCACGCCGGCTGGAAGCAGGAATTGTCTGGGTGAACGGCTGGATGCTGCGGGATCTGCGTGTGCCTTTCGGCGGAGTGAAAGCCTCCGGAGTCGGCAGAGAAGGCGGCGACTGGTCGTATGATTTTTACACTGAAACGAAAGACATCTGTGTGCAATTCGAGAGTCAGCCTGCGCCCTGAGGACGGCCTGCTTTGGGGCTGCAAACGTGCATGTGTTGAAGACTTGGAATTCAAAATCAAAACCCGTGGAGATGACATCATGACCAACCCCAAAACAGCTGAGTCTATTTTTTCGCAAACCGCACCCGAAGCGGTTGGTCCATACCCACACGCAAAACGCTACGGAGATTTGATTTTCGTTTCAGGCATTGGTCCGCGTGAGCGCGGCAAAAAGGAAATTCCAGGTGTGACACTCTCTGCGTCGGGCGATGTGCTCAGTTATGACGTCGAGGTACAAACGCGATCGGTGATCGAAAACATCCGAACAATTCTGCGTGATGCTGGATGCGATCTTTCGGACATCATCGACGCACAGTGCTTTCTCACCGACATCAAAAAAGACTTCAAAAAATTCAATGCCGTTTATTCGGAATACTTCAATGCGGAAAGTGGGCCGAGCAGAACGACCATCGGCGTGACGGGGCTGCCAACGCCTATTGCAGTAGAAATAAAGGTCATCGCAAAAACGCGATGACCTTCATTCAGAAGAAATCTTCTCATTTCTAGAGGCAGGACACTCAGCCCGCGGAAGACTTAGATCTTCGATTCGCGGTGGATGATGTGCTTCTTGGTGAACTTGCAGTATTTCTTGAGTTCAATTTTCTTGGTCGTGGTCTTCTTGTTCTTGTCGGTGACGTAAACAGAACCTGTTGGTTTACCTTTTTCGTCGATTCCTACGAGTTTAATCAGCTCGCGCATTGTTTGCTCCTTTGTATCCGCATTGCCACAGCGCGGCACTCACCACAGGGTGCGCATCCACGTTGAAAGTCTGAACGTGATAATGACAGAGATGAGCCCCGTCAAGCCTCATTTCAGATTGCTGGGGGCGGCGGCTCCGGAAGGCCTGTAGGCACTCGGGTCCGACCACACTGCAGCCGGCTTTTGTCCCGATAAATTTTGGAAATTACCGGGAAGATTCGGGTCATTGACGAGCGACCCATTGTTGCGCAGCACGCCGATGCACTCGCCACCCGAAGGGTCGCCGTTGCGGCTCGGGTGCGTCAGCCATTTGCAGCCGAGGCCTGCGTTTGCCTCACAGGCGACCTTATCCCGCTTAAAAACACGGCAGGTCGGTGCTCCTTGGATCACCTTCGGCCCCGTCGGTACCCCCTCGGCAACCAGCTTCTCGAAGCCCACGGGCTGCTGACACGCAGTCTTGTGCGCTTCTTTTTCAATCAGCACGCGTTTTTCGCCCTCTCCAACCAGGCGCAGATAAGGTTTGATGGGCGATTGGGCCGAAGTTCCCAGTGCGGTGTCGCATGGAATGAAGATATCGCGCTCTTCATTGCTGGGCTGAAACGCATCTCCGCACTGGGTATCATTACATCGGTAAATCACCCTTGGACGCAGTGCATCGCGCGCTGCCGTCTGCGGGAGAATTCTAAAGCCTGCATTTTTTCCAGACGTAAGCGACTCAAACGTGGCATCGGTGATGCTCTGGGACGTCTTTTTCAAACAGCCCGAGAGTAAGGTCATCGCCAATACGAGAAACGGCGCAACGAAAAATTTCATGAAAAAAACCCCAAAGTTCAATCAGGCGACCTCAGGGCATAGGCAAACGGCGTAAAGTTGTACGTACCGTAGCCAAAGATATTGCGCTCGTGAATGAAATCTTGATTATCAATCACCCAGCCAATACCGGCCCGCTGGTTCGACCAGCCATAGAACATGTATGTATGAGCAGGATAACTTGGGTAGCGTGCATCGTCTTCCGTCAGGACAACATCACCGGGCTGCAAATTGTTTGCAGAAGTGATCTTGGTCCAGCCCAGCCGCTCGGTCAGATAGCGAGCGAAGGGTTTTGTGACCAACGAAACGGACTCCCCGTTGATATATTCAGACACCGGCACTGCGGTTCCCGACCTGCGCAGAGCTGTGCTCATGAATGCGACGCAGCCATTGCTGCGGCCCGCGGGATAAAACTTCAGCACATCCGAAAACACCGAGTTGTAGTTCGTTCTCACAGAATAAAAATCAAACAACTTTTTGTTCGCCGTTCCGCCGCGTGCGCGCACCGCTATGATGGATGCACTCCAGCGCATGGACTCGCATGCCGGACCACCGCCTTTGCGCCGGCATTCTTCAACATCTCTCACCTTGAAAGGTCCATAGGCTTCCTTGCCCTCCAAGCACGCCAAGCGACCAGAATCAAAAGATGCGCCACGCGGACACTGCCCGTCGAGCCTGAGGCGGGCTGCAAAGGACCTCTCCCACCGCGCACCTTCGCATGCAGCGTTGCCTCCGCCGTATTTTTTGCAGAGCTCCACCATAGCTCGCGTGAATGGACCAATGGCCTGAGTTTCAGTCACACACATTTTTTCGCTGGGTGAGTACCAGCTGCCGGATGGACAAAAGATCTGATCTGGAGTCATTTTCGCACCCGCTGTAACCTGCGAGGCTGCATTGGGGACACCTGCAGGAAACGACGATTCACGCGCCAAGCCTGAGGTATTTTGCCTCAACGGATCGCCTGTGCTGGCGGCTCCATTTGCAATGCTTTGCTTATCGGACAACTGCTGCCCGTCGGACGTCAACTGCGGCTCGAAACGACCGCACCCGACGACGGCAGCGGCAAGAAAAACCAACGAAAGGATGCGCTTCATCAATCGACCCCCTCTTTTTGTGAGAAAGCCCATTTTGAATGGACTTATTCGCGTTTTTTCGATGCTCTGAGGATCAACTTACGGGGAAATTTAGGGCAAAAAACCCAAGCGTCCTTTGCTTGACTGGGCAAAAAAATGCACCAATCACAACAATAAGTACGAAAGGTCGTCGATTCTGGCGGGTTAAGAAAAAAGACGGCACGCGTCTGCGGCCGTCTTTTTTATTTTTGGAATTTGCGGGTCACCCCGCTCTTGCAATCGTTTGCTTTCTAGATAGTGAGCATATTCTCGGGGCGGAGAATCTCCTCCAGTTTTTCACGACTCATAAGTTTATGCTCAAGTACGAGATCAAACACACTCTTACCCGACTCAAGCGCCTCTTTGGCGATGCGTGTTGAATTCTCGTATCCGATATGTGGATTCAGTGCCGTCACAAGACCAATGCTGTTTTCAACGTAGCGCCGGCATACTTCCGCGTTTGCGGTGATGCCCGTCACGCACAGTCGCGAGAGCGTGCGAATCGCCCTTGGGAGCATTTGCATAGACTGGAAGAGGTTGAAAACGATGACTGGCTCCATCACGTTGAGCTGCAGCTGTCCGGCCTCTGCTGCCAATGTGATTGTCAGATCGTTGCCAATCACCTGAAAAGCAACCTGATTGACGACTTCTGGAATAACAGGATTCACTTTACCAGGCATAATACTAGAACCGGGCTGCATGGGCGGAAGGTTGATTTCACCCAGACCACAGCGTGGTCCGCTGGAGAGCAAACGCAAATCGTTGCAGATTTTACTCAACTTTGTTGCAAGCCGCTTGAGAATTCCTGAAAACAACACAAAGGAACCGGTGTCGGGTGTTGCCTCAATCAGATTCGCAGAACTGACAAGTGAAAGTCCGGTGATTTTGTTCAAGTGCGCAATTGCTTTGGAACGATATTCCGGATGCGCGGTAATTCCAGTGCCGATGGCTGTACCACCCAGGTTCACTTCGAGGAACAATCGTGCCGCATCCTGCAGACGCATGATGTCCTCTTCCAGATTGATTCGGAATGCCTCGAACTCCTGACCAAGGGTCATAGGAACGGCGTCCTGCAGCTGGGTACGGCCCATCTTGATAACCGAATTGAATTCTTTTGCTTTGCGGCCAAACGCGGCGCACAACTCTGCAAGAGCTTCGGTGAGAACAGGTAACGAATGCAAAATGGCGACGCGCACCGCAGTGGGATAAGCGTCGTTTGTCGACTGGCCCAGGTTCACGTGATTGTTAGGGTGAATCTTCTTGTAGTCGCCTTTTTCGAATCCGGCCAACTCCAAAGCACGGTTGGCAATCACCTCATTGGCGTTCATGTTGGTCGAGGTTCCCGCACCGCCTTGAATGACGTCGACCACGAACTGTTCGTGCCAATGACCGGCAATCACTTCATCGCACGCCTGACACAAAGGCGCACACACAGAATCTGGCAACAAGTTCAGATCTTTGTTGGCAAGCGCGGCTGCCTTCTTAACTTCGGCCAGCGCACGGATCAACGCAGGAAACGCGCGCAGCTTGACGCCGGTGATGTTGAAGTTTTCCCGTGCCCGCAACGTCTGAACACCGAAATACGCTTCCGCGGGGACTTCACGATCACCCAGCAGATCGTGCTCCGTTCTCGTCTTTCCCGAACTGTAGACTGAAGAAAGCAGACCTCTGTCGGCAGCACCCTGCACCCTGCTGTATACGTAGGAGGCGACGTTGTGCTGCAGCTTGCCGGCCAGCTGTGGATGCTCGACGTGCATCTTCAAAAACGATTCACGCCTTAAAAGAAAAAATTCAACATCCGTCAGGGCGTGACAGGTGGCCTGATGAAGGGTTCCCTCCTTCAACAAGGACGCCTCTCCCATGAACTGTCCGGGGCCATAGATTGTTGTGATTTCGTCCCAGTCTGACGTTCCCTGCTGGGCCTGTAATTCCACACGGCCCGAAAGAACGATTCGAATTCGGTCGCGCACGTTGCCGGGAGTGTAGATCACTTCACCGGACTTGGCCGAGGCTTTCTGCAAATATCCCTTGAGCACTTTGAAATCTTGCGGGGTAAAATCGGCAAAGAGAGAGAGGCCGGGCAACAGACTTTCTGGCATGTGTGAGTCTCCGCATGGAAGACCCACATTCCTACACAGATTCCGCAGTTTGAACAAGCTTGATGAACGACCTCAGCGACGCGTCAAGTTCGCTGGTCACCTCGGTGAACTGAAAGCCAATTCGGTAAAAGTTTTCACGCATCTGCATGTCTTCGGCGCTGGGCAGCACCTTCAAACGCGTAGCAATGATGCGCTGAAAGTCGTCGTAGCTGCCACCCAGCACAGCTGCGGTGGTTTTCTTTGTCCAACGCACCGAAACACGCACGGCCAGAGGTGCCGTGCTGGGCAAATACAAATGCGCATTCAGTTCGTCTTCATCGGCACGGAACAAGTCGGCAACAGCACCGTAGCGGGTGAAGCACGCAACACCGCCCAGACTCACGTCATCAATGCGGACACGCGCGGCACGCGCACCATCGTCGCGTAAAAAACGCGGCACAAAAGGAGCGTCAAACCTGTCAAGTTCGATTTGCCGGTCTGAAAACTCAAGAAATGCGGCACAGGCAATCGGCACACGAAAACGCGAGTTCGCGCGTCGTTCGAGTGCAACGAGTTTATCAGGCACGGCAAGTAGAATCTTGCCCGGAATGCGCTGTTTGATTTTCGTGACGAAAATAATTTTCTTCGACAGCAGAATGAACTCGATGCGGACCAGTTTATAGGGTGCAAGAAGCTGATCGCCGGCGGAAGAAATACCCGACACAACCAACGAACCCTCACTGGAGAGAAGGTCTTCGACAACTCCGCGGACAAGTTTTCCGTCGCTCGAATATTTGATGAGAACTTGGGTTTTGCGGCGGTTCACCTCGCGCAAAATCTCGAGCACCTGCTCAGGACGCGAAAATGCAATCGCCTTTTCTTTGTTGCCCGCTTTTTCTTGTCCTGCTGCAGCGTTGGCCACCCCTAGGCCCTCCCATCTCAATGTTCGCAGGTGGTTAGCAAATCCGCAAGCCCGACGCCGTTGAGCAGCGCCGTCACAATTCCGTGAGAGGGACGAATGTGTGCACCGCAAAGAAACAACCCAGCCTCTCCCGTCCATGCCGACGGACGCTTCCAAAGCAGGTCCGAAACCGTCGGTGCGAAGCCGTATCCGTTGAGGGTTCGTGAATTCAAATAGCGCCTGTGTGTGAGCGGGGAACCCAACTCGCACCACACAAGCTCGCCCTCAAGCTGCGGCCATTGAGCCAGAATCCGCTGCGTCAAATTTTTGAGTACCGCTTCCTTGAGCTGCCGGTAATGACGGCCATAGCCACCCTTGCTCTCAGGGACCCTGTACGAATCCGGATCCTCTCCGCCCCAGATGTCAGCGTTCGGCGGGCACAAAAACATTGCCTGAAAGACTCCCTGTGCACCCAGCTTGTTACCTTGCTTGATTGCGTCCGGATCACGCAGTGAACCTGTCGACATATACAGTGGAGCCTGCGAAGCGAGTGCAAGCGGATCGGCCTCAAGGTAACACTGCTCCGAATCAAGCTCGCCCATCAACCAATAATTGCGATTGCACAAGCCGTATTCCTGTAACGGTTTTCGAGTTGCATAATATCCGACAACCAAAGCATGCGGTGCCTCTGCGCGCGCCAGCTTTTCACGCAGCCATGATGACAAAGCTAAACCTGCGCCAGCATCTGTGAGCGCGCGCGGATCGGCGGTCCAGACTACCTGCCGCGTCAGAATGTGATCGCCGCCAGGCAAAATCACCCTGTAACGAGCGTCTGGAGCGCCGGCATGGGGCCGCTGCAACTTTTCAAATCGCGCGTCGGTGTTGCTGTAATACCTGACTTCAGGATGCATCAGGGAGTCAATCATCGCGCGTCCACCGCCGCGGATAAAACCTGCATCTTCAAAATAATATCGCTGCACCGTCATGTGCAGAAACGCGCTCACACGCGAAGGCGGCACACCAATGAGAACGTGGTGGACCGCGAGAATTTCGCGTAGATGATGCGACAAACCGCAGTGCTCAAACACCTGCTTGAGCGTGCGGGTTGCCAAAAATATCAGGCGCGCCTTGTGCGGATGCCGAAGAAAAATTTTCCCGACTTCAGCTATGCCCACCGGAAAGGTCAACTGCCGCGCAACACTCCAAGCAAGTTCGAGATAGGAAAAATATTTACGGATTCCCTCTGCTTCCGCAGGAAAGTCTCGCTGCAATGATTCCATAAAACTACTGACCGGACTGCAGTAATTTATCCGTTTTCTTTCTTTGCTGTCCGTCGATTTCTCGCCATCAAAAATCAACGTCTCGAATTCGTCATCAAGGCTGATGCGGGTGAGTTCTACATCCAGCTTCTCGAGCGACCTTGCAAAGTGACTGCCAACCTGAGTGTCTGCAATATAATGTATCCCGACCTCAAAGGTGGCGCCCGAGCGTTCGAAAGGTAACAAGTGGCCGCCGAGCTCTTTCGCCTTTTCGACAACAACCACTTTTTGCCCGCTGACAGCAAGCCGGCGCGCGCACGACAAACCTGCAAGACCACTACCAAAAATTACAGCATCAAAGACTTGATGCGGGGCGTTCGATGCGTGCATTTGCAAGTGCACCTTTCTGTCCTATGTTTGGAGTCGAATTCAACGGCAAAGGCGGGGCATTGTCAAAGCTGGTCAAACCATCAAAGCAGGTCACCGACATATGGCATTCACTTTTCATTGATGAAAAGCAGACTGCGCTGATTGTCATCGTGCCGCTGACAATCCTGCTGCATACACTCCCGCTGTTCGTCCCGCTATCGTGGCTGCAAGGCTCACAGGAGTCTCTGCCCAAGAGCGAATCGGTGCGGGTGACCATCAGACAACCCGACAAACAACTGATTGAGGCTCCGGCTGAAAAATCAGAAAAACCCGCCGAACCTCCCGCTAAAAAGAAGGAAAAGCCCGCTGAGGCAAAACAAAAAGTTTTGACAACGACGGAAGCTCAAAGTGAACTGCCGCGCGACACTCCTGTCGTGGAAATTCCCGAAAATTCAAAATCTGCGGGCGCAGAGCCACCTTCAGCAAAAGGGCCTCTGATGGAAGGTCCCGCAAGCCCGCTGCTGCCGTCAGGCAATAAGGACTTCATTGCTAAACAGCGGCACCTTGGTGAAGTCATCGGTGCCGGCGCAATTGCTGGAGATATCGACGTTCCGGACATCGTCAGCGAACGAGACCCCAAAGAGCCTATCACACGAACGGAATACACTTTTGCCGGATATTTCGACAATCTGAGCCGTCGTTTCGTCGAGGCTTGGGGCTCCGTCCGAACTCTCCCGCCCGAGTCGCGTTTTGAGGGAAAAATCGGCGAATTCATCGAGTACGACGTCGTCATCAACCGCGATGGATCGCTTAGGAAAATAATCAACATTTCCGCTAAACGAGAACCTTATCGGGACTTTACTGCAGTCGACGACCTCGTCGGAAACGTCTTCAGAACCATGTTTCCCTTCCAGCCTATTCCGGCGCGGATCCGCAATGACCCGCTGGTCGTGCGCAAGCGCATTCAATTTGTCGGGTTCAAGTACACACTCTATTAGCCCGAGTCCTTGTACTTTCCCCACAGTTTTGTGCTACAACGGATGGGCTTTAAACATTTCTCAAAAAAACACACCATTGCCTTCGGAGGGGTGGATGTTCGATTGGTTTCTGCGTCTGTTGTCTCATGATCTTGCCATTGACCTTGGCACGGCCAACACGCTCGTTTACGTCAAAGGAAAAGGTATCGTTGCGAATGAGCCGTCCGTTGTGGCCGTTCAGCGCGACAGCCGCGGTCTCAGGACCGTCAAAGCTGTCGGCCGCGCTGCTAAGGAAATGCTCGGACGCACCCCCGGAACGATTGAAGCTGTCCGCCCGATGAAAGACGGCGTGATTGCCGACTTCGAACTGACCGAAAAAATGCTCAGCTATTTTATCGGCGTAGCTCACAATCACCGTTCGTTGGTTCGCCCGCGTGCGGTCATCTGCATTCCCTACGGGATCACTGAAGTTGAAAAACGGGCAGTGCGCGAGTCCGCGGAAAGTGCTGGTTGTGCATCGGTATTCCTCATCGAGGAACCCATGGCTGCAGCTATCGGCGCAGATCTCCCCATCCACGAAGCCAGCGGCAACATGATCGTGGACATCGGCGGCGGTACCACTGAAGTCGCTGTCATCTCGCTGCTCGGTATCGTTTACTCAAAATCCGTACGCGTGGGCGGCGACAAGATGGACGAGGCAATCGTCAACTATCTTAAACGCCGCTTCAACGTGTTGATCGGTGAGAGAACAGCTGAACAAATCAAGATTGCGATCGGCTCTGCATATCCAGAGGAAGAAATCCGCACCATGCAGGTCAAGGGCCGCGACCTGGTTGCCGGTATTCCGAAAACAATCGAAGTCACCAGCGAAGAAATCCGCGAAGCGATGCAGGAGCCCATCAACGCAATTGTTGAAGCGGTTCGTCTTGCTCTCGAAAAAACTCCGCCGGAACTCGCTGCTGATATCGTCGACAAGGGCATTGTGCTCGTCGGCGGCGGTGCGCTTATCCGCAACCTCGACATTCTCTTGCGTGAAGAAACAGGCCTGCCGATTCTCGTCGCCGAAAACCCACTCACAGCTGTTGTGATGGGCTCAGGCCGAGTTCTGGACAATCCGGATCTCCTCCGCGAAGTGACATTCTAAAAGTCGCGGCAGCGAACGACACAAAAAGAGACCGCGGATTTCCATATCCGCGGTCTCTTTTTTTTAATTCTGTCTGATAGCTCTAAGATGGAGGACTCTCGGGCCGTGATTCAGGTCGAGCCGCACAAAACTCTATAAAGCGCTTAAAGTCCCACTGCGCGAACTCATCGTTGAGCAATTCCTGCGACCGGCTGATTGGGTCAAAGCACACAGGAAAAGTTCCATTGGGAGAAACGTTGAACGGATAAGTGTAGGTCAAAGTCAGCACCGGCTCGCCAGTGTAGGTGCTCCGTGAAAGACGAAGAGAAAAAGTTCCGTGATCATATCCGCCGTCACGGGTCACAGCAGAATCGAGGCACTCATTTATCGAACAGGCCTTGAAACCTTCATCGCGCATTTTTTGATTTTGCTCATTGCAGTAACCACGTAGTTTTTCAGCTGCCGACCGCAGACTTTCAGACAACGGCCCTGTCATGGCACTGCACGTGAGCGGTGCCCCCAAAGGCCAACCGACAGGCGGAATTTCGCCGAGATCAGCCGCAGAGCCTGTCGTTGCATTTTCACGAATGCCTGCCCGTGCCTGCGACACCGCCATTGCAAGGAACATAATTCCAGCAAAACTAAGCACCGAAGCCGTTTTCCGTTTTGTCATTCCACCAGAGGAGCTCATACGGATTCCTCAGTTCGAAGTTTCATTTACCGGATGGCGGAATGCATGGGCCATTTTTTGCAGCGAGTGCGGCCTTGCCGATCTCAGATAAAATTGCCGTCTGAACCATCGAATTGAGCGGATTTACGCAGGTCAGTTGGTCGGGGCTTTTTGCCAGAGGGATGGTGAACTGAAACGAAAAATAAAGACGCGGGCCGAAAACAGAGTCGTAGAGTCTGCCAAAAGGCCCTGTGCCAGTTCCGCTGCCGCCGGGCGATGTGCTCCCACCACCGGTGCTACCGCCAAACCCGCCGAACATGCCGCTCATTCCGGTTCCATTATTGATGCCGAAGGTCATCGTTGGAGCAGCCACGGTACCGGGCTTGTATTCCTGCTGGCACAAACCAACGGGGCAGCGCAGATAGCCCGCAGCTGAAGTGCGTTGATTTTGCGTTTCGCAAAAATCACTCAATCTTCTAGCCGAATCAATAACAACATCCAAAGCCTGTTCCGGTGTCGGACCGCCGCACACCAACGGAACATCAAAGCGCGCTCCATATTCTCTCTGAAATTCGGAATTGACACGGCTGTACTGAGGCTCAGTGCCTGTTCCACAGGCTGATATAAATTGTACGGAAACGACAATCACATACAGAAAAGTAAAACTGGAATTGCCGATCTTCTGCAAAAAGCCCTGAACCGACATGGCATACCCCTTAGTCCTTCGAGCGCCCGAACCGAATAGAATTTCTTACGCAAAGACAAGAGGCCGCACAACCACATATTGGGGCATTTTCGGAGTCAAGACATCACCGTCAAAACCACCCCTAAAACTAGAAAAAAACGCCAGCGTTTGGCCCAAAAGTGAAAAGATTGTGACGGCCAAACAAGATTCGGAGGCGTTCACCGCGTTGGAGCGGCTCCGCAGGGATGATATTATGACCAAGAGTAAGACAAACGGAGTGTCATGTGAATCCAAGGACGGGGAACTGGGAGCTCGAGCAAATCGAACAGTCTCTAAGGGAGCGTTACCTCGAAAGCGCCCCACACGCCGGCCATTACATTGTACGGTTTATCGGTACCTCAGGCGAAATAGGCCGCCGCTGCCTCACGTTCAACATTGAAGTCAGGGAAGAGATGTTTGCACTCGAAAAGAAGTTCCTCGAACAATTCGTCGACAACCTGCGTTCCGACGGCTGGGACATCGATGAACTCAGACAACCTCTGAACCCGAACCAGTCCTTCAATGCCCGACTGTGGCTCATGATTTATGAAGAACGAAACACATCCATGGCATCAGGAGATTCACCAAGATGAAAACCAGACTCATCGTCGGCAGCCTTGCCCTGATTAGCCAAACGGCTTGCAAAAGCCGTTTTTTTTCTTTCATGCCGGAGCCGGTTCCGGCCGCAACTGCCACCGCCGGTTCTGCAGACAGCCAGTCGGGACAAATCGCCATCGGGCAACAAGGTAGTGACAATGCCTCCGGCCAGCAGCAGCTTCCCGCCAATCAGGCTGCGAGCTACAAACCTTTGCAGGCGACCTCGCAAAAAATAATTGCCTTGGGAAAAACCGCTGAGTTCGACGTTGATGGAAAAAAAGTCAGCGTGAGCTTCGTCAAAGTTCTCGAAGACTCACGCTGTCCAAAAGACGTTGTTTGTATTTGGGAAGGCCAGGCGCGGCTGCAGTTTGAGGTCGCCGTGCCGGAACTGAAAATCAGTAAAAGTGTCGAGGTAACCCTGCGTGCAGGGCATCCTCAACTCGCACAGGTGAGTGTCGGGCCTATCGCAATCGACCTCATCGGCTTGACTCCCGATACGACCACCAACACCACGACAGCTCAGCGCTCTTCGCCAGAGGCAACCATCGTTGCAGGCAGAGCACCCTGAGCAGCCGACATCACCATGTTCAGAATTACCGCAGCCGGAGCACGTGCCTCGGCACGCAGATTCTCGCACTGTGAAAGCGTAGCGAAGTCTTCCGGACTCGCAGCGCACGCGTCTGTCTGCAGCATCGACTGAAGAACTTCTGCCTGCTGCGCGAGTTCAGAAACCGCAGGGTGAATGGGGTTCTCACCGGCAAGAACGCTCAGCGCCGCAATCGCACGCACCATTTCATCGATCGAATGACGACCTTTGACGAGTGCCGTCACCGTCTTGCGTGAACCAGGTGCAGGACCGTCGAGAACAACGTTCGGAACGACGGAGATCTGCGCTTGATGATTGAAGAGCGGTTTTTCAAGCGTCAGCGCAAACGGCTTGCCGTCGAGCGTCGCGCCACTGCTGTCATAGCGTTGGCCATCGAAGAAATATTCGAACGAGGTCTGTGCGCCCTTTTGCAAAATGACCCGCGTTCCGAAATGACCGAGCATGTCGTCAAGGTAAGGAAGGACAGTGCCGCCCGAGGTCACATTCGCAATAGAACCAAGGTACGCGGAATCAGAGCCTCTGCCACGTGAACGATCTTGCAGAACGCGCGCAACCGCGATCACGTTGAGGTCCATTTCCCGGCGGATGAGCGACGAGATAAGTGCACCGTATTCAGGACTCGCAAAGAAAGAAGCTGGCAGCCTCATTGCAGCGTATGTGCCAATCAGTTCTGTTCCGTACTGTGCAGGAAACTTCTTCAAAAACTCCTGACGCGCGCCGACTCCGCGGTATGCAAATTCAGCAGAGCGCACAAGCGCGTCTAGGACTGCAACCTCGCTCGTCTCAACTGCCGACGACTGCGCGATACCCCACAGAGCCGTAATTTTGAGAAGTTCTTGAGTGAGCGTGCTGATCTGCTGCGCGTAAATTCCCGGCAGGCGCGGATCGAGGATCGCATCCATCGGATTCGCATAACGCAGACGCTGCAGAATCAAGTTGATGCGGTGCATCATGTATTCATTGTAATCTTTGCCGAAATCAAAACGCTGGCAATTGCCGAATGTTCCGACGTTGCTGTCAGTACAGAAGGCAGGCGGAGTTTTGAATTTGATGGTGTCGGTTGGAAGGCCGTATGCAGTTGCGAGAGCAAGCACATCGTAAATTCCAAACGTCGCAAGACCGACAGCGCCTTCTGCTTTGCTGAAATCGCGCATCGCACCGGCGGTCATCTCGATACCGTAGTCATTGTAGTCCATCACCGAATCGGTGCCGGAATCAATCGCAAGCGGAAGCTTTGCATCGTCCGCATAAACCGTCGGAGTCGTTGATGCGATGAAGTTGTGACGCAAGCCAAAAATGTGTCCGAGCTCATGCACAACCACGGACCGGACCAATGCAAGCGCACCCTGCTCTGCAGAAGTAACATAGGGTGAGTCAATGCGCGGAGCGCCGCCTTCGGCGAGCTGAATGTCGGCATTAGGCATTGCACTGCGCACGCAATCGAGCTTCGCACGTACAACGTTGCGGCCCGACGCGAGTGTTCTCATCTGCGAATCAGATTCATTTGCACCGAGCATCGTATGAAGCTGACCGACTCTCTTGTCGATATTCTTTTTGAGTGAACCGTTGTCCTTGCTGAGTTTGGCATACGCGTCGGCGAGCGACTGTGCAGACTCTTTCCCGCCAGCGCGCGCATGCGAAAGTTCAGAAACCATCTCGTTTGCGTCGACAGTGCGTCCGAGCAGCTCCGATGCATGACGGGCCAGAGTTTTCAGATCGCCTTCACGATTCGCACGCTCGAACTCTGCCAATTTGGCATTGTCGTTTGACGGCTCTGCCACAGGATTGCCGCGCGCTTTGAAAATGCCAAGATTGCTCAGCGCCGCATCGCATTTGGCTTCCCACAAGAACCGGCTGACGGGTGACGGAACGCTGCCCGAAGGACGTTTTGGCAAATTAGGTTCTTTGTCTTTTTGCCAGGTTCTTTGGAAGTAACCTTTGCAACCCTCCATGGCCCACATTGAGCCAGAGAGCATGACGTCGCCCGAAATAATTTCGCCCGTCTTGGGATTGGCTGCCGCAGTCGCCCACGCAGAACCAAGATTCAGTGAGTCATCCCAGAAGATCATATTCACACGTGGATCAGCCGCGATGACGCTTCCGCCCAGTGCAAGACCCTGTGTGCGATTTGCCTCTTCGAATTCGTCTTGGGTGTAGACACTGATTGCCGGGACCGGAGCGTCCTTGTTTGCAAGGCTGTCAAACACTTCCTTGAACGACAAAACCGCAGACTTGAGAACCGGCACCAATGGACCAGGAACATTGCGGCTCAGAACGAAAACGATTTCTTTTTCGCGGTTGAACTTGCGCACGTATGGCACGAGTTTGCTGGCGCGTCCGCCGCTGCTTTCAAAGATTCCCGGCGTCGCGAAGTAAGGAACATCGCGACCGTTGGTTTGGTCGTTGACACCGCGTGCGCGCAATTCCTGCTGCGACAAATCTACAGGAAGAGCCTGTTTCATCTCAAAGCTGTCTTCGCCTTCTGGCACAGGAAAGAAACCCTGTACGACGTGAACCGTCGGGCGGATGGGATCCTTGATCTGTTCGTCTTCGTCGCCCTCACCGAAAATCGCCTCGTCCGAATTCACCAAAACGAGCTGGTCGATAACGAAGTTGGCATCCTGCTTTGTAAAATAAAGACCGTTCGTCATCGGCCCGAGCACCGGCTTGGCCGCATGGGCGATGCGTGGAACAACGACATCGGCGCTCAGCTGAAGAGCGGCTCCGGATGCGAAAGTGGACACAAGGAAGTTCTTGTTTTCGGGCTTACTGAAATCAATTTGATAGAAATCTTCCGACTGGCCTTCGGGCTGGACGGTTCGCACGACAGGATAAGCACCTACGATGAGGTCTTCCTGCGAAGAACCGGCGTACAGGCCATCACCGCTGCGAAGAATCACAAGACGGTTGTTGTTGATTTCAAGACGGACGATCATTGAGTCAAGGTTGAAGACTCTGCTCGTTCCCACCGATCCCTGCTGGAGAGAGGTGGTCAGCACAAACTGACGTCCCTCGATAAATGACTCCGAGAGATACGGCATGTCGAGGGAGACCTGACGAGCCGAGAGAATCTCAAGTGCACGGACAGCACCATCGACAGTCCGGTTGAGCCGAACCAGCATATTTTCAACGCTGTTTCTGTTCGTGAAGACGCTCACGATAATTTCGGATGATGCATAAGCGATGTCCACCGCTTCGGTTTCAGAATAAAAATTCTTTCCGGCGGAGTCTTTTAGCTGCGCAAAGCTGCTGATCCAGCGGCGCGCGGCGTTGACGCTCGCCAGATGATCTCCAATTACCTCGAACACAAGACAGCTCACATATGCTGCGGTCTTTTCTGAATTGGAAACACAATTTGTGCTGATGTTACGCTGCGCCCGCGCAGCCATTTCTTTAGCAAAGCTCTGCGACATCGCACGCGACAAGCGGCTCCACTGCTGCTCGGACATTTTTTGCGAACGATCCGAAGAGAGCAAAGTGCTCGTGAAGATTGGTTCCAAGGAATCGGTCAGCTGGCTTTCCAGTTCTTCACCCAGGCTCTTGTTCTGCGCAGGAGTGACGGGCACCTCTGGTTGAACGTAACGGCCCGATGGAAGCTCCTCGCGATTTTCTGCACGGCGTGTACAGGCGATAAGGGAAAGTCCGGACAAAACAGACAACAGCAGAACCTTGGGGAGCGTACCGAATGGCGGTTTGGATATCTTCACGCGCGACCTCGCCGAATTTGGAGACATGGTCTCAAGCCCCTAGCAAGATACGGTGAGTGTTTCAATAATTTTTATTGCTTCGATTTCTTACGATATGAGAAAAAATACTGAATACTTTCAGGCACTAAACCAGCTTGATTCGGCAGCGGTGGGCAAACAGAGGAAGCAAAACCCCTGCCTGATCAATAAGCAAAAAATGATTGCAGGCTTTTATATCTTACCCTACCACTGCCGCAGTGCGCAGTTTTCGCACCTTGTAGAAGGAGAAATTGGGTATGACTTCATTGAGCAAGCTTATGGGCAAGCCACAAAAAATAGTCAGGCCTCGTTTTTTAACGGATCTAAAGCCGCATTATCCGCCCATCGACGAATTGATTGCCAAAGCCGAGCGCACGACGCTCAGCTGCAAATTCTCGGAACAGGTTGACGTGAGTCGGCTCTTCTACAAAGAAGTCGCCATCCGCGGCCTCAACAGCCGGAGATATTCAGTTGATGAGGCAAAGAGAGTGGGAATTATTCTCGATTATCTTGCTGAAACCCGTCGTCGGCAATTGACCTCTGCAGACGCAGTCTGAATTGCGTCAGCGCTCGTCTGAATTTTCGCGAGGCAAGAGTGTCGTAAGGGTCAGACCTTCCAGCGCTGATGCGCGGGCACGGCCGGCCGGATCGGAAATCAACTGGCCGGTGCCGGCAATTTTCTGGTCACGGAATTGCCGCACTCGCCCTGCGACTTCAGACCACGAAACATTTTTTCGAACGATCAACATCTTGAGCAATCTAACGTCAGTCCGCAGTCGCGACGAGAGCTCCTGCATCAACTGCGCATAGCTCGCAAAGCGAAAAACCAGCGACTGCGCCATAGGCAGCACTTCAAAGTAGACGTCGTGATCAACCCAAACGGCTGCGTGCAGAAGCTCGGACGGTGAACTCTTATCCGAAATGATCAGCATATCTCCTACAGCAAAGCCACTGTTGCGCTCGCGTTTGTCGGCAGCCACGGGCTTGCTGAAGTCGGGAATCTCGCCAACCGATTTGAAGCTCAATCCATCCCCAAAAAGATTCGAAATGTTGGATTTGTCGTGGCTGACGAAACGCAGCTGTGCAGAGTCTGAGAGCAACACCGAAAGCAGTGCTTCCGCGCTCGAAAAGTTTAGTCCCGACTGATTGAGTTTCAACTCACGGCCAATGACAGCCTGAACTGCCGGCGACATGAGATCACTCACTGAAAAGATGCCGGCGTTACTTTGGAAATTCACCCGCGAGGCCGCACTTTGCGCATAGAGCGGAAGCAAATTTCGCACTGTTTGTGGGTCTGGACTCTTGAGCTCGACCGACAAACCTGAGAAACCGAAAACGCCGCCATCGGCCGACGCTGAAGCACCAGAAACAGAATAGTTTATCTTCAAAATCTCAGATGAAATTCCAAAACTTTTCAATAAAACTAATTCTAAAGATGCGTCCGGTTTTCCGCGCACGGTGATGGAACGAAGTTCACCCTTGGCCCGATCCGACTTTTTGACACAGGCCGGCAAGAAGGCTGAAAACGAGAAAACACTAACGAGGACGCCGCAAAAAAGCACCCTTCGTATGTTTGTGTTCCAGTTCCGGGCCATAGCAGAACCACTTCATTAGTGTTTGAAATGCCTGAATCCCGTGATGATCATTGCAATTCCGGCCTTATTGCAGGCGTCAATCACAGCTGCATCCTGCACGCTGCCACCCGGCTGAATGATCGCACGTATCCCTGAATCTTTGATGAGATCGATGCTGTCTGGAAAGGGGAAAAATGCATCCGATGCCAAAACCGCCCCCTTGAGGGACAGTTTTGCTTTGCGTAGGCAATACTCGACCGCGTCAACACGATTCGTGAAACCACCTCCCACGGCAATCGTTTGCTGTCCATTTGCAATGACGATGGCGTTGGAACGAACGTGTTTTACCACCGAATACGCAAACCAGCAGGCAGATTTATCCGCAGGCGACGGTGTCACATTGGTCGGAATATGCAGTTTTTCCGGGTCAAAAATTGTGTCATCGACGTCCTGAATGAGAAAGCCACCTTGCACCTGCGAGAGCTGCTGCTTGTTCATCAGCGGCAACTGGGTGTTGAGCACAACAAGCCGGAGGTTCTTTTTGGCGCGCAGTGTCTCGAGTGCATCCGCATCGAACTCGGGAGCGACAATCACTTCCAGAAATGTTTCGTGGAGTGCCAAAGCGCAGTTGAGGTCTACCCTGCGGTTGAAAAGTACCACGCCACCGAACGGACTCACCGGATCGCCCTCAAATGCACGCCGATAGGATTCGAGAGGTGTCGATCCCAGGCCTACGCCGCAGGGCAAGTTGTGCTTGATTATAACCGTCGCGCAGTCTCGAAGCTCGGCAATCAGCCGCAGACCGTGCTCCATGTCGAGATAATTATTGTATGATAGTTCCTTGCCGTTCAAGCATTGAGCGTCCACCAGAGAGCAGGATGCACCGCGGTGAACAACCCCCGAGTCGGTCCGATAGAGTGCTGCTTTTTGGTGGGGATTTTCGCCGTAGCGCAATGGCTTAACGCGCTCCAATTCGTAGGCAATCTGGCTTTCCAGCAGCTGCGCCGAGAGCATCGCCTGACGCTGGACGGGGCCGGCACCCAGCCTGACTCCGGTGATTCCGTGCAGTTTATGGCGCAGTGCAATCGAAATGACTTCATCATAGGTGGCTGTTTCACTGAGCGCTTTCAGTGCAAGCTCAACCCGCAGCTGGCCCGCGAGCGAGCCGGCATTTTTTTGCACCGACTCGATGAACAATTTGTAATCCTGAGGATCGCAGAGCACGCCGACGCGGATAAAATTCTTCGCAGCCGCGCGCAGCAGGCTCACACCACCGATGTCGATATTTTCCACAAGCTGAGAAAGTTCTTCTGTCCGCCGCAGGGTTTCCTGAAAGGGATAGAGGTTGCAAACAACCAAATCGAACTTTTCGATATGGTGCATTTCAAGATCATGCGCATCGGAATCTGAATTGGGCTTGGCTAGAATCGCACCGAAGATCTTGGGATGAAGAGTCTTTACGCGTCCGCCGAGTATCTCGGGGAATCCGGTGATTGACTCGACCGAGCGCACGGGAAAACCGAATGACGCAAGTTGCTCGGCTGTTGAACCTGTTGCCGAAAGCGAGCAACCCTGCGACACCAAAAACTGCGCCAACTCGCGCAGACCGGTTTTGTCGGAGACACTCAGAAACACATTTTTGACAGGAACTTTATCAAGCCACGTGGAAGACGAAACATCCTGAGACTGCATCGTGACACCTCGTTCGGGCGGGCAATATAATGGCAAACCGCTGGAGGCATATCACGGTGCCGCGAGCTGCGAAACAACTCCACCGCAGCTAACGGCAATCTCAACGTCTTTGTATGGAAAGTGCTTCTGAAAGTGACAAATTCCCAGCAGCAATTGCTTTTCCTGTCACCACTCCGGCCACTCCATGACAATTTGATAACGCCCGAACGTCATCTATTCCGGCAACTCCACCACTTGCAATCACTTCCAATCCCGACATCGCCGCGAGCTCGGCGCTTGCCTCGACAGCGGCGCCTTGCAAGAGTCCATCGCGCTCCACTTCAGTGAAAAGGACGCGAAGTGCGCCTGCTCTCTTGAGGCGAAGGGCAAAATCGATGGTTGTTTCCTCAGTCGTCTGGGTCCAGCCGCGAATCGCGATTCGCCCGCCCAGACTGTCGACGCCAATCACAAAGCGTTCGGGATTCCGGCGAACGCAGGCCATAACGGTCTCAAAATCAGATGTTGCCCAGGTTCCAATGACGATTCGATCGACGCCCAAGGCAAGCGCCTTTTCAACCGCCCCGAGCGAACGGATACCGCCGCCCATCTGAATTTTTAAGCGAGAAGATCCAACCAGCTGGCTGATGACCTGCTCTGTTTGACGGGCTCCTTCGTGCTCGGCGGCGCTGTCTCCGAATGCGGCATTCAAATTCACCACATGCACCCACCGCGCTCCCGCAGCGGCGTATTGACGAATCTGCTCGAGCGGATTGTCATGCACCACGTGTGCACTCTGCCGCTTGCCCTGCAGCAGGCGAACGCTCTTTCCATCGAGAAGGTCGATGGCCGGATATATCTCGAAAGGAGTATTGCCAATGTCAGCCGTGCTCATACAAGCATGCCCTTTGTTGAAGGAATACCCACATCTCCGCCGCGTTTCCATGCCACGCGTGCCGAACGTGCGAAGGCTTTGAAGACCGCCTCAGCTACGTGGTGGTCGTTTTCGCCACGCAATACATCGATGTGCAGTGTCCAGCGTGCATGCAAAACAAAACCGGAAAAGAACTCGCGGATCAGCGAGCTATCCAGCTGCCCGATGAATGGACGGCGGAACTGCACGCCGTAATAGAGAAACGGACGGCCCGACACATCAATGACAACCTTTGCGAGAGCTTCGTCCAACGGGCATTCCATCAGAGCGAATCTTTCGATACCGGCACAGTCGCCGAGCGCTTTGGCCACAGCCTGCCCGAGCGCAATGCCAACATCTTCGACCGTGTGGTGCTGATCGATGTGCAAATCTCCCTGACAGTCGAGTTCGAGGGCTATCGCAGCGTGCTTGGCAAACGCTTCCAGCATATGATCAAAGAATCCGATGCCGGTGCTGACACGGGTCTGAAAACCGGCCTCTCGTCCTTCCAGTGCCAGACGGATTTTGATTTGTGTCTCGCTGGTGTTTCTTTCGAGAGTAACAATGCGTGTTGCTGATCCAGTCATGACAATACCTCTGACAACGAAGTTTTAAGACATTCAAATTGTTCGGACGGCGGCATGCTGATGCGCACGCAGTCGTTTAAACGGCCGCCGGTGTAGCGACGAATGAGAAAACCTTTGCGTACCAAGGCGTCCTCAAGCTGCGCCGCTTGCGTCGTTCTGAAAAAAACGAAATTCGCCCTCGAATCGGCAAGACATTCGACTGCCGGAAAGCTTTTGAGCAAAGTCTGCAGATCGCCCACCTGCGCGATCGTTGTTTGCACGCGCGATTGAGTTTCTTTGACTTTTTCTGACAACAGATACGCCGCCATTATTTCTGAAGGCCACGCAATCGAATACGGAGGCTTCAGTGCGCTGAAGATTGAAATCACATCACGATGCGCAACCATCGCACCCACGCGCAGGCCTGCTCCGGCCCATGCTTTCGACATGGTGCGCAGCACGATGACATTGTTTCTTTGCGTTGCCAGCCCAACACAAGAGACACCGCCTTGCGGAGCAAAAAATTCGAAATACGCCTCATCTACGACAAGTACACCTTTGAACTGGTCGGCAAACTCGAGAATCGTTTCATACGACATGGTTGTGCCGGTCGGATTGTTGGGCGAACAGATGATGGCCACATCCGAATCAAGCACTTGTGCGCTGAAAAGGCTGCGCGGCGAGAATTCAAAATTCTCATCCAATTCGATGGGTGTTACTTCGCTGCCGTACAGCCTCGCCAGATGCGCATAGAGCGAAAAACTCGGTGACGTAATGGCAACCCTGCGTCCTGATGCAAAAAGAGACTCGGCAAGAAGGGTCAATGCCTGACTGCTACCAGCTGTCACCTCGATATTTTCGGGAGACACATCCAGACTGCGCGCAAAGGCCGACAGCAGACGCTCGGGCTGGAGGCTCGGATAGGTGTTGATTGCGAAGCCGTTCTCGGCACTGCGGGCAAGAACAGCAATGAGTTCTTCACGCTCGGATTGCGTCAGCAGCAACATTTCATTTTGGTGAAGACGTGTGCGCGCCGGCGGCTCATTGAGCGCATATTTAGGAAAACTCAGTGCCTCTGCGCGGAACAATTCATTCAGCGTCTTCTGTTCTCTTGGCATTTCATTGTCCTCCCTCACGGCGAACACGGGCTGCAGCAGCGTGTGCCCAGAGCTGCTCGGCATCGGCAAATCGTCCGGTGTCTTCGGCGAGCGTGCGGGCATCCTGCGCACTCATTGCAAGCACCGACGATCGGCGGATGAAATCATAAACTCCCAGCGGCGAGGCAAAACGCGCTGTGCCGGCCGTCGGAAGCACATGGCTTGGTCCTGCCAGATAGTCTCCAAAGCTTTCGGCACTCCAACGGCCCAAAAAGATCGCCCCCGCACCGCGTAAAGACTGCAACCAGAATTTTTCGCCGGCATCTTCAAGCGCGCACGCCGTTTGAACGTGCAGGTGCTCTGCATTGAGCAGGTTGGCAATCTCCACCAGTTCCTGCCGGCTGCCAACAACACAAACAGCTCCCCATTGAGCAAGACTCCGCTTTGCAATCGCAGCACGGTCGGCGCACACATCATCGACGAGTGCGGACAACCGGACGGCAACTTCTTCTGCTTCAGCGAGCGATGTCGTCAGCAATACCGCGCTGGCATCCTCGTCATGCTCGGCTTGTGCCAGCAGGTCTAGAGCGATCCAGTCGGCTGGCGAACTGCCGTCCGAAAGAACGAGTATTTCCGAAGGTCCGGCAAAACCGTCGATGCCAATGCGTCCGGCAAGAAGCTGCTTGGCGGTTGCGACGTAGATGTTACCCGGACCCACAATCTTGTCGAAGCGGCGCAGGTGCTCGTCACCAAATGCAGCCAGTGCCACGGCCTGCGCACCGCCGACGGCATGAACTTCCTGCAAATCCAACTCACAAACAGTGGCGGCAAAAACAGGATCCTGCAACGAACGGGCCGGAGTGAAAATTGAAATGCGTTCAACCCCCGCGACCTGCGCAGGCACGGCAGACATAATCACGCTGCTCGGATAAAACGCCTTGCCTCCTGGAACGTACAAAGCAACGGAATCGAGCGGCTGGATTCGTGAGGCAAATCGGCTCGAACCAATATCGATCCAGCGGGTCTCGTCACGCTGGATCGTGTGGTACTCACGAACGCGCTCTATCGATTTGCGCAAAATTTTGCGGGTTTCCGCAGGGCACTTTTCAGCAAGTGTACGAAGCTCTGCGGCTGTGTAGGTCAACGGAGAGGACTCGGGAACATTTTCAAACTGCGCCCGCACCTGCAAAAGAGTTTGCCGGCCGCCGTTGCGCACCCGCGTGATGATGTCGCGCACGCGCTCCACCACAGCAGTGTCTTCGGACGGCAAGCGCCCATCCAATGACTTTATGAACTGTGTGATTTCATCTGCTGTTTTGTGAATCCGAATCATTTTTTAACTCCCCGAAATTGACTGTTCCGAAATGCGCTGCTGCAACGTGACCATGGTGCAACCAATGGTGCTGCCAATGTCGAAGCGTTTCGGGAAACTGTGCGTAGTAGCTGCGCGAGGTCACCAGCTGCACGCGTGTCTGGGCGAGTTCACGGAAAACAACCAACCCGTTCTCACGCAGAGTGGAACCGGTTTCAACGAGGTCGACAATCGCATCGCTGAAAGAGATGACGCTTGCGAGTTCGACGCTGCCCTGCAACGGAACGAGTTCAGGCAGCAAGCCAATTCCGCGCAGCAATCGTCTTGCCAGATGCGGATACTTCGTCGCAACCCGCGGACGCGGGCTCGACATCAGCCGCTGCTCCGCCTGAGGCAGACCTGCGAGACAAATGCGGCACTGACCAAATGCAAAAGTCACCGGACGCAAAACGCCGACAACATCCGCTTCATCGAGTGAATCTGAGCCGGCAATCGCAACATCGGCGATGCCGCGCTCGACGTACGAGACCACATCAGAGTTTTTCACGAAGAGAAATTCATATTCTCCGCATTCACTCAGCAAAACCAGCTTTCGCGTGCTGTCTGGATTTTCAGACAGTCGTATTCCCACATCTGCAAATGCCTGAATGCCCCACTTTTGCAGCCGCCCCTTGGGCAACGCCACACGCACCGGACGACGAGGACGCCGAGTGGAGCTGGGAACGTTCAACACGGAGGCATTTTCATAGCCGGACTGAACTGCAGGAACGTCTTCCTCGACACCTGCTGTCTGAGGGTCACGCAGCATGAATCCGACTGCAGCCTGCGGCACGCCAAAATGTTCCAAAAGTCTGTCATATCGTCCGCCGCCGCCGACGTTTTTGAAAAATCCATGCGTGTCTGTCGCCCAAAAATCAAAGACAAGTCCGCTGTAAAATCGACGCTGGCGGGTGAGCAACGGATCGGTGAAAAACTGAATCTGCGGATGCGCCGCGCGTAATTTGTCGACCACCCGTGAAAGTTGCGACAGCTCGGGGCAAGACTTTGTGAGGTCGGAATCTTCAATTTCAAATTTTTGCATCAACGCCGCGAGCACGGCACCGTCTTTATTAACAACGGCTTCGCGCAGCTGAGCCTTGACGTCCGCGCGCACCTGTTCGTCGGCAACCTTTGCGAGCAGCAAACTTTCCAAAGCAGCCGAAATACGAACATCTCCGACACCGACGCTGATTCCCGAATAGCCGAACCGACGCAGGGCCGAGAGAGCGAGGTCGAGCAACTGAAGTTCGGCATCCAGTGTGGTGTCACCAATAATCTCGGCACCGAACTCGAGAGATTCAAATTCTGAGGCATGCCCAAGCCTGAAGCCCTCGGCGCCAAGCAGTCCCTGCGGAGAAAAGACCTTGCCGCTGTAAAAAAGACGGAACGGAAACCGCAGCTCAGCCGCATGCTGACAGACAAATTGAGCAGAAAAGACGGTCAGGTCGGTGCGCAGAGACCACTCGGTTCCGTTGGAATCCAGAAAGCGGGGCGCATTGGGGAGTAATCCCTCGCCGGTCAGGCGGCTGACAAAATCACACGCAGGCAGGCTGAGCGGCAGATTGAGCTCGGAAAATAGGCGCTCGCCCGCTAACAGACGAAAATCATTCTCCCATGCCCGCAATCGGGTGAGTCGTGTGCCCAATCGGGGAAGACTGTTGGCGCTTGTGATTCGAGTCATGTCTTGCATCACCTTCGTCCCTATTCTAGGAACTAGCCTGTCGAACGCTCTCAGGCGTTTGAAGTTGCATCAATTACAAGTGTTTGCAAGCCTAAATACGTGATTACTAAAAGGATCGAGACTCATGGAGATCTTCCTGCTCATCGTTCGCAGCCTGATGCTCGTGCTCGGCTCACTCATGCTGGTCGTGTTTATGTTGTTTCAACTCTGGCAACGAGTTCCCTCACAGGGAATCAAGTTCAGGGCACAAGACGGCATCACCTTGGGCGCGGTGGCGCTCATCTTTGCACTCGGAACGAACAGCTACTGGGGACTCGCAGCAGTCCTGCCCATGCTGCTCGGTAAACTGCTCTCGCAGCTCATGATTCAAAAGAACCGAGTGCGCGGAAGCGGCCGCTGGATTGAGGTGCAGTGGACAAAAATGACACCGCGCGGTTTCCAGATTCCGCAGCAACTCGGCAAAGAACTGCAGAAGCTCCCCGGCGACCAGCACGTGCTGTTGCCGCGTCAGGTGGGCATATGGGCTGTCAAATATTTCCTAAAATCGGTGAAGAAGAACGCAGGAAAAGGACCCGTGCCGATGCGGGCCGGACAGCAGGCTCAGGCGTTCGAAATGGTGGAGCGGCTCGGCTCGAACATCATCAAACTCGAAAAGGGAAAAACCGAACAGGTTGCTCTGCCGTTCGGAGTTCTCAAGGTAACGCGCCTTTGAGGAACGTTCGCAGCAAATTCAGTCGATGACCCAACGCGGCGTTCCGTCCGCGTTTTTTTCATATCCGCAGGCAAAGACGGCGGGCAAAAGATCGTTTTGTGTCGATTGCTCCATCACCTGCAGGCACGATTGCCATTTCTCTTCGTCCATAAGCGGCTTGAGCCATTCTGTCAGCGCGCGCTGCGAGGTGCCGAGCCAAACGCAGCGTGGCTTTTGCTCGAGAGCATGAAGGTGGACGTCTATGATGTCGGATATTGCGTCAGCCAGCGTTCCGCCGTGCGGCTTGTCTTCTGAACAGCGGTCCAGACGCGAATCAACGCACACCGGCAGTGCACACATCTGTGAGATCGGTTCTGTTGTCTTCATCGTCCTGAAATGTTCGCCCGAAAAAAGCAACAAATCGGAAAACAAACCGTTCGATGCCCTGACAGCCTGAGGCAGCGACTGCGGGGAACGGAAGGCGCGCCAGCGGATGTCCTCCTCCAGCGAACGGGAGCGGTCTTCGTATTGCGCGTCGATATTTATTCCCAGAGAGTCCTGAGCAAAGCCGAACAAAGTCTGGGCAAGATTACCCGCAGCCTCTTCGCCGCGGCGACTCAAGAAACCAGGTGCGCCGCCTTCAGCCTGTGTGTATAGTAAAAAAAGTATTTTCATGTTGCCTCTCATCCGGCTCACGCACCCGAGGATTCTATGCTGCCATCCGTGTCCCCCGAGCATCCTGTCGATAACGGCAAATTGCAAGCCATCCTCATGCACATGCGGCGAAGTTTTATTTCGGGCCGCATCAAAGAGCTGCCCGAGCGACTCAATGCCATTGCCTGCGTCGAACGGCTCGTGCAGGAAAATCAGGAGCGGATTTGTGAAGCCATCGCAGCAGACCTCGGACGCCCAGTCGCCGACACACTGCTGGCCGAGCTCAGCGTAGTTATCGAGGAAGCCAAAACCGCGAGGGCAAATCTGCACCGCTGGATGAAGCCCAAACGCAAGTTTATGCCAATCGTTCTATTTCCGGCGCGTGGATACGTGAGTCCACAGCCCTTTGGTGTCGCACTCATCATCGGCCCTTGGAATTATCCCTTTCAGTTGCTTCTCACCCCGCTCATCGCGGCACTTGCAGCGGGAAATTGCGCCGTATTGAAGCCGTCGGAACTGACTCCAAACTGCAGCCGACTGCTCTGTGAGCTCGTGCCAAAATATCTCTCTGCCGACCTCGTTCAGGTGGTCGCAGGCGGAGTGGAAACCAGCCAGGCTCTCCTCGAATTGAAGTGGGATTTCATCTTTTTTACAGGAAGCACGCAGATCGGACGCGTCGTGTCGGCGGCTGCAGCACGCCACCTGACGCCGGTCGTACTCGAGCTCGGCGGCAAATCTCCCTGCATAGTCGATTCCTCCGCAGATATCACCGTCACCGCACGCAGAATCATCTGGGGCAAAACCCTCAACGCCGGACAAACCTGCGTTGCGCCAGATTACATTTTCACACCGCGCAGCAACGTAGAAAACCTCTGCCGTGCGCTCGAAAAAACGCTCACAGAATTTTTTCCGGACGGCTACAGGCGCAACGAAAATTTTTGCGGGATCGTCAATCAAAAACACTTCCAGCGTCTGGAAAAGATTGCCGAAGCACACAGGCCGCAGCTGCGCATCGGCGGAAAAATCAACGTCTCGCAGCAACTCATCGAACCGTCGTTTTATCTGCTGGAACGGGAATCAATAGCGTCCGCGCCTATCATGGCTGAAGAGATCTTTGGTCCGCTCACGCCCGTTATTGGTTACGACCACATCGATGAAGTCATTTCCTACATCAATGCAAACGAGCATCCGCTCGCCTTGTACGTGTTCTCGTCCGATTCCGCGTTGATTGGAAAAATCGAGCGCGAGACTCGATCGGGCTCCTTGAACGTCAACGACACGGTCATCCAACTCGCGGCCAGTCAACTGCCGTTCGGAGGTGTCGGTGCAAGCGGAATGGGTGCTTATCACGGTGAAACGGGCTTCAATGCCTTCAGCTATCCGCGTTCCATTTTGAAGCGGCCGTTTTGGCTCGACCTGCCCCTGCGGTACAGACCCTATACAAGTTGGAAAATGTGGATCCTGAAGAAAATCATTGGTTACAAACGACACGTACTGCGCAAGTAGTACAATAGGTATCGTATTTATTCATAGATTTTGAATACTTAAACCCTCCCTTTCCCTCCCCTACGACAAAATGTATAGACGACTCGTAGATACAACTTGCAAGGGCGCGGAGGGGCAGTGGCACTTAAAGTCACATTCGAAAACCATTTATCGGCGCGTGTTGTCGAAATTCAGTTTCCGGAAGGGCTGACAATCTCGGATGCCTCCGCGATTGCAGAGCTCAAGACAGCGTGGACTGAAAATCTGAAAAAATGGCATTCACCCTACACTTGCCTGTTTGATTGCCGGCAAATTGCGGTTGCAGAACCGCTGCGAAAAGACTTTGAACGTCTCATCAATTTTTTCAAGAATTTCTTCATGAAAAACATTCTTGGTTTTTGTCATGAAGGACAACCGCCTGAATGGTGTCCCTTTGAGGTTGTCGAAGGGTATGATGCTGCGGTCGCTCGCACGGGACTCGCTCGTGGCGCAGGACTGACGCGCAATCTCGAAGATCTGCGCAGCCGGATCCAGATTGACAACGACTTCAATGCGCACGTCATGGAAATCAGTTTTCTAGCGGACACGACTCTACAAACAGCCGCCGATGTTGCAACGCTCAAGTCAAAGCTGCAGAACATACTGAAAATGTGGCATTCGCCCTACAGCATTCTTTTCAACTGCGTGAATCTTAGTTTTTCTCCCGAGGCTGCGCAGGAATTTCCGCGCCTCGAGCGTTTTCTGCGCTCATTCTTTTGCAAAAACATCATTGGTTACGCGCCGCGTGCAGACAAATCGACTTATCCTTTTCCGACATTCCGCTCGCGCCATCTCGCTGCTGCAGAACTAGAGCACAACGGAATTCAGTCTGGGTCTGTTGCCAATTGCTCGACCCGCAAGTCACCAACCGGAGGATCGAAGTCATGAATTGCAGACCGACGGGGGCATTCGGCAAGCTGCTGATTGCTAAACCAGCCGCACTTATTGCGGCGATAGGTGCTCTTTTGAGCGCATGTGAAAATCCGTCGACTCACGAGTCTCGATTCACTTCTAGCCTTGGCAGCGAAGCACTGCGCCCAAAGCGCCCCTCTGAAGTCATTCAGCGTGTGCGCGAATTCATCCTGCAGAACTCCAACCTGACGTCGCCCGACAAGGTCGTGATGCGCGACGAGATGAACAAAAAAATTCATGAACTCGATTCTTTAGCCGTACCAGAGAATCTCGAGCAGGCAGCGGCTATCATCAGTAAACTCAGAAAGTTGTATCTACTTTCGGTCGACACAGCTCAACAACATCATGAAGCCGAGCTCAAAGGGCTGTGGCTGAACTGGTCAGAACGCCTGATGATGACCCTCAGCGGCCTGCAGCATTACTTTTCAGAGGCACGTCTCAACAGTGTCGAACGGAAGCTCGACAATCAGATGAGCAAGGAAGCTCTCGAAGAGATTCCCCAACTCGCAGCGATCATACATCCTCAACATGAAGCACGGCTTGTCTCTATTTACCGCAGTCAGAGCGGTAATCCCGAAACCGCGCCGGTGCTGCTCAAACTTTTAGCCGATTCAGGCGGCCCGCTCGCTCGTTTGTTCATTTATCAACGATTCACAGCAAGCCCCAGCGTAGAATTTGCAAACGCTATGGCCCAAGCAGGTTTGCCGCGCACGAATGATCTGTCGGGCGACGATGCAACATTTCAACGTGGTCCGTTTCACGCACCCAGCCAACGGGAAAATCTGCAGCTTCCACAGGGTGTCGGAGAACTGCAAAAACTTCCCGAACAGTGGAAAGAACTCAAGGCATATCTTGAAAGCCTGGGAAGCATCCCTCAACGATTGCGCCGCGCTCGCGATTTCTGGCTTGCAATTCACATAGATATCGAGAAAAAAATCAATTCGCTGCCACTGCCGTCTGACGAGATAACTCGTCTTAAAAAAGCCGTGTTGCAATCATTCCGCTCCAAACAGACGCCGGCAAATTTCAGTTACCGACGCAACGGCATTGAATTCCGCGAGGGCGATATCATTTTGATTCAGGCAGGCGCCACCGGTGGCCTGTGGGAGACCTTCATCAATTCAGGTTCGCTTTTGTCTCACATGCAGATGGTCACCTTTGATGACAACGGCCTGCCCTATGCGATTGAGATGAACTACGGCCGCTTGATGCTCTCGCCGCTTGACCTGCGCACCGAGCGCTTTGTTGTCGTCAGACTGCGCCATCAGACGGAAGCCTTACGCGAACGCATGCGTCGGTCGTTCTCCAACATGCTCGCGCAAGACATTTCGTACGACTTTGACTTTGATCCAGACAATCAAGAAAGGCTTTACTGCTCTGAATTGGCCGCAGCCGTTCTGCAAAATTCGGAGGCGGGCGTCATGCCGTTCGGATTTTCTGCCGCCTCTGCTCAAGCTGCTCAACTGCTACGAAAAAGCGGGATTCCTTCGACTTTGTTTTACGGTCAGGGAAGCTATCTTGGGAGTTCCCATTTTTCCGTTGTCGGATACAAAGTATACGCAGACCCCCACGAACTGATACGCGGACAGATGATCCTGGCAGCCTTCACTGAACACATTTCCAAATCGGCCGAAGTGAAACTCAGAAAACATCCGGAGAGCCACACACTATGGGGACTCTCCGTATTGGCGCAAACACTCAAACCTGAGCTGCGCCGCGGACTTGGTCCTCAACCGTTCGTTTTCACTGTCATGGTCCTCGATCGATTGCTCAACTCAATCGACGCGGACATTCGCGCAGCCCAGAGTTCATCCAACACTTCGGGCAATCGTGCAGACTCCCGCATCGTCACGCTCAAGCAAAGCATCTCCGAAGCTTTGACGGAAAGTCTTCCGGACCATCTCTCAGTTATATTTCCGCAATCTGCGGACCCATCCGAACACCAAATGCAAGGGAATTTTTTCCCACTCTGAGTTTTTTTCCGACACCTCGGAAAGATCTCGCGCTCAAGCTGACCCGAAAACTCCGATAGCTTCAATGACTCCTCGGCTTTTAGAGGTTGTGGGGTCGCGTGGCGCAAGGATGCGCAACGTCTATGCTATGGAGGGCTCCCTATGCCTGATTTTTTCTTGACCCAGAAGCTGAAAACGCTGTGCGAAACACCTTGCACGCTGCTTTGGCTTGAGGGTTCGAAACACGACCGAGTTCTGTCGGTGCGCCTTCAGGATCGAAGACTGATCCTCAAGCTTGCCGACCAAACCAGCCGTGTAGTCGTTTTCGATAAGTACTCAGTTACATCGGTGGGCCTGCAGTTTTGGTGCAAAGGCCGTCCCGGCGTGTTGTATCGTTGGGAACAAGTTCCACGCGAGACAATCGACGGAATGCGTCAAACATCTCTCCGGATTAAAGACACCGGAGAAGATCCACCGCCCAGCGCGGCCTGAAATCATCGCTCATCAAGATTACAGGCGAGCAACTCTTTGTAGTAGCGGTCCACATCAAGCGCATAGCGTTCCTGCGTCCGTGCTTTTCCATTGAAGAGAAAGGCGAGTGCATACAGGTCGGTTGCGCCAGCGTTTGTCTTGTCTGCAATATTGCGCAGGCTGAATTCCAAATTTGTCATTATGTTGTGTGTAATTCCGTGCCAGAGCGGGTCTGTGTCGAAGACTGTTCGCCCTGCAGGTGTGCGTGCAGTTGCAACTTTGGCAATGCCAACACCTTTACACCTTCCGTTCCAACAATCATCAGGCCAAAGCCCCAAACGCGTTTCTTTCATCACGAAAGCCATATGCGCTTCCACAGGACGAACTCTGCCCAACGACCACGCTCGGAAAGCCTGCGCCGCCGGTGAATCGCTTTCAAGGATCACGCGTTGAAAACACTTTTTAAGAAAGCGGGCGCGGGAACAAGTGTCCATGTTTTGAAATTCTTTGCTGCGCAGCAAAGATTCAGACTCTCTTCTGTCCACAAAGTAGGTTGCTGACTTCCGCAGCGACTGGAGCCGCCTGTTTTGTGTTGTGAAGTCGGCTGTCCCCGGCCGTTCGTCCCAACTGTAGATGCAGTAAGTGGGCGCCTTGAGCGCTCTTTCACTTATCTCTTGAGCAGCATTACCAGGCAAACCAGGCAATTTTTCTGCAGCCGCAGCTGACTTTTCAACAGCGGTTTTCTTACTTTCATCTTTCCCTTCAGCGGCCTTCTTGTTTTCTTCCGTCAGATCAACGGCTGCCGGTTTCTTATCGTCCGTTTTCACTTCAATTTTTTCCTGTTTGGTATCAGCTTTCTCCGGAGCAACATTCACCACTTTGATCTCATCGCCGGCGGGATTGAGGAGACTCTTGAAAAGTTCCTCCGACCAAGCCATTTGATCGCACTGATATTCGGAATGAGAAGGCAATTTTCTCCGACACGCGCCGACTTGGGCAAGTGTGAAAGGTCCGTACACCATGCCCGATGAAAGGCACCCAGCAATCGGCATCTGCACTGTTCCGATCGGACACTGATTCTTCAAGACTTCAGCAAATTTCGAGAGAAATTCGACCGGCCAATCCTGCTTCTGCACACAGATACTAGCTTCCGACGGGAACAGATCGCGGCACAATTCCTGAAGCTCAATTGGGAAAGGCCCCAGAATAAACCCGCCCCGGGTGACACAGCTGCGGGGCGATTTCTGAAACTCAGCACCCTCTGGGCAAACCCCTTCTGTCACGGCGCCCCCAAGTGATCCCGAGGACGGAGGCGGAGGCGGAGGCGGAGAATTCCGTTGAGCGGGATTCATCTTGGTGTCTTGAGTTGAGACCAGGGAAGGTGCCCGAGTGCCCGGCAATGAACTTGTTGAAACGCAGCCAAACAAACTAAGCGCAAAAAAAACCGAGAAAACTGCGCCATTTCCAAAAAACCGCCTCATTATTTTCGCCCTCTCGCCCGCCGGCAGCGAAACAAATTCACAAATATCAGCAGTATCGTACCCGTGCCTGGCAGCTCTACCAACTACGAAGAGGGTGTCAAAATCATATTCAACACCCCATCGGAGTAGAATTAACAATGGACCTGTATTAGCAGTGGAGACTACGCCGGAGTGGAGAATGTGCACTGTAAAGAAGTCTCGCTTTCTTTCGCCGCTCCGAATTGAGAACAACGAAGGAAATTCTGTGATGACTCAGCAAGGCGATCTAACGGCAACTTCCCCCTCGAAACAAAACTCATCGATGCTCTTCAACCTAGCTCTCAATGTCATTCTTCCCTCGGTCATCCTCACAAAGCTAAGCGATCCGTCGAAACTTGGTCCGGTAATGGCATTCTGGCTAGCACTGGCATTTCCCTTGGGCCTTGGCATTTGGGAATTTATCCGCAGTCGAAAATTCAATTTCTTTTCTGGCTTTGGTCTGCTCAATGTCGCCCTCACCGGAGGATTGGGATTTCTGTCAGCAGATGGGTTTTGGTTTGCCGTCAAGGAAGCAGCCATTCCGCTTGCTCTGGGTATTGTCGTACTTGTTTCAATTAAAACAAAAATGCCGCTCGTTCAGACACTGCTTTTCAATGAAGCTGTCATCAATATGCCAAAAATCAAAGAACAACTGAATCAAAATGGCAGACACAAAGAATTTGAGAGTTTAGTGCAGCGGGCAACACTCCTCTTGGCGGCCTCGTTCTTCATGAGCGCAACCCTCAATTTTGCCCTTGCACGGATTATTTTGAAAAGTCCCGCTGGGACACCTGAATTCAATGTTGAGCTCGGGAAAATGACCGCGTTGAGTTTTCCAGTGATTGCTTTACCGGTACTGGCCTTTACCCTACTCATCTTTTTCTACGTTTTCACTGCGCTGAAAAAAATCACTTCGCTTTCGGGCGAGGATATTTTTCACTCACAAAAACGCTAATCCAATAGTCGCACTCCGTGCGCCTTTGCAGGACAAACGCAGCTGCAATTCTCGAGAAGAAACTCCACATAAAAGACAATTCATGGTGTAATCTGCTCCATTAAAATCTTGGTCACATTGTCCTCGACAACACGGGAAATGACCCTGAAGACTGTTCCAGGAGCGAAAAGCACTTCCGCCTCATTCTCAAACGTTGACAATTGATCGATCATGCGGCCCGTTTTGGATTTGATCACAAACATGGTGTTTCCGCTAAATTTTTCGCCAAATTTTCTGGTGGTGCTTGTGAAACCAAATTCCGTGACACGTGCACCGGCTTGGTAGAGTGCCGATACCTCTTTGGTCAGATTCGTCCCACGGTACACCGTGCCAACGAAGGCCTGATCGACCATTTTGCTCAAGCCGGAACAAGCAGCCTCAATCAAGGGTTTGAACTTCTGCAGAGCCACGTCGTCGCCGGTTCGCAGTGCAGCATTTATGTCATAGTGTCCCATGCGCGTATAAAAGTTGATTGCACTTGCTTCAGCGAAGTCTATTTTTTCAAGAACCTTTAACTTTCCTAAGCGTGCCCTAACAAAATCAATGCTGTGTTTGGTGCGTGCGCTACTTGCCAAAAATGTTTCTGCCGCCTGGAGCGTCGCTTCACTGGCGCGGTGCGCCACAAGATTGAGGGGTTGTTGACGAATGACGATGGGTGCTGCGGTGATAGCGGCCGGAACGACTTTGACCGCACGCATGTTGTTAATGAGTGCCCGCGCACCAAAAGCAACGGGGCCCAAACCACCCGTCGCAATCGTTTCTATGATTAAATTTCCGACCTCAGAATCAGGCGCAGGTCCGGCATCAATGCAGCGGCAGCCACTTCCATCACAGAAGTGTACCGCGTGTTCGGAACACTTTCGCGGCGTGTTTTCCGGGCACTTGGCCTTCGTCCGGTAATCAAGGTTACTTGCAAGTGTCCACCAGCGCTGGCTTCCTGCAAGCGACCCTCCACGTACAATAATTTTCATGAGCCGTGCGTCTTTGTCCTGGTTCAAAATGGTCAGCTCACGAATGACCGGAATTCCCTTGCCAACATACTTTGCATTTTTGTTCTCTTCGAGATTGTCGATGCTCTCAAAAACAGGTGTGTTGACTTTTGTGACCATGAAGTGACTTGGCCAAACTGTGCACGCGGGAACCGCCTGCGTTACCGACTCGCTCTTGGGCTTGCACGCCTGCAAAACTAGAATTTCGAAAAGCATCAGGGCGGCGAAGAACGAGAGGCGCAATCGTCGAATGGCATTCATGAACACCTCGTCACTTGCATTTCTCGAGCTATCGGTTGCTGATACGAAAACTGGATTTTTTTCAAAAAGGACTCAATTAATATCTTTGCGTTCGCACTGTTGCAACGGAGAAATCAGCGCTAACGCGCCATAGACCAAACTGAGCGGCCCAGACGCTCGATTGACTGATTTAATTTCAATAGACGCGAGTACTCCTCCAACTGCAAATCTAGTGGAGGAATTAAATGAAAATTAACAACGAAAAGAGCAATAAATTTTAATAATTTCAGTTTTATGAGAGATTTCGAGAAAAAGGTTTAAAAAAGGGCCAGAGATTCTCCGATACGACGCCAACATTGCGGTGGGGGCGGGGAAAGTATATGAAAGAACGCAACACAAGTTGTTTTATTTTTTGCTCTGTAATCGCGATGATTACAACGATTTCATGCAGCAAACCGAAAGATATTCTTTCAATTGAAAATTCATCTAAAACCCAAGAAACAACAGAAGTAATTAGCGAAGACAAGGAACCATCCGAGCCGGTGTCTGATAATGTGGTCGCTAACTTAAACAGTGAACTTAAGATTTCCGAAATACCGCCTCTCGAAATGAAAAACAATTCAACCGGAGTGAAGTACGTTGACTTCACCGTTACCAGTGCAACAGGTGAACTTGACTGCAGATCTGCTATTAAAGCCGAATCTTCGAATGAGAAGGTTTTGTCATCGAGAAGAATTGAGTTCTCAGGAAAATATCCCAACTGTAGGGCGTTTATCATCGGTAACCCAGGTGAATCGGGTCTTGCTCAACTCTCGTTCATAGTTAGTAACGGTAACGCACAAGCCAAGAGTTCGTTTTCGGTGACTGTTGAACATGAGAATCAGGCACCGAATATTTATGTAAATTATTTGAAGAAATTGACGAGTGGCACGACGTCGTCAGAGCTTTTCATCACAGTCTCCGACCCTGATGGCACTCCCCAAAAATGTGACGCGGAAAGTATCTTCTCTGAAATAACTTTCGGAGATGCGGGCCTCAAGTCAACAAGCATTTCAGGAACATGGCCCAAATGCAAATTGACGATGGAGCTAAACACGGCATTTACCGGAAGTATAAGCGGATTTCTCTGGGCAAGCGATGGGACCAGTAAGAGCATATTACGGGATTTTAGCTTCTCAATTTCGCCAACACAGACGGCAACTCCGACACCGACAGCTACGAAAGTTCCCACGGATCCTAAATTAATTGAAGCAGCTCTCGCTGAATATGTGCAGACGGGGGTGCCAGACGAAAAATACATCTGTGTAGCTACGCTCAAAGAAGATCACAACCATATGTTCTTTAACAAGGTGCGTGTAACATTAAAAACTGGAGAAAAATACGCCGGAAGACCTGATATTCTCGCTGAGTATTTCTCACTCTACAAATTTACTGACTCAGCTGTGAACTACATTCTGATTGATAAAGTTCCGGCCCAAAAGATAGCTTACAATTGTACCTATGCAAAATTTAAAAGACCAACCGAAGCCAATTATGAAATTGCTCAAAAAGATTTGATCTTCTTTTCAGATCCAGAGGCAAAAACGAAAGCCTGCACAGTGCGAAAAGGAACGTCACGAAAAAACAATATTTATGAATATGATTTTTCTAAGAACATATCGACTGCAGACTCTGTTTATATTTGGGAGGTAAAACTAAACTCTCCTTCCGGAGAATGTGCAACAGCCCAGGGGCCGCTGTATTACAAGAGAGATCTTTCTGGCGAGAATGAGTTTGTCTTCAATGGTGTTACTTACGATAGTGTTCCGGAAATTGTGGTCCATGTGAAAGATTGAGAAGCAGCGCGACTTTTCTGATCAGAATACCTGGGCGACAAAGGTAACCCTGCACAACCCGCAATTTCGTGCCTGTTTTGACGGAAGCGGGTCAACACTCGCGATGCGACTCGTTCATTTTGTCAGCGGTTGCGACCCTTCAAGGGTGCGCTGATAGGAGCGGAGACAAATGCGCAGATAAGCAATCGCCTGCGCGACGTCAAAACCATATTTTTCACAGGCGGCAAGGTTCCAAACCGTTGTCAGAACAACGTTCACCTCAGGATTGGTAAAAGTCTCGTCGCCCTTGGCGCTTCCCATCAGAACAACTTCGTTGTTGCTGCTGACAACCGTCGGACTGAAAATACCAGCCGTTGCAAGTTTTTGGTTGACCCCAAGGAACATCCGCGCCTTGGCGGTCGACTGTTGCAGCGGCATGGTCAATGCTTCCTCGGCGATTGGAACCACAACAACCATCAAAACCGTGCATGCCAAAAGCTGCAAAAGAGCAAGGCTTCTTGCTATTCCGAGCGAATAAAGGCCGTCGGAATATCCGCGCCGGTACGTCTGTGCGACCCAACTCTTAAATACCAGAGCTGCGGCGAACAGAATCACAGCGGCAAGAAACAAGCCCAGAGCGAGCAGATATTTTTCATCCAGAAAGGCAGCAGTAATCGCATTTATGCGCTCACTCAGCAGAAATACGCCAGAAAATACCGGTTGCCATAACAAACTCAGCACAGCGAGTGAGAGCAGGATGACCGGTAAGACAAATGGAAGAATTGCGAAAAGAGTGCGAGAGACCGCGGCGATGCGCGGGTAAACGTGTGCACTCTGGAGTTGTCCGCCCAGAGCGGCCAACAAGGCCAATGCAGGCCACAGAGCACAAAACGTCGGAAGACGAGAAAATAAAAACGCAAAAAGCATGGTGACGATGCAAGAGATCAACAACCATCGTCGCGTCGTAGTAAGTTCGCTGGAATCGCTACTTGCATTGACGGCGGCGGGCTGTCTTTGAGAAACAGAATACGCCACACCGACCCACGGAACGAGAATCCCGGCGCAAGCACAAACGACCGCGACAACTTTAAAATAAAAACCAGCGGCAGTCTCTGCAGAAATTCCTTCCGGCGGAAGCTCAGAAAAAGACGTGGCCAGTAAATAAAATGCATCACTCCAAAACCAAGCACCAAGTGTCCCGCAGCTTGCAATAAAAGCAGCCAACAGAACTCCATACCTTTGGACCGCAAAGCGCACTGTCGCAAATGCCAACTGAATTCCTGAACCGGTGGTGAGTTTACTTGCTTCAACAAGCGAAAAAACGAGCAGAACCACGAACGGTAGCGCAATCGCCTCCGCCCCCTTGAGTAAGACAGCTCCCACAAGCCCAGTCAGTGAACTGACAAGAATTTTCATTTTGCCGATTAACGTCAGCGTGCCACCAGAAAAAATGTGCAAAGCCTGACTGCAAAAAAAGAGCGTTAAGAAAAATCCGAACACCACTTCGGGCATGATCGCAACGCTGGTCAGAACAGGCATAAAACCCATCAGCAAAAACAGCAGCGGTGGAATACCCTTGCGTTTTTCTTTTCGTTGGGAATCGTCGGCGACAGTCGGCTTGCGAATCACTCGCGCCCAGGTCCGGTGAACAAGTACCGCACTGGCCAGAGCAAAAAACAAACTGAAAAAGCGCGCGGAAAACGCTGAAATCTGTTGTTCTCCGCCATCCAATACATAACTGACTGCAGCCAACATTGAAGCAAAGGTTGGCAAACTGAATGGATAACTTTCACCGTTGAAATTGGGCACTGGCAACCAGTAGCCTGCAGCTTTGATCTCCTCTCCGAGACGTCTCAACAGAGCTTCCTGCACATCAAAGGGCTCAATTGCAAAAGAACGGAACGAGAACAGCATCCACAAACCGGCCAACAATATCAAAATCAATGGGCTCAGTAGCGAGCTGAGCGCGCGGCGCAGGGCGGCAAATTCATGTGCCTGCATTTTCAGAATCCTTACGTGTCTTACGGATTCCAAGCGCCATTTGCACCTGACTGAAATAGCCACGCAGCATATTCCCTTCCCGCTCGGTTGGTGCCGCACGATTCAGTAGCCGATGAAAGTAATGCAACAATCGATCGGGGTTGCCTTCGCGGGTCAGCCCGACGTCGACCATCGTCTGCCTCCAGTGCTCAACCAAGTGAAGCATTCCCTCGGCAGAGATTGGACGTTCAGCCTCAAAACGTGTCTGCACTTTGGGCTTCTGTTGGTCGTCGCTGAGTCCGTTCCACAGGCAGCCTGCCAATACAACGGCAACGGCCTGACTAAGATTCAGTGACGGCACCGCAGGGTGTGTCGGCAGCGTGCAAATTGCAGAGCAAAGGGTCAAATCGTCTTGCGAGAGCCCCGTATCTTCCGGCCCGAAAACCAAATCAACACCCTCGTGTCGAGAGGTGAGCAAAGGCAAATCACTCCAACCCAGATCGGGTCTGCGCATATCTCCCGTACGACGCGAAAAGCCAACAGCGTATCCCGAACCCTGTAATGCGTCGCGCAGATTCGGAACGACTTTGAATCCTTCGAGAAGTCCGACGGCATGCACCGTGGCGAGCGCACGCGCTTCCGATGAGTGCACATCACAGCGCGGCGCAACGATTGTTACATCTTGAACAGCAAAGTTTCCCGCCAAACGGGCAATGGAACCGATGTTCGTTGCGTGCATTGGGCTGACAATTACAAGACGCAGTTTCATGAAAGCCAATCCTCGCCAAGTGTCCTCATAATCAACTGCTGAGCGGCTCGCGAGGCAATGCGGTGATTTATCTTCCATTCAGCATGAGCCTGCGCACCCACACTATTGCTCACTCCCAACGAAGCTATCCACGGCACAGTGTGAAGAGCGCAAGCAAGCGCAACACCATAGACTTCCAAATTTTCCAGTTCCGCATATTTGGACAGTGCAGTGCAGAGTTCATCGTGCAACGTAATCGCTGGAGTCGAGATTGCCTTCTTTTTTGCATCACAGTTTTGAAGTGTCTGAGCGAAATCCGAATGTATTGACTCGGCACCTTCAACCTTCGGCAAGTATGCCCTACCACTCAGAAGGTCACCGTCACTCCATAGGGCCGAGTCCACCAGGTGAGCGCTGTTGAGTGGCGTCTGTGGATCATAGGCACCCGCAGTGGCCACAAAACACACCAAACGGGGAAGAGTAGACGAAGCAGATGCAGAAGCCAAAAGACCGCTGAGCGCTGCGGCAGCGCGCGGAGTTCCGACACCTGTTGTGAAAAACGCAAATGGGCCCGCACTTTTGAGCGAATCCGAATGACTTTTCAGCTGATGCCCCTGAGCGAGTTGCTCTGCCAACGCCTCCTGTTCAGGCCACCAAGCAGAAACGAACAAAACCTTTGTTTGCCTGAATTCAATCTGATTCATGGCGCAACCGACCCACCTTCCAAGTTTTGCAACAACTCACTCGCTTCAAGCCACTGCGTCTCGCAATCGGACAGCTCTTCGCGCGACTTACTGAGCTCCTGCGCAATTTCCTGTGCCCGCTTGTAATCGCTGCCGACCTCCACGAGACCCTTTTCCAACCTATCAATCTGTTGCTGACAGGTCTGCAGCTTTAGCTCGAGTTCGGAAATTTTTCGCGTTAACTTCTGCTTCTCGCGTTTTTCCGCCTGTGCATCGGTACGCTGCCGCTGACGCTGCTGTTTGTCGCCAGACGAAGCGCCATCTTCGCTGCCCGCACCGGTGGCCATCGTCGGTGTGAAGTCGAGAATGTTGGGAAATCCGGAGGCAAGAGCCAGACGCGGATAATCCTCGAGGTTACCTTCAAAGAGGGCATTTTGACCGCCCGGAAGCATGACAAAAATATGCGTGGCGAACGAATTGATGAAATCACGATCGTGGCTGACACACAGGATGGTGCCATCGTAGTCTTGAAGCGCCTCGGATAGAATTTCGCTACTCGACATGTCGAGATGGTTCGTCGGCTCGTCCAAAATCAAAAAATTAGCTTCCTGAGAAAGAAGTATCGAAAGCCCGACACGATTCTTTTCGCCACCCGAGAGTACCGAAACCTGCTTGAATACATCCTCAGCTCGGAACAAAAAACTCCCGAGCAGTGAACGGGCTTCCTTTTCGCTCAATGACGTCTTTCTCTGGACGTTTTCCAAAACGCTTTTTTCGCGCTCAAGCACATTCAGCTGATCCTGAGCAAAGTATGACGGGATCACCTGATAGCCGTATTCGAATGCACCTGCGAGCGGATTGACCTTGCCGGCGAGGGTTTCAAGCAGCGTTGATTTACCGATTCCGTTGGCCCCAATCACGCAAATCTTTTGCCCGCGCAACACATTGAGCCTCAAGTCGCGGGCGAGCGGTTTTTGCGCAGAGTAACCGATTGTCAGTTGCGAAATGCGCAGAATCTCTTTGCCGCACGCGGGTGGTTCCCTGAAATTGAAGGCAACTTCGTTTTCTTTCTCCGGAAGGTCAATTTCGTCTTCCAAATCCTGAAGCCGAGAGAGCATTTTGACTCGTGCCTGCGCCTGCCTCGCCTTCGTTGCCTTGGCACCGAATCTTTCGATGAATCGCGTCAGTTCCGCTTTGCGCCGCGAAATAGCCTCGGCGCGTGCGACGTCCTGCTGTTCGTACATGTCCTTTTGATCAAGAAAAGAATCAAAATTACCTTTGTAAACACGAAAATGACCGCGCGAAATATGCGCCGTCACAGTGGCAAGTCGATTGAGCAGACCACGATCGTGTGAAACGAATAAAAGACATCCGGAGAAATTGCGCAAGAAGCCTTCAACCCAAACAAGGCTCGGAAGGTCGAGATGGTTGGTCGGCTCGTCGAGAACAAGAAAATCAGGTTCATTGAGAAAGACTTTGGCCAGCTCGAGGCGCATCCGCCAGCCGCCTGAAAGTGTACGCGGATCGACGTCAAATTGCTGCGGTGAAAAACCAAGACCGCATAGAATGCCGCGTGCGCGGCTTTCAACCAAAAGGCCACCTGCATCCTGAAACTGCCGCTGGGCCTTTTCAAATACTTCCAATGCCGATTCACTGCCATGTTCGATGAGTGCGGCCTGAGCATGTTCGAGTTTGTGCCAGAGGTCGCGGATTCGCGAATGACCTTCCACACATTCCTGAAGCAGTGTCGGACGCGGATTTGGGTTTGGTTCTTGCGGCAAATATCCGATTTTGCAATCGCGCGGCCTGACGATGTCACCCGAATCGCACTCTTCCAGACCACAAATCATGTTGAGTAATGTGGTTTTTCCGGCACCGTTTGCACCGACAAGTGCAACCCTGCCGCCAGCTGGAAAATGATACGAGGCATCACGCAAAATGACGCGCGCGCCGAATGATTTGCTCACATGCTCAAGGCGAATCACCCGACCATTCCCCGCTGTTCAATCCACCGGACGAATTCGGCGACGGCAGGCTTGCGGTATTTCGGCAGCTCATTGAAAATTTCATGTCCTGCGCCTTCAATCTCGAGAGTACGCAGACGGCCTTTGGGGAACAGCGGTGCCACGGCCTTTGTGCGCGCAGGGTCAACGAGCTTGTCGCCGCCGGCAAAGACGAGCGTAATCGGCGAACGCACACTCTGTGCGGCACGATTGACCATATCTTCCTGCATGCTGCCAAGAAAAATCGCACCAAAACGAGCAGATATAGAGACGAGGTTCATTTCATCGGCCACGTAGGCCGCATTGTTTTCGGGATTCTCGGAAATATTCTCGGGTTTGATGTCGATCGGAACGGGCGCAAGCGGAACAATCTTCGGCAATGTAACAGCAGCCATCTTTTTCCACTGGGGAACATTTTGCAGAACCCTGTAACAAGGAGAACTCAAAAACACGGGTGGACAAGAATCCTGAAGAATAGATGCGGCATAAGTCACCAGAAGACCGCCAAAACTGTGTCCCAACAATCCAAAAAACAATTCCTTTTTGTTGTGCAGCCCAAGCAGCGATCGCGCGTGGTTCACAACGAATAGAACGTCAAGCACGAGGGCATGCAGATTTTCAACGTCACCGCGTCGTGGTCCGGATTTGCCGTGCCCACGTAGATCAAAGCAGGCAAAAAGCATGTTCTTCGAGCAGGCTTCTTCAGCAAGCTCGGCATACCGGCCGCTATGCTCTCCGAATCCATGCACGGCAAGAACGAGCCCTTCGATTTTTGACTCGGACTCGGCAATTCCCGCCGGTGCAAAACAACGGAAGAACAGCTCAGTTCCATCAAAACTCTTGAGATATTCGGTACGTTCAACAGCCATCGAAAAACTACCTCCGGAACAGTCATTTTTTTCCGCGCAGATGATTGGCGAAGAGCGGAAAGGTTTAACAGGCGCCAATTCAAGATTCCAACGTAGGATGAGCAAAGAGTGTCTCGACCACCAATCGGGGGGAATCCTATGCTTCGCAGCCTCCAAACAGCCGCTACCGGTATGGAAGCACAGCAACAGCTGATCGACACACTGTCAAACAACATTGCCAACGTCAACACGAACGGCTTCAAGCGTGGCCGCGTTCATTTCAACGATCTTCTGTACCAAAATCTGCGCGCGCCCGGATTGAGTTCAGCCAACGGCACCGTCGCACCGTCTGGAGTGCAGATTGGTAACGGAGTGCGCGTCTCATCGATTGAAAAGGCATTTGAAGAAGGCAGCGTCAAAATCACAAAAAACGACACAGACGTGATGATCAAGGGGCGCGGATTCTTCCGCATTCAAATGAGCGACGGCTCACTGTCTTACACCAGAGACGGCGCTTTCAAGCGCTCTCCCGAGGGGCGTCTGGTCAACGGTGAAGGCCTTCCGCTGGTGCCCGAGATTGTGATTCCTGCCAACACCCTGCGTGTGCAAATCGGCCTCGATGGGGTCGTTTCGGCAACGATTCAGGGCGAACAGGAGCCGCGCAACATCGGTCAGGTTCAGATAGCCACATTCATCAATCCCGCGGGTCTCAATTCCATCGGCCGCAACCTTTACACACCAAGTCCGGCGTCGGGCGAGCCTATCGTTTCAGCACCGGGAGAGAACGGCACAGGCCAGCTCGGCCAGGGAGAATTGGAATCGAGCAACGTCAACATTGTTGAAGAAATGGTCACGATGATCACCGGTCAGCGCGCATACGAGCTCAACAGTAAAGTCATCAAGACAGGCGATGACATGCTGGCGACCACCAATCAGATGAGATAATAAGCATGCTGGCGATTGAATTTCCTCCCAACCAACCCATCGCTCTTGAATACGTCGGACTGTCGCAGAGCGGAGCGGCTGCCGAATTACAAAAAGATGTTTTGCGGCGGGCTCTTTCGGAGCTGCTTCCGGCATCTGATGAAGTTCTCGAGGTCGGTGCTGCATCTGCGAACAGCCCATCGTCCGGAATCTTCATGCGCTGTCTGCAATGCGATGTGAAGGGAGACCTCAGCCAGTTCACTTTGAAAGTGCAAGAGGACGACCGTTTCGGCGCAATCAAGAATCTCAGCCGCTCACAATTTCGCCTGCACATCACTCATCAAAACGGGCAGACCCAGACTTGGACGGTTGAAGTCGGAGCACGCAAGCTTGCATGGTATCCGATGCTAAAAACTGATTCTCTGACTGCGGACGGCAAACTGAGCAAGAAAAATTTCGTCAGCCTGAGCTGTCTGGAGGGCGTAAACTGTCCGCAGACAAAACTCTATTCCGATCAAAATGACTGCCTGAGCCAGGTACAGAAATGGACCGCACGAAGACTGGACGCGTCTGCTTTGTCGTTTTCGAGCAGACAGCCCCTTCTGCTCGCAGCTGAGCGCATTCCCTTTGTTCACGAAGTCAAGGCAAATTCGTTCGTGCGCGCATCAGTTGTTTCCAAATCATCCTCTCTGAGCATCAAAACGTCGGTGAAAGCACTCAAATCTGGCGGACTCGGCGAGACAATTCCTGTCGAGATACAAACCATGGCGAACACCTTTAAACGGGGACGCCAGCTCGAAGCGCGCGTAACTGCAGAAGGCGAGGTGGAAATTGTTCGCTGACCTGAAGGACAGTCTTCACATCAAGTGGGAATCGGCAGTCGAGTGGTATATCCTCAAGGTCGACAGTGCCTCGGTACGCCTGAACAGCTATTCGCAAAACGCGCACAACAGACTCGAAGAGCTGTCCAATCATCAGCAGCATCCGCGCAGACTCCTGCAGCTGACTCTGATCGGCATCATCTTGACCTTCACTGTGCTACTCTTCAGTTGCCAAACAGCTCCACGTCCCGTTGCCTCTATTCAGCCGCGCAAATTCGATGCCGCACGTCCGGAGCGTGAACTCGACCAATTGTACATCAGGCGTAATGATCTGACGATCAAGAATACAGAGTCGGGTTCCAGCACGGGATCGATCTGGGCAGATGCAAGAGAGCCACGCAGCTTGCTCACCGATGCTTCGCCCAGCAAAGAGGGTCAGACCATCACGATCAAGATCCCAGAGGAGCTGCAATTCGACCCCAGAAGTGCAACCGCTGACGGCAACACGGACCCGAAAAACAAAGACAAAAGCAAATCAACGGCAGGCAAGGATTCAAACAAGGCTGCAGAGCCCGTCAACGGAATCAAGCTGACCGACCCCGACGAAGCAAGTCCATCCCAGAGACTCGCACAACGGCCGATCAAATCATTCAAAATGCAAATCGTCGGTTTTGAACCGTCTGGTGACGTCTACCTGCGGGGTATCAGGAAATACACCGGAGCCAACGGAGAGGAAAACTCCATCATGGTTTTGGCGAAAGTGCCGCGTCGACTCCTCAGCAGTTTTGAGCTTGATGCCCGTGAACTGACCGATGTGGCCGTAAACGAGGATATGGGTGGGAGGATGCGCGAATACTCGGCCTCAGGATGGGATGACATGGTATCCCGCCGACTCGCCGGATTCACGCCTGATTTAAACTCTGAAAATGCCACGCTCGACGCCCTGCGCGATGAAATAAAAACGGCACAGTCGTCTTTGCGCGATCAGGCTAAAGCAAATGAAATGGAACGCGAACGCATCCGCAAGGAGCGCAATCGGCTGAGTGCTGCAAACGGCGGCTCTCAACCGGCCGGAGGAAATGCTCCCGCGGCCAATGCACCTGCTCCACAGCCCGCCCAGTCGGCACCAGCGGCTGAAGGCAAGGAAGGCGACAAATGATTTTTGGTATCCCTTGCAGAAAGCTTTTTTTGCTCCGCACCCTTCTCTCGGTGTTCTCGACTTACGTCGCTTTCGCACATGCACCCGCGGCAGCCGCTCAAGAACAAAGAAATTCCGAACTGCAGAGCGTCAGGCTGAAAGACCTCGTTGAATTCCGGGGAGTCCGCAGCAACCCTCTAGTCGGACTCGGATTGGTTGTCGGACTTCCGGGAACAGGCGACAGTAAAGCCAGCTTGGCAACAAACAAATCTGTGGCAAATTTGCTGAGCAGGCTGGGCACACAGGTTGGTGCCAATGAAGTCGTGACAAAAAATATCGCTGCCGTGGTTGTCACGGCGGAGCTTCCTGCTTTCGCGCGTATTGGCGATAAACTGGATATACAGATTGCTGCCGTCGGCGACAGCTCGAGTCTTGAAGGCGGCACGCTGCTGATGACCACACTCACCGCGGCGGACGGACAAATCTACGCCGTGGCGCAAGGCCCATTGAGCATGGGAACCGCCATGGCGGGTTCACAGGGTGGCGGAGGCGGCAACAACCGAAGCTCGGCACCAAAGACAGTCGCGATCAGTCAGTCGGCAACGGTCGAGCGTGAATTCCAGTCAACTTTCATCAGCAATGGCAACGTTGAACTCTCTTTAAAAAATGCAGACTTTACCACCGCACACCGCATCTCACACGCAATCAACAGCCGTTTCAACGAATTTCTGGCGACACCTCAGAACAGCGGTTTGATTCGAGTCAGACTGCCTGATCAAGCGCGTGGTTCCGAGAGTTTCACACCCGTGGACTTCATGGCTGTTCTTGAACAGATTCGCGTCGAGCCCGACAGCCGTGCGGTCGTTGTCATTAACGAACGCACGGGAACAATCATCAGTGGTGCGCAGGTGATTGTCATGCCGGTTGCAATCAGCCACGGTAGTCTTGAAATTACCGTTCAGGACGAGACGCGCTTTGTCAGCAAAATCCCTAGAACGACAACTGTGGGCGACCTTGTGCGTGCCCTCAACGAATTGGGCGCCGGACCGCGGGATCTCGTCTCCATTCTGCAGGCACTCGATGCGGCAAACGCACTGAAAGCAAAATTGAAACTCATGTAAGGATGTCATCATGAGCATTCAGACAAACTCTGTTGCCTCCGGCATGACCAACGCAATTCTCCCACAGGACGGCGCGGCCGGTGCAAAGCGCGCAAACAATGTTGTCAGCGATGAACTGCTGCGCAAGCGTCAGGATGCTGAAAAAGCCGCGCAGGAATTTGAAACTATGTTTGTGGACATGATGGTCAAGTCGATGCGCCAGACTGCCCAGCCCGAAGAAATGTCGAACGCGGAAGATATCTACCAAGGAATGCTCGATTCCGAATATTCGAAGTCGATGACGTCAGCCAACAATTTTGGCATCAGAGAGCAGATTCTCAACTGGATGGAACAAGCAGACCCCAGCCTGAAAGAAGCCGCAGTCACGAACGAAAAGTCGTCGATAAACGACACAAATACAACCGCATCCGAGCAGGCCCGTCTGCAAAATGAAATGTGGGCACTCAAGGCAGCTTCGCAGGCCTATCAATTGTCGGGACAGAGTCGCTGAGCATCAGCAAATCTTTGATTCCGAGCGTTTCAGCCGCGGCACTCAGACTTTGACCGACGACAAAGCACGTCCACACCTGCTCACACTGCTCCGCCGGAGTAGTTTCAAGCAGTCCGCCCGCAATCACGATTCCACCGCTCTTTTCGTGTGTCTGAAGAGGCATCAAAGCCTGCCACTTGTCGCGCAGCTCAGGGAAACTTGCGACGTTCAACTTTTCCAACCATGACCTGGGCACATGCAACCACACTCCGACCCGCCCGGGGAATATTCGTCGTGATAACGCGACAGCAACGCGCCCCATCGTAAAGCGAGGGTTTATTTCAATCATCGGAAAAAGCTTCAGTCGGCTGCCTTCATCCCGATACACAAAGGCGTCGATACCGAATGGCCCGCAGAACCCGCGCTCGGCGAGCCGTGCACCAATCCATTCAGCCAGATGTTTCATCACACCTTCAACATCTTTCCCTGCATGCGGACCATGCGCGGCGGGCTGATAAAAGAAGCGCAACAGCTCAGGAGATGTGTCTGTCAAATAGCGGCCCACACACGAACCCGCATATTGTCCGCGTCCACTGTTGAGCACGCGCGTAAAACCCAAAATGTGCGTACGCGAAGTTTCACCATCCCGATCGAGGCGTGCCTGCAGTGAAACATCCACGACCCTCGAAAAGTAAGACTGCAACAACGGCAGTTCACCCGTCCGCCACGATTTTTCGAACCAGCGTCGAACATCTTCAGGCTGTGACTGCCATGCACCATGCGCAGCAGAACCAAAGATGCGGTGACGCCCCGATGCACTCCATGGCCTTTTTGCAACGAAGCGTCCCTGTCGGCCTCCAGCAGGGAAACGCGAAACAAATTCATCAAACTGAATCGGGCTTGAAACACACACGCCCGTTTCATCAGCCGTGACAAGACGCGGATCATCCGGATGGGCGAGCAGATATTCCCGGAGGAGCTCGGCTGAGGTGATTTTTGAATGGACATCACGAAGAGCCTTTTTGTCCATTGAGTGCTGTTCGCTCAATTTCAATCGTTGACCGAACTTGAGTGAAGTTGGCGAGATTGCCCAAGGCATCAGGCCGCTGAGTTTTCTTGTCTGATTCAGCTCTATAAAAGTCTTCTCGGAAATCTCGCCAACGGTAAACTCAGGCAAAAGAAAACCGGCTTTGCACAGACCTACCAGAAATTCAACTGGCAACTCACGCCGCATCAGCAACAGGTCTGTCTGCGCAGCAAGAAACAACATCACCGGCGCAAGGTCATCGCAGGTGGCTGATAGGACAGCGCTGAGCATCGGAGCAGCCGAACCGCCGCTGCGGATCTCCTCCTCTGCTTCCGGATTGAAAAACGCCAGACGCGGCGGGCGGCCCTTGGACTGGCTGAAAACGTGCAGCGCATTGATGTAAGAATCGGCGAGCCCAACCTCACGGCGATAATCAGCCCTGAACACCATTCCTTTCGCACGCGATGGATTGATTTCAGCACCCAGCGCAGCACAAAACGCATGCCAGTCCGATGCATTTTCCGGCTTCCAACGGCGAAACCAATTCAACCCGTGCCGCACATGGCTCATCTCGTCCTGAAGAACCATATCAAGCAATTGCGCGGTGTCTGCATCACCAAGCTCAGCGAGCACATCACGAAAGTATGCTGCAAAGTCGAGGTTGGCCTGTTCAAAGGTCAGACTCATCCGACAGACGTAATCCATCGGCGTATTCATTGAGGCACACTGCGACCAAAAAAAGTCGTTGAGGGGAATGTCACCGAACTCGATTCCGAGTGAACGCATGCGCTCGATGTAAGCCCGAAGGTGTTTTTGCTCGTCGCGCATCGTGTGAGCAATGCCCAGCCGGAACTGCGGCGGGGCATCGGGAAACTTCAACAGCGCCAGCGCCATCAACTCGAGCGCAAGCAGCTCATGATTTGCAAAAAAGTGAAGAAGAACGCCTACCTGTGAAGGATTTAGAAGTTCACAGCGGGACGGAAATGCAACCCTCGCTTCCGCACCCCAACGCGAGAGCGACAATTTTTCACAGCGGGCCGGCAGGGATGGCAAATCAACCATGTGCAACGGCTGCCGGTCGGTGAATGTTCCCCCATCCACCAACTTTTCGTTCAAAGACGAAGAAAATAGAATATTTTTAGCGAATTCCGCGAGCTCCATACGACTTCCAGTCTGAATACCTACCCACATCACTACGTTCCCAGCGACGGGGGTGCAACAAATACCCGACACCCCGAGGGGTAATTTCAGCCGTTCAGGTGGCGGCAACGCGGGGTTGGCAATTCTTGCCGAGGGCTCCCCCGACATACGGCCACTTTTACACCACAGACAACTGCCATGATCTGAGAAACTGAAAGTACATCGACTGAATGTCTTGGGAGTCGCTATGTCCAAGAAAGAAGAAAAAAAGCCGGCAGAAGATAAAAAGGCGGATACCGCGAAGGCGGAAAAGGGGCCGCCCGACGAAATTGCTGAGGCGCGCAAGAAACGCAAATTGGTTCTGTTCGCTGGCATTGGCGGAGTCGTCGCCGCTGCTGCGGCCGGCGGTGGGTTCTTTGTCTATAAGACATTCATGCAAAAAGGCGCATCTATGGCTGCAAAGGCACCTGTAGATGGAAAAGACGTTAAGGTCGAAGGTGACAAGAAAGATCATGCCGACGGCAAGAGTGATGGAAAATCCGACAAAAAAGAAGATGGCAAGGACGGCAAAAAGGAAGAAGCATCCACGGATAAAAAAGAGGATGTGAAAGACAAGAAGGCCGAGGAGAAAAAGGAAGACGCAAAAGCTGCGGACAGCAAGGACGGCGATAAAAAGGCGGCCGACAAAAAAGATGACGGCAAGTCGGGAGCCGATTCCGCCAAGAAAGACGCCGCCGGCGCTGCGAAAAAAGACGAAGCAGCGACTGCTCCAAAAGATGAAAAGTCCGACCTAAAAATGTTCCAGTCCGATCAAACCTTCGGAGAGACGTTTGCGCTTCCGAAAATGGACTTGAATCTCGGCAATCCGCTTGAGAACAGATACCTGAGAATCGGTGTATCGATCGAATACACGGGCGGAAAAAATCAACAGGAAGAATTGAAAAAACGCGAGCCGCAGCTTCGCGACATCATCATCAGCTCAGTCAGCACGCGCACCAGACTTGATCTCCTGACAGAACGCGGAAAAGAAAAACTGCGACGCGAGCTCATCAATAAAATCAATGAGTCTTTCGAGCGTCCGGTGAAGACCATCTACTTCACAGACTTTTTGGTGGAGTGAGACATGGAACAACAAGTACTCAGTCAAAGTGAAGTCGACGCTCTATTAAATGCGGTCTCGGATGGACGCATTGACACTCAGGAGCATGACGACAAGGCGCACGATTCGAATTTTGTCCGCTATGACCTGACGAATCAGGACCGGATCATCCGCGGACGAATGCCGACTCTTGACATCATTCATGACCGTTTCATCCGACTCTTCCGCGTGTCGCTCTCCGCAGCACTGCGCAAAGTCGCGAACATCGGCGTCAACAGCAGCGGGCCCATCAAATTCGGTGAATTTATGAACAGCCTTCCGCTGCCGAGCTGTCTGAACATTCTGCGTGTCGACCCGTTGCGCGGCTCAGCCGTGATGGTCATCGAAGCGAAGTTGCTTTACGGACTGGTGGACAGTCTTTTCGGCGGCGGTGAAGTTCCCTATACAAAAATCGAAGGCAAAGACTTCACACAAATCGAAATCAAAATTGCCCGCCGGATCGTCATGGCGGCAATCGACGACCTCGAGAAGGCTTGGGCGCCGGTCTTTCCTCTGAAGATTCATTACTCACGTACTGAAATAAACCCACAGTTTGTTGCGGTCGTTCCGCCTTCGGATGTCGTCATCTCGACAACCTTCGACGTTGAACTCGAGAAGATGAGCGGCTCAATCAAACTGGTCATTCCGTATTCAACCCTCGAACCAATCAAATCCAAGCTCAGCGTCGGCTTCCAAAATGAACAGCTCGAGGTCGACCACATCTGGATCAACCGAATTAAAAATCAGCTTCTTGGCACGCACGTCAATATTTCGTGCACACTCGGAACAGCATGGATCAACCTTCGTGACATGATGGAACTCTCGGTTGGAGACATCATCATTCTCGATCACGAGGCCAACAAACCACTCGATATTACTGTCGAGGGCATCCACAAATACAGAGGCGTTCCCGGCATCGTCCGCGGCAACAGAGCAGTCAAAATCACGGAAACTGTGGGAGACATCTAATGGAAGACAACAATCAGGGATTCAGTCCGGAAGATTTTGGCCTCGATAGCAAGGCACTTGGTGAATCGTCTGCTCCGGAACAGGGCTCTCCCGCCAAATTTCATGAAGATAGCCCGATGAGCCGGATCGATCTTTCAAAAATGAAGATGGTTCTCGACGTGCCGCTTAAAGTGACTGTTGAACTCGGCCGCACGAAATTGCTGGTCAACGACCTCCTACAGCTGGGACAGGGTTCAGTTATCGAGCTCGACAAGATGGCCGGTGAACCAATGGAAATTTACGTCAACGACAAGCTGGTCGCGATGGGAGAAGTGGTTGTCGTCAACGAAAAATTCGGTGTGCGTCTGACCGACGTCATGAGCGGACTGGGCATCGATGACGTTTCCACTCCAGAAGCAGTCTGAGACGAAATAACACTCTCGAGGTTACCAGATGAACAACTTATTCCGTTCAAACAGCATAAGAGAGACTCTCGCGAGAGCGGCTGCAACAGTCTGGCTGGTGCCGTCTTCGCTTCTACTGCTCCAATCAGCTTCGGCTAATGATGCAAACAAATCGTCAGTCCAGACAATCACGGGCGCGACCAAGACTGCCAACGCAGTTGTTCCACCAATTCCATCACCCGAGACCCCAACACAGGGCGCAACCTTCGAGCTGCAGGCGAAGAAGCCCGACAGCGCGGGCAACGAAACAAAAATGACCACCGCACCGGCAGCGCAACAAGTGAATGCCATACCAAATGCGTCTGAAAACTCAAACAATGCAGGCAGCACTTCGCCCACGACAACTAATACGACAACACCAAACCCAACCGCTGCAAACCCAAGCTCCCCCGCTGCGAGCGCGGCTCAGGCAAGCATCGCGCAGCCTGAAACACCGCAGACGAATCAAATAGAGACTGCTAAATCCACTGAGGGCGCTACCACTTCGGGCGCGAATGCAGGAAGCATGGTACCCAACGGAGCAGCACTTCAAACACAATTGTTGCCGATTGGCCAGACAGAGAGTTTTCCTTGGACGACCTTACTTGCAGGAACCTTCCTCATACTCGGCATTGCGGCGACTGGCGTGATGGCAGTTCGTATCAAACAAGGACGCGGCTTCAGCACAGGAAGAACTGAGAAACAACTTCAGCTCATTACCTCCATGGCACTCTCTCCCAAACGTCAGATCATCCTCGTCCGCATCCGTGACAAGGAAGTCGCACTCGCATCGACGGAACACGGAATTACGATGTTGACGGAGCTTTCGGGTCAAAATCGCGGGAATCTTGCATTAGTCGACGACGGAGGCGGTGAAGAGCCGCGCAAAAGAAAGGTCACCCAACGTGCAAATCAGGATGAGCCGGTCAAGTTGGTGGCATCCTCAGCACAAGGCGGCGAATCGGCCGGTGAGGAAACCGCGCTAGCTCGTTCGGAGATGCTGATGGGTGCCCTGAAAAATCTCCGCGAAAAAAATCTCCGCAACAAGCCCAGCAGAAATGAGGAACAAGCAGACGCTCCTGCGGTGTCCTCCACATCCACAGCACGCACAGGCGAATCCAGAAGCACTGAAAGAAGGATGGCAGAAATTCCGCCTGCCGAAGAAGGCAAACGTGAATCTACCATGAAACAGACCCGCGCCGCATTCCCCAAGTACCTTGCAAACGCGTTTGAGCAAGAGAGCAAAAGAACCCTGACGCAATCACAGTCACAACAGGCCAGCAATCAAGATGAGGCCGGAAACGTCACCAACATGATTCGTGAAAGGCTTAAGGAACTGCGCCCACTATCCTGAATGTATCCAGCGCGACGGCGTCAACACTTTCACGCTCACAGGCGGATTAAAATGCAAATGACAATGGGACTGGTTCACAAAATTAAATATTTCCTGACCATCGTCACTTGCCTTCTTGCTGCAGTAAATCTTGCTCCGTTGGTCTTTTCGCCGTCAGCCGCCCATGCTCAGTCGCAGCAGTCACAACAGGGAATCAACAACATCCCGCAGATCGCTCCTGTCACTGCTCCAGGGCTAACACCATCGAAAACGAGTCTAAAAAACGGTTCAATACCATTGTTCTCGTTGAGTATCGGCGACTCTGAAAATCCGGATGATTTGGTGCCGGCGCTGCGTGTGGTCGGAATTCTCACGATTCTGACACTCGCACCCGCAATTCTTCTTCTGATGAGCGCATTCACAAGAATTCTGATCGTGCTGAGCTTCGTCAGGCAGGCACTTGGCTCGCCGACTATGCCTCCAAACCAGGTTTTGATTGGTCTCTCGCTCTTTCTCACATATTTCGTCATGGGGCCCACAACAACGAAGATATATGACACCGCGCTGGCACCATACATGGCAAAGACGATGAGCGCCGAAGAGGCTTTCAACAAAGCCCAAGGACCACTGCGTGACTTTATGATGAACCAAGTCCGCAAGGATGACATTAAACTCTTTTTAAGTCTTTCTCAGGAACCGCAGCCGCAAAAGCCTGAGGACATCTCGATGCGGGTGTTGATTCCCTCGTTCATCATCAGTGAACTCAAAAGTGCATTTCAGATCGGATTTCTGGTTTATCTGCCATTCATCGTTATCGACATGATTGTTAGCAGCGTGCTGATGGCAATGGGTATGATGATGCTACCGCCGACCATCGTCAGCCTTCCGCTGAAAATTATCCTTTTCGTCGTTGTGGACGGTTGGAATCTACTTGCCAGTTCACTGATCAGGAGCTTCGTATGAACAGTCAACAGGTCATCGACATATTCATGGGGCTCATCTACGCCACCGCAGAACTCAGCCTCCCTCTGCTCGTCACTGCCCTGGTGGTCGGTTTGCTCATCAGCATTTTTCAGGCGGCGACACAGATCAACGAGGCGACTCTCTCATTTCTCCCGAAAATTGCCGCAATGATTGCGGTCTTCGCAGTGATGAGCCCATGGATGGTCCGGCGTATGACAAATTACACTCAAGACATCTTTAAAAAGATTCCAGAGATCATGAGACAAAAATGAATTACGAAACACTCTTCCAGCTTGATCCAAAAGTCTGGCCGCTCGCAGTGATGGTCTTCCTGCGGATCGTGAGTGTTTTGTTTTTTCTTCCCATCTTTGGAGATGCCACGATTCCCTCAAGAATTCGTGTCCTCTTTGCCCTGATGCTCAGCCTCTGCATATGGCCTACTGTAGAAAAACACCTTCACTCATCGGCAGGCTTCATCCAATGGAGCCCGCTGACGCTAGGCCTTGCGACTCTGAGGGAGGTGTTTTTTGGCTTTGCTATTGGATTCGCGGCAAAGCTCCTGACCTTTGCCGCTTCAATCGGAGCAAACATCGTCGGTGTCAACATGGGCTTTCAAACCGCAACCCTTTTCTCTCCGCAGATTGGTATTCAAGAATCGGCATTCGCATCACTTAAGGTGTGGATGATCACAATTCTTCTTCTGGTTTTCAATATTCATCACGTTTTCATTCAGGGCATCGTAACTTCATTCGTGACAATTCCCTTTGCTCCCGAAGCGGATTCCAAAGCACTCCTGTCGGTCGTCATGCAAACCGTCACCGTGAGTTTCGACATAGGAATTAGAATTGCAGGACCGCTCCTTCTGATTCAGATGGTCTCAACGATTGCACTCGGTTTGCTAAACCGCGCGCTTCCACAGCTCAACGCATTCGTCATCAGTTTTCCGGTCAGCTTTCTGCTCAGCATGATTGTTCTCTTCTTTTCAGCATCTGCTTTTGTGCGCTTGATGGGTGAACATGCAGGAATTCAGGAAATTTCTGCATTCTCCCGCGTTCAAAAAGCATTCGATCCGAAGCATTGAGGTGAGCAATGGAAGAACGCGATGAAAGTCAGCAAGACAAAACCGAAGAAGCCACCGAAGAGCGGCGAAAACAGTACCGTGAGGACGGTCAGATCGCGAACCCTCGTGAAATTCTCGCAGCCATCACTCTGATTCTCGTCACAATTGGCTTGTCGATGCTCGGACAAGATATTTCGAATTCCCTAAAGAGCGCGTTTCATCGCACCTTTGCAATTATCGGCGAACAGGGTACCGGCACGATCTCACCAATCGATGTAGTAAATCAAATTGTTGCTCCGGTTTTGCCAGTGCTTGCTGGAACAGTTGTACTGTTATCGGTCACTCCGTCGGTCGTTGGTTTGGCGATCACCCAGTTCAACTGGTCGTGGAAAAAGATCACCCCGAGTTTTGATAAGCTAAATTTCATTTCCGGATTCAAGAGAATGCTATCGGCCGGAGGACTAGAGGAACTCGGCAAAGTACTCGTCAAGGGTATAACCTTGTGCACGGTACTTTACGTCTTTTTGAAGAACGAACTCGAATACAGCGCTTTGGCATATTTTCAAAACACAGGGGCATACGCCAACACACTTTGGTCCTCGGTCATCAAACTGCTCGTCTGGACCACTATCACGGTCGGTGTTCTTGCTGCTGCCGACTACGGCTACAGCCTATTCAGGCTCGAAAAGCAAATGATGATGAGCAAGCAGGAAATCAAGGATGAAAACAAATCTCAGGAAGGTGACCCGCTCGTCAAAAGCCAGCGCCGCAGAATGGCACGCGAACTCATCATGCGAAAAAACGTCGCCGCGGTGCCGACAGCAACATTTGTCATCACCAACCCGACTCACTTTTCAGTGGCCATCAGGTATGTCCGCGGAATGCAGGCACCGATTGTCGTAGCAAAAGGGCAGGATTTTCTTGCATTGAAAATCCGTGAAATCGCAAAAAAGAACGACATCATGCTTGTCGAGAACAAGGCGCTTGCAAGAACTCTTTATAAGACAGTCAAAGTCGGACAGGAAGTTCCGCCCAGTCTCTACGCTTCGGTCATCGAAGTCATGAAGGTGATCTATCAGGCACGTGGTCGCGATTATTTTGAACGATTCAACCTGCAGAGTGCAGTCGGTTGAAATTTAACCGGCTCCATCCGCATCAGAGAGGCAGGCAATGGCAACAGCAAACGCATTAACCGGCACAGTTGCAGAAGGTAAGGGCGGAGCGTCGGCGCTCAGCTGGATGCGCAGTCCGGATATTCTGATGGCCGTCGCGGTCGTCGGCATTCTGCCGATGATGATCTTCCCCGTGCCAGCTTTACTTCTGGATTTTCTTCTCGCGATTTCTCTATCCACGTCACTTGTTATCATGCTTGTCGCAATCTACATCCGAAAACCACTCGACTTCGGAGTGTTTCCGACGATCCTGCTGGTTTCTACGCTTTTTCGCCTTGCACTCAACGTATCGACCACACGCCAGATTCTCACCCACGGCGGCGATACAACCGGCAAGATGAGCGGACTCATCAAGGCATTCGGCAACATCGTGATTGCCGACAACATCGGCGTCGGTCTCGTCATCTTCATCATCCTCACCGTCATCAACTTTGTGGTCATCACCAAGGGTTCGGGTCGTATCGCAGAAGTCGCCGCTCGCTTTACTCTCGACGCTATGCCCGGAAAACAGATGGCAATCGATGCCGAATTGAACGCAGGCCACATCAATGCTGAAGAGGCTCGCCGCAGAAGAACCGCGGTAGAAAAAGAAGCCGACTTCTACGGTGCCATGGACGGTGCTTCAAAATTCGTACGCGGCGATGCCATTGCCGGCATCATTATTACACTTGTCAACATGATTGTCGGTTTGGTGATTGGAATCATCCAATTCAACATGAGCGCAGGCGATGCCGCAAAGACGTTCACACTGCTTGCCGTGGGTGACGGACTTATCGCAGCAATTCCTTCGCTGATGATTTCGACTGCTGCCGGTCTTATCGTAACCCGTTCGACATCGGAAGGTGACCTCGGCGGACAGGTTGCAAAACAATTCAGAGTGCATCCGAAAGCGCTTTATGTTGCAGCGGGAATTTTATTTTTACTTGCTGCGATACCTGGATTTCCAAAAATAGCGTTCCTCTCACTTGGAGGAATCTTGATTCTGCTCGGCCGCATCGCTGACAGAAGAATCAGGGAGGACCTCGCAAAAGAACAGGAAGGCAAAGAGACCGACACAGCCGCCAAGGAGAAAAAAGACTCCGAAAGCATCGATTCACTCATGAAACTCGATGTCCTGACGATCGAAGTCGGTCACGCCCTTGTTCACCTAATCGATCCGCAGCAGGACGGCGAAGTTGTCGACAGAATCCAAAGCATCCGCAAGCAATTTGCCCAGGATTTGGGAATCGTTGTTCCGCAGATACAGCTGCGCGACAACCTGCTGAACAACGCTCCAGGCCAGTACACAATTTCACTCAAGGGCAGCAAAATCGCCACCGGGCAACTGATGGTCGACTACTTCCTTGCGATGGACCCGGGCAATGTGGAAATGCCAATCAATGGCGAACCGACCGTTGATCCCGCCTATGGTCTGCCCGCGATCTGGGTGCACAAGCGCGAGAAAGATGAGGCTGCCTTCCGAGGATACACTGTTGTCAACTGTGCCACGGTCATCGCAACACATTTGACCAAAGCGTTGCGTGAACATGCAGCGGAGCTGTTGACTCGGCAAGATGTTCAGTACCTCGTCGACAAACTCAAGGAGACGAATCCGAAGGTCGTTGAGGAAGTCATTCATTCCGAGCGTCTTTCGATCGGCGACGTCGTCAAAGTGATGCAAAATCTGCTGCGCGAAGACGTGTCGGTGCGGGACATTCTTTCACTCTTCGAGTGCCTTGCTGACCACTGTAAGATTGTAAAGAACCCTGATGTTCTGGCTGAACAGTGCAGAAAAGCACTCGGACGCGGAATCACGCAGAAGTATCTGAACGAAAAGGATGAACTCGTCGTGGTGACCTTTGACCGTATGATCGAAGACATACTGGGCGGCGGCCTTGTGACGACAGACAACGGCAGTTCGTACCTCAATCTTGATGCACGTCAGGCTCAGGAGATCCTCCAGAAGTTGATGCAGGGCATCAGCGCCTTCGATTCCGAAGGGACGCAACCTGTGCTGTTGATTTCTGCACGATTGCGGCAGGCCTTCCAACGACTCATGGTCCGATATTTACCGCAGGTCGCCGTTCTTTCCTACGACGAAGTGGCGGGCGCTGTGAAAATTAGAAATGTTCAGATGATTTCCTGAGGATTAAACGGGTAATTCCTCGCAGCCAGAGGTGTGACAATGGATGTCCATAAGTTCGAAGCCTTCAACATGCAGGATGCAATAAAGCTGGTAAAGAAAGAGCTCGGCCGCGACGCGGTCATCCTCTCGACCCGCGAAAAGACGACTGTGTCCGACGACACAGGACGCCCCTTGCGCGTCATTGAGGTCACTGCAGCACCTGCCGCCACCAATCATGCACAGGTCAGGCAATCAGCACTTCGCCCGCGCAGTACGGTGCTTTCTCCGGAAGAGGCCGCACGTGCGCAGCGGGTCAATTTCCCGAAGGCGGATCAAAAATCCGATGTGAGCGTCATCAAGACAAACAACACGCTGCCACAACTCAACACAGCCACCCGCTCACTCGCAAAGACTCTTGCCAGCGCATTGGAGGGAACCCAGCAGAGCTCCTCAACCGCGGTCCAGAAACGCACGAGTCATCTGACATCCGGCGAGCTTCTCGGAGCCAGTCAGAACAACCAGCAACAGCTGCGTTCTTCTGATTCAAACCTTTCACACCTGACTGGAGTGACAAGAAAATTCGACGAGAGCTCAACCGAAGAAGTTAAAGTTCTGCGCGATGAATTGGGACGCGTCAGGCGCGAAATCGAACAGATTCCGCATATCAATGTTTCGGAACAGATGCAGGAAATCCGCGTTTTGCTGCATGATCTCATGAGGCAAAGGTATCAGTCCGACGGCGACACCGCGGTCATTAAGGACGAATGCCTCAACGACATTTGCATCAGACTGCGTGCTGCTGGAGTCATTGAAGCGATTATTTCGGAATTGGCTCACGTCGTCACGTCCGGGCCAAAGCCGAGCCACTCGGACGGTCAGCTGCTGACGGGAGAAAAGCTCAGAGAGCATTATCTCAATCAGTCGATACGTTTTTTGTTTCGACAGATGAGCGTCACGCCGTCAACAAGCTTTGCAAATCAGAAGGTGATTGCTTTAGTCGGCTCGACAGGCGTGGGTAAAACCACAACTATCGCAAAACTTGCGGCCAGACTTCAGCTTCACGACAAAAAGCGGGTTGCGCTCGTCAGTATGGATTCGTTCCGGATCGCGGCTGCCGATCAATTGCGGGCATATTCAAAAATTCTCGATTGTCCGTTCTCTGAGGTCAGCGATCTTCAAGACCTCTCGGATTTCGTGACAAAATATTACGACTACGATGCCATCTTCATCGATACTGCAGGACGAAGCAGCAAGCATGTTCTGCAAATGGAGCAGCTGCGCCAGCTGAGCACGATGCCATTTCCGGTTCATTATCACATGGTTCTTTCTGCGAGCATGAAACAACGCGATCTGGATGAAACTCTGAAGGCATTCAGGACGGTCAGTCCCCAGAGTCTGATTTTTACGAAGCTCGACGAGTCGTGGAGCTTCGGAGAAATTCTCAACACCAACATCACCAGCAAGATTCCCGTGTCTTTTTTTACCACTGGGCAAAAAGTGCCCGAAGATTTGGAACCCGCCACCAAGGAGCGGGTCGTGGAACGGATTTTCAAACTTTGATGAACTGAGAAAAGGGAGACTGTCAGCGTGTTTGATCAAGCAACAACTCTGCGCCGCCTGATGGAAGAAGCCCGTGTCCATGTTCCGGGCGGTACAACAGTCAACACTGGCATGAGAAAGAGCGGAAGCAATTCGTCGGCCATCAGCAAGGCACCGCGGGTATTTACTGTCACCGGAGGCAAGGGAGGGGTCGGCAAAACTTTGACCACTGCAAACCTTGGGCTGTGTTTCGTCCGCGAGGGGATGCGAACATTGCTGATAGATGGTGACCTTGGTCTCGCAAATCTCGATGTGATTCTCAATTTAAGAGCGGAGTCCACTTTGGACGACGTCCTGATGGGAGAGCGGGAGCTGCGTGATGTCATCATCACTGGACCGGAAGGATTACGCCTGATTCCGGCTTCCAGCGGCATGTCACGGGTGAATGAGTTGGGAAAAATGCAGAAACTGGTTCTTCTCGACCAAATTGAAAGTATCCAAGACGACTTCGATGTCGTCCTGATCGACACGCCTGCTGGTGTGTCGAAAAACGTCCAGCATTGGGCGGCAAGCGCTTCCGAAGTCCTGCTGGTTGCGACTCCCGAGCCGACGAGCCTTGCGGACGCCTACGCAACCATGAAAGTTCTCGCACAGACGAATAACGAGTCCTGCTTCAAACTCGTCGTCAACATGGCAAAGAGCGACGAAGAAGCTCTGCGGGTCTACGAGCGACTCAGCTCCGTCGCGGCCGAATACCTTCAGGTCAAAGTCGATTACGCAGGCGCCGTGCCTTTCTGTGAATCCGTGCGGAGTTCGGTGCGTGAACGAGCGCCCTACGTACAGCGCTATCCATTTTCGCCAGCATCCAGAGGACTGCGCACAGTGGCGCGCGAGATCCTGTTCAACAGCGACACACCGCAGCCAAAGGGAACAATGCAGTTCTTCTGGAAGCGGCTTGTCGCAGGGCAAACGACAGAAACTTTGAGCTAAAGAATCCTGTTGGGGGAAGTTATGAGCACGGGCACCGCAGCTAAAAAGCAGCCTCTTCAGGAAAAAGCCGGCGAGAAAGCCGCTGACAAAGGTCAGACTGCAACCAAAACGTCTATCTATGACAGCGAGAGCGGCGAGCGAGCAGCAAGGAAAGCCGCTGCGAAGAAGCAATCCTCATCTCAGGCGCGAGCGCAGGCTGCGGCCAACGATCCGATGCGCAATCAGGTGATCATGGACTATGCTCCCCTCATCAAATATATCGCGCAAAAGATTGCTGCACGTCTGCCTTCGAATATCGACCTCGACGACCTGTTTTCGGCTGGCGTCATTGGTCTGATGGACGCCATCGACAAATACGATCCAAGCCGCGACAACAAATTCAAAACATACGCTGAATTCCGTATCCGCGGTGCAATTCTCGACGAACTCCGCAATCAGGACTGGGTGCCACGCTCCGTGCGTGAGACCAACAAGCGCGAGGAACGGGCACGATACGAGCTCGAGCAAAAGCTGGGACGGCCTCCGACAGACAAGGAAACAGCGGAGCACCTGGAAATCTCTCTCGAAGAATTCCATGAAAAGTCAGGGAGAACCCGCGTCTCCATGCTTTCCTTGGAGGAACTCGGCGGCGTTCACTCCGGCGATAAGAAATCGCTGCTTGAATGCCTTGAAAACCCAAACTCAAAAAACCCTTTCACCATGCTGAAGGCAAAGGGAGTCCGCGACATCATTCTCAAGACTGTCGAAGAGCTTCCGGAGAAACAAAAACTTGTTCTCAGCCTCTACTACTACGAAGATCTTAATCTCAAGGAAATCGGCCGCATTCTCGACGTTACGGAGTCGCGTGTCTCTCAGCTGCACACGCAGGCCGTTCAAAAAATGAGACTTAAACTTAAAAATCTTTTGCAGGAATGACGGAGAAGACACATGCCGATGCCACCAACCGATCTTAAAATCCTTGTTGTCGACGACTTCCCGACGATGCGTAAAATCGTGCGTCAGGTTTTACGCCAGCTTGGCTATAATGACGTGCAGGAAGCTGAAGACGGCGAGTCTGCGCTGAAAATTCTGAGGCAAAAGCCTGATATCCAATTTGTCATCTCCGACTGGAACATGCCCAACGTCACAGGCATCGAGCTGCTCAAGTCAGTGCGCGCCGACCCCAACCTCAAGGGACTTCCGTTTCTGATGGTCACAGCTGAGGCCGACAAGGAAAACATTGTGGAAGCCGTTAAGTCGGGAGTCAGCAGCTACATCGTCAAGCCCTTCAATGCGGCCACTCTCAAAGAGAAAATTGAAAAAATCTTTGCAAACCGGAGGTGATTTATGGCCGACACGCTCACGACCTTTGAAGAGCTCCATGGTGATACGGACGAAACTTCCTCCGGGCAGAAGGTCTCGACCCTCGAGTTGCTTTCCTCCCTGCGACTCAGACTTGTCTCTAAGAAAATCCCGCTACGCTATTGCAAATTCAACATCACCAACACTTACAACAAGATGCTTCAAGGCGAGACAATCAGCGTAGCTCCTGATGGAGCGATGTTTTATTCGTCTTTATCGTACGAAACCGGCTGCCTCATGCGGCTCTATATCGAGCTTCCCGATTTTTGGGCGCGCAAAGCACGTCACGTTGATTATCGTCACACGGACGCGCCGTCGCATTTTCAGATGCTCTGCCGTGTTGTGACCTGCGAGGATGTCGGCAAGCGCCCCAACCGCTTCATGATTACCGTTCAGACGGTCAATATTGACCCAGTCGATGGACGCGTTTTGGCTGATTATCTTGGCGTCGGAGCAAGTGCACCGTGAACAATATCGTTATCATTGCAAGCTTTGGCGCGTTGTTTTTACTGCTGGAGGTGGTGTTCTTCATGACCTGCTTCCGCTGGCTTGCCAATGGCAAACGCGCCCGTGAAAAGGAATTCGCCCGACTGGACGCCGAGCGTCATGAGCTGGTCGAATTGCAACAGTCTGTCGCGCGCGAGTTGAAGGAAGCCAAACGACTCTCGGAAGAGACACTCAACAAATTGCGCAGGATCGGTGCAGACGCCCACGATGAATGGACGGAAATGAGTCGCAAGTCTGAGCTGGTCGTCAATGACCTCGAAGAAAAACTCAGGGCACTTGCCGACGTGTCGGTCGGACAAATTAACCGCCAAAAAATGCAACTCGAAAAGACAGTTCAGGTTGCTGAGCAGACCAATGGACAATTACTCGAGTCAACGGCAAATGCCCGCAAGATACTCCGCTTCCTCGACGAAAATGTTCCGTCCGACGAAGTTCTCAAGGAACTTCAGGCTGAAAAATACGCAGAAGCTCGCCGATTGATTCACGATGGCAAGGAACTGTCCGTGATCTGCCGGAAACTTGGCTTGTCTCAAAGCGAGGTTCAGCTACTCTCCTATATGGGATAACATTCAGGAGAGACAGTCCCATGCCTATCGGTCGGATTCAGCTTGCAGCCACAGCTGCTCTAGGCTTGCTTTTTTCTGCACCGCAGGCGCGGGCCGGAACATTGGCCAGTGATCCTCAGATTTCATCAAAGACAACTGAAAAAATAATTCGCTCAGAAACGACGCTGCCAACTGTTCTGCAGCTTGGAACCGACGTAGGTTTATTGAATCACACGACAACCATCAGCAACGAAGGTCCGTTTACGGGCAACTACCTGACAGGCAAAGCTCTTGCATCATTTCTGCTGGACAGCTGGATTCTTGAAGGTGGCATAGGATGGGGATTCTCTGCACTGTACGGCAAAACCCGCGACAACAATCCGGCCGCTCCCGAGATTGGTCACCGCATTTATACACAGTCTGCTTTTGTCGAAGGTGGGATGCGATACCGGCTGACACCGAAGTTCAACCTCGGCCTGATCGTGCAGGATTATTTTGGAACAGACCTAACGCTCAGCCAGCGAAAAGGACTGGTGAGGAATATGCTTCTCGGCGGTGGAATGCTCGCTGTCGACCTTCTCAGTGAATCCGGAATTTTTCGTCTCGGAGCGCAATATTTATTCGAAATTCCTGACAACCAACGCTACGTGCAGACTTACGGACTGACGCTTCAGTTCGGACTTCCGCTCCAGGGTTACGATACTCTTCTGAGAAAGACCGATGTGGTCATACGCTCGGAACGTATTCAAAAGGTTGAAGTGCCACGTGTCATTTCCCGCACCGTTGTGCGCGACGTGAGCAAGTATTCACTGCCTCGTGACTCATTCCGCTTCAATCGAAACGATGCGCTTCTTTCTCCCGAAATGCAGTCATTCATACTCGAGCTGAGTAGTGCATTGAAACCTCTTCAGCCCTATTTCAAAACCCTTACAATTGAAGCACAGATTAAAGCTTCCCCAGATCCACAACGAGATCTTCGGCTGAGTGAACGCCGTGCACAGGCCATCCGCAATGCGTTGGTCAGCACTGGCCTCAACGGCCAGCGCATTCTGGCTGCCGGCTTGGGTGGACGCCCCAATATCGGCGAATATGCATCTGGTCCCTTTTCTGTAACGCTCGTGGATTTTTCATTCACAGGGCTCAGTCAACCGGACACCGTCACCGATGAACTCAACAGTTTGTTCAAGCGCTACTCGACTCCTGAAACATGCAAGGGAGAGAAGTGCAAATGATGCTGCGCCCTGCTCTACAATATATGACATTCCTCTGCTGCATGGGCACTTTTCAACTTGCGACAGCAGCTCCCTCTCACAGCCGCACAGTGCGGACATCAGAGGATTCTGCACGACCCAGCGGATTCGGGCTCAATTTGTTTATCAGTGGCGACGGTGCATTCATGAAAACGTCTCCCAACGACGACGATGAAAGTGCCAAGCAGGGAACACTGGTGGGCGGAAAGGCGGTCCTGACCTTTTACAACCCGAACCTAGAAATTGAGGCAGGCGCCGGTTACTCATCGTCGCTCCTAAAGGGCAGCGCGGACATCATCGAGGGAGACACGCCAGGAAGCAAAGTCCAGCTCGAGAATGTGAGCATTCAAACCAAAACTGCCACTACCGACTTCGCCGCGCGCTTTCGCTTGAATCACAGCGTCGACGGCGATGGCATTTGGTCATTCGGACCGGTTGCCAGTGCGTTCGTGGGTACGAACTCTTCCTTCGGGCCAGATACAAAAAAGGCATACCGGGCCGCTATTTTTCTGGGTGCGCAGCTCGGGCTTGAGTTCGGCACCGATTTCAAGCCGCGCGTGATGCTTTCTTATCTTTCGGACGTCAATCTATTCGAAAGACAAGTGCATATCGCAATGCTGAGTCTGCAATTCGGCACAAACATTTTCAGCCCAAAAACTGTAATCAAAGAAATCCGCAATCTGACCAACGATGAAACTGTCAAAAAGGTTCAGGTCGAAAAGACAATCGAGCGCACAATTGTCAAAGAGAATGTGAGGTTTTTGCTCGATTCCGAGATGGTCAATTTCGAGACCGACAAAGCCATTTTGCTGAAGCGTTCAGAAATCTTTCTCCGTGAACTCGGTCTGGTGCTTGCTCAAAATCAGGACCGATGGTCGAGCGTGACCATCGAAGGTCACACTGACATCCGCGGTTCACTCGAGTACAACAACCGATTGTCGCTCGCACGCGCAACGGCTGTGAGAGAGGCTCTCATTCGAGCAGATGTGCCTGCAGCGCGTATGCGTGCCGTCGGGTTCGGCCCTGCACGACCCATCGACCCCGCGCAAAGTGACGTTGCATGGGCGCGCAATCGGCGGGTTGAGCTCAGTTTCGAGGGAGTCAAGGATCCGAGGTGGCTCAGAGATGTATTGCAGAAGTTGAAGACTGCTCTCGGCTCATCTCGCCGTTGAATTGCCCGACTCGGCAACAAGAAAACCGCGCGCTCTATCGACAATCCAGAAAGGTCGGCCTTTTCTATAGTTGCGCGAGTCCTCCACCATTCGCTCGGCTGCAATCCTCTTTTCAACTTCTGTAAGTTGCTTGGCTGAAATGGTAATCCGTAAGGCGTGGTCACGGACAACCAATGCCTCATCCTTGAGACCAAGTTCCAAGGCTCGTCTGCAGAGATCAGTGCTTAAAACTCCACACACATAATTGAGACACGCAGTCCGACCTATCCAACTCAGTCCGCTAAAGAAACCATCCGAGACCAGCGTGGCCCTCTGTCCGTCTGCATCCATCCGCTCAAGGCGCGAAATCATGTTCATATATTCAGAGTTGGAATCCGGAATCTCGGAAGCAGTTGTGCCCTGATATTGAGGAATTTGCTTTACGGCAGGTCTTGCCATCGACTGCCCACAATACATAGGTAACGCCAGTATAATCAGAATCTTTCCCAAAAGACCGCTGAATTTTGGACACATCTCATCCCACCTCCACAAGCTGTATTTTCGCCGATTCCGTCACCCAAAACCAGCAACACCCGCAAGAAACAAAAGGCAGTATAAATTTCTATAATAACTATTACTTTTGCTGTTTTGTTAAAGAATTCAAATTTATTGTCAAGTTCATATCGAGTCCTTCCGATGAACGTTTTGTTCTTCAGGGATTGAGAATTTCGGAGGGTTGAAGGCAATGGGAGCCGCGCTGAACGAAAGAATCTGGTTCTATTACGCACGGGAAGAGCAAGTCGGCCCGATGACTGAAGTCGAGCTGCGTGCCGCAATTGCCGAAGGAAATCTCAAAGAAGCTGACTACGTTTACAGAGAAGGATTTCCAGATTGGCGACCGCTCGGAGAAGTCAGCGAACTAAAGGCCCCGGCGAAGTCGCACCTCATCTCAGTTCCGGTCGGCGAACAGGCGGGACAAGGCCGCAGGGCTCCGCGTGCAACCATTCATGAACTTGTCGTTGCACACAACGACACCAGCGTTGCGACTGGACACATCAAAAATATTTCAATTTCAGGAATTTACTTCGAGACGGAAGATGCCGTTTTCAAATTGAACGACGAAGTGAAACTGACACTCAAAGAAGGCAAGGGGCTCGGAAAGCCAATGCACCTGAGGGCGATTGTCGTGCGTCAGGTCAGAGAAAAGGGTTTGCACGTCGGCTATGGACTTGAGCTCAGAGGACTCGATGAGAACTCACGCTCTCGCATCGTCGACTACGTCAAACGTCATCAGGCTCACTAAACGGAAAGTTGTGAGAGGGGGCACGTCATGTCACATCACCTAAAGGAATTGTCGCCAGAACAGGCCATAGAGACGGCCATGAAGGAGCTCAACGACGATGCCGCACTCCAGCCGCACTCGAGTGAAGCGCACAAATTGAATTTTCTTCGCGGATTCAAATGCTCGAGTTCTGAAGCTCGCGAGAGGATAGTGAGACACGCAGCCTCGCGGATCAAGACTCACTTCGACAACGAAAAACATCTCGAGGGAACGATCTGGTTGGTCGCAGCCGGCCTTGCCCACGAGAGGGATTGGGATACTAGCCTCTCCTTTCTGAGGGCTTTGCTCGAACAGTCTCAGGACTCCGATTTTTATCGCGAAATTTCCATGGCAATGTTGCATCTATCAGATATGGAACTGTCTGACAGCCACAGCAAACATTCAATTGGACAAGCCGTACTTGTGCTGGTGACCGAGTTCGGATTGATGGTGGCAGAACGCGCCGGTCAGGGCGGTCTCGACCCTCAAGGCGCATCGAGGGTTGTAGAGTACGTGACGACAAGCCTGCTTGCGCGCAGCAACGTAAACAACAACGCTATAAGAGTTTCTCTGCTGCACTACCTATCCAAGTGTCCGCTCAACGCGAGCACAACATCGCAGCTGAACCGCGTGATCAGCCGATTCGGACAGAGTCTGCTGGACGATCTTTTGCAGGCTTTCTTCGAACAGAAAAAACGTGGAAACGCAGCATTCTTCTTTCTTGCAGAGCACCTCAGTTCGTTTTTTTCCGCAGCTCCCGCGCTGGCAGAAATGAGCCACAGCGTGTTGCGTCACTACATGCTCAAACATCCCGATGAATTTCCGAGCTTCATGGCTTCCTATTCTGAATGGGTCTCAAAAGAACATCAAAGTTTGTCCATGACTGCTCAACATCTGGCTTTGCTGATCCGCTCGGCGGCCGAAGTTTCACAAAAGCAACTTGCAGAAAACCTTTGTGTGGTATTGCAGAAGCACCTGCGTCTCTTTGGCGAGGTCTCGCGTGAACTGCTCGAGGAAGAACTTGCAACCGTCGAGAACATTCTTCGCGGCAACAGACCGATCAAAACTCCCATCATGGAAGACATCATGCTGAACCTTCAGGGAATGCTGACGGAAGGCACCAAAAAACCAGGTCGTGTGCTGCCGCTGACAAAACTCCGCAAGATCAAGGAAAACGTCAAACCCGCGAAGGTGGGTGCCAAGCCGTCGCCTTTGGAGACAATGCTCTCGCTGGCCTCGTGATCATGTTCAGAGGAATTTCACCACGCGCGCCAGCGCAGTGGCCGAGAGCACGCGTTCGCGCGTGTTTTTTTGCGTAAATTCAAAAATTCCATGACCGTTGCCAGCGAATGCATGAAGGAATGTGTAATCCAGAGCGAGCGAACTGGAGAGCAGCAGCGGATCATCCGATCCGATACAAACTGGCAAGCCGCGCTTCAGACAGTCAAACACCGGATGTTCGTGAGGTTCACCTGCGAACGTCTTCAACAAAAGATTGCTGAGTGGACACATTACCAGATTTTTCTCGAAAAAATAGCCATCCACGGCTCCGGCAAAACCATGAGCAACACGATCAGGCTGCAGAGCATTCAACGTTCCCAAATGAATTTCCGAATCTCCGCCCTCGCCGCTGTGAATGTCAATCTTCAAACCCATGTCGCGCACAACCGCAAAAAATTCTGTTTTCTCTTGCAAGTTTTCGTGATTTTCCATCCCCCCGAGCCCCACGCCGATCACATATGAATGTCCGTCGGAATCGGAGCAGTGCGAGTCTTGAAGAATATTTTTTAGGCTCTGAAGAATTGTCGTCCTTTCCCCAGCATCAGAAATCCACAAAGAATCAACAATGAGCCGAACTTCAAATCCTTCATGCTGTGCGAGTCCGCGTTTCAGTCCGCGGATATAAGCGCGAACCACATCCTCAAATTCAAAAATTTCCGGCGCAATGGAGAAGCGTTTTCGTATGAAAGAAAAATCGGCAGGAGACACGTACACTTCTGAATATCGGATGTTGGCGACAACTCGCTCTGCAACGAACGCCTCGGCAAGACATTCAAAATCATTCAAGCTGCGCATGGACTTGGATAAATCAACCCAGGCACGAATGAAGCCCCGCAAACTTTCAAAAGGCAAACGTTGCCATGGAAGGGAGTCCGACCACGAGTCGGGTGCGGGACGCTGCAAATAAAAAGAAGATGCAACAGCTGCCTCCATGTGGACATGTGTTTCTATTTTCGGCTGCGCCGAAACCCACTGATGAAAGCTCTCGAGTGAGATGTCGAATGCCATGCTCCTGCGGACCTGCCCTCGCTCCAGAAATTTCCAAAAATAATCAGGAAAATTAGGCATTTAAACTCCAACAAAACTAGGCAAAAACGGCAATTACTGCACATGTGTCTGCAAACATGACTGTTCCCTCATGTTTACGGGCAGTTCTCCGATCAAAGAACGGGGGGCTGCGATGAAGCGGCAAATAGCACAGCTCACAAACTTCGTCATTTTCTGCTTGGCTGCGCAACAGGCGAATGCAGCTGAGGGCGAATCTGCCGTTTATCCGCAGGAATGGAAGAACGTCTGGAGTTCAAGTTACTCAAGAGCGCTCGGCGGCAGCCAAACGGCACATGCCTTTAACGAAGACGCGCTCTTTGCGAACCCGGCTGCGCTCAACAAAACCCGCCATCCGCGCAGCAGAGCCGCAGTTCATGTTGTAGATGTGCCAGGTCTGTCGGTTGGAGGAAACTCAACCGCACTCTCGTCGTTTAAAGGCAAAGCTCTGAAGCCTTCTGAGTGGCTCAAGAGTCTCGCCACACTCTCCTCTGCCGAGCGGAACTATTTCGAGTTGCAAATGCTTCCGTGGGCTGTTTTGGGTGAACGCGGGGGCCCAACGTTTTTCGTTGGCATGCCAGTCCGCTCAACACTCATTGCTCCCCCCAGCGCCGACAACGGAGTCAGCCGGAGCGTCTTTCTCGAGTCGACCGCAACCGCCGCGTTGAACATGAGCCTCGCGTCCCGCACGGGGGCGACCGCATTTGGGCTTTCACTGCGTCCCAATATGCGTTGGACTTCGGAGTCCACTTACAATCTCGCGGACGCAGTCAGCTCAAAGTCGCTATTCGCCGCAATCAAAACTAATTCACACAAAACGACCTCCACCGCCGCCGACCTGGGATTCATCGTAACCGCTGGCGACTTTTGGATGCCAAGTTTTGCCCTTTCTGTGCTCAACCTGCCGACCGGATGCGTTGAAAACTTCGTGAATCCGGCCACTGGCAAGTCCCAGTCGATTTGTGGTGCAAAACGCAGCGGCGACGTGAAGGACGACATCGAGGGCACAAGACTCGACCCGACCGAGGTACGCATGGGCGTCAGCATTGTGCCTCGCATTCGAATTGGAGGAGCGCGCCTCAATTTGAAGGTATCCGGCGACATATACCCGCTTCCCATCAGCTATCGCGGCAAAAACTATGGTTTTCAGGACGTCAATATCAACCAACTGACCCATGCGGGTGTTGAGTTATTTTTAGGCAATGCGCTTAGTTCGAGGACCTTTTCCATCCGCGGCGGGCTCAATGACACCCGCGTCTCATGGGGCTTCGCTATTCCACTTCCGCATTTCAACGTCGAGATGACGTCCTACGAAGCTCCCATATTCACTCAAGGCAAAGCAGACAAAGAGCGCAGATACTTGCTTGGCCTCTCAAGCCACTGGTAACATCCGCGGGCCGTTCCTCTGTCAACCTGCGGAGACGTCCCAATGACCGTCATTTCATTTTTTCGTCCGATGTCCCTGCGCGCTCCAAGTCTATCATCAGCAGCTATTTTAGCGTTCATTGGCAGCGCGTTTGTGCTGCAAAGTTGCGAATCCAAAAAAGCCGCACCGCCGCCCTCGCCAGAACTACGGCCCTCGGGCGCAACAACAACGGGTCAGGACAACAGCGCAAAACAGGCGCAAACTGGACCTGAAATTCCTTACGTTACGCAGTTTGAAACGGCACTCGCAAAACGCGATTGCGATACGATTCGCAAACTGGAAGGGCAGCTGATGGCACCCGCCGAAAGCTATGCCCACAGCGTTACTCTGGCGACTTCCTGGTGCGCACAGCAAAAATCACCGCAGGACAAAGAAGCGTTGAATCGATTTATCGCTGCGGCAGACAGAACGCTGAAACAAGAATCACCGCTGTTCAGTGCAGGTTTCGTCGAGCAACTTAAGGCGGAGAGCTATTCTGCAGCCGGCGATCTGACCTCTACCCGCAATGCGTTTTCAAAAGCGGTCAGCTTATCCGCACTTCAGTTCATGTCGATGGTTTCAGGCCAGACTTTAAGGCTTGACCTGCAGGGAATTGAACCAATGCTCACAGGTCCGCAGGCTGCGCTCCTCAAAGATGTCAGATCGAGCCTTGCAGATCCGGCAACACAATCGGCAGCTCTGACGAAACTTGATGAGTTGCTGTCCCTGGTCGCTCAGGGAACGGCTTACGACAAGCTTCTCATGGCGCGCCTCAAACTCTTCGCTGCTTTTGAGCTTTCCTTTGCAAGTCAGCTCGCCACTCTCGAAGAAACAAGAATGAAGGGAGACGCAGCGGCGCTCGAAGATGTGTCTGGAAAAATCCGCAGACTCTTTCCAAGCCGCGCTCACCAGGTTCGCATCGACTCAATAACAGGTGCAAACTCAGCCGCAAAATCGGCACTGACTGATGCGCAAAACGCTGCGCAAGCGAATCAATGCGCAAACCTCACCCCAGCGGCAATACTGAGTTCAACCGACCGCTCAGATCTCTCCACCGACAAGGCCCTTCAGCTTGCCAAGCTCGCCTTGAACGACGGCAAACCAGGTGATGCAGTAGAAATTCTCGACAGCCTCGCAGAGGCAAACAAAAACGAGCGCACGCGCGGACTCCGCCGTGAAGCATCGGAAGCCCACGTCAAAGACATGCGCCGCAAGGCTTCCGAATTATACAAGCGCGTATCGATGACGGGAGATGCACAAGTCAAGCTTGACAGCCTCTCTCAGTGCAAGCAGATACTCGAAAATATTCTTAACAAGTATCCAGACACGGATGCTTACACGCGAAGAAACATTCAAAAGTTTCTTAACAGTGTTTCGGAAAACATCACAGAAATCAAAAAAGGTCAGCTCAAATGAGTTCTCTCGTCAACCAACTTCCGGATTCACTCAAAAAAGTTCTCGGTGAAAGCTTCCAGCGCGTCGCTCTCTGGCTGGAAGATCCGAGTGTTGAAGTAGAAGCGAAGAGCGAAATAATCGAACTCGTCCGCAATGAACAAAACGACGAGCTGAGAGAGCGCTTCTGGCGTGAACTCGAATTCGGAACCGGCGGTTTGCGCGGTGTTGTCGGGGCAGGAAGCAACCGCATGAACGGCCCGATTGTCCGCAAAGCGACACAGGGATTCGCAAACTACATTCTCAAGCAAGGTAAAAAGTCCGCCGAGCGTGGAGTTGTCATTGCCTACGACAGCAGACTTTCATCAAGATACTTTGCCGAACAGGCAGCGGCTGTGCTCGCTGCAAATCAAATTCCGGTCTTTCTGTTCAACGAGGTCCAGACAACACCCTGTCTGTCTTTCGCGGTCCGTCATCTGCACTGCACGGGAGGACTATGCATCACAGCGAGTCACAACCCTCCTCAGTACAACGGCTACAAAGTCTACTGGGATGACGGTGCGCAAATCACGCCACCCCACGATAAGGCCATCCTTTCCGAAGTTTTTGCACTGACAGAATACCAGCAGGCGCGCAGTATTTCTTTTCAGGAAGCCGTCAGCAAAGGACTCGTCCGGCCGGTTCCGCCACAAACAGTTGATGCCTACTTCGCACAGGTAAAGTCACTGCAGCTGGAACCTGACCTGAATAAAGACGTCAGCATCGTTTATACCCCCTTGCATGGCACAGGTGCCGCTCCGACAAAAAGAGCTCTCGCTGAATGGGGATACAATAAGCTTCACATTGTTCCAGAGCAGGCGAAGCCCGACGGACATTTCCCCACCGTTAAAAAGCCAAATCCGGAAGAGCCTCAGGCTCTCAAAATTGCAATTGCTCAGGCTGCCGAGCGCAATGCTGATATTGTACTCGCAACCGACCCCGATTCCGATCGACTCGCGCTTGTGGTGCGTGATCCAAAAGCTGCAAACGGACTTTTCAAAGCACAAGCATTCGGCGATTACGTCTTTCTCAACGGTAACCAGACAGGCGCGCTGCTGATCGACTACATCCTTTCAACCCGCAAAAAACTCGGCACACTGCGGCCGGAACACAAAATCATCAAGACCATTGTGACGTCAGATCTGCATTCGCGTATCTGCCATAGTTATGGTGTTGAAATTCTCGACACACTCACAGGTTTCAAGTGGATCGCAGGAGTCGTAAACGAGTGGGAACGACTTGGAATGAAGGATCGCAAGTATCTTTTCGGCACCGAGGAAAGCTTCGGATTCATGCCGGGTGACTACGTGCGCGACAAAGACGGCATCGGCGCGCTTTGTCAGGCCGTTGAAATGTCGGCATCGTTCCGCAGCAGCGGAATCACTCACTGCGAAAGGCTCCTAGCACTCTTCAAAAAGCATGGCGCATGGCAGGAAGATCTGATCACCGTCGACCTCGAAGGTGAAGAAGGCGCGCGGCGCATCGGCAGGCTTATGAATGCCATGCGAACAAATCCACTCAATGAATTCGCGGGTACGCCGGTCAAAACAATTTACGATTACCAGCAGCAGGCTCGCCGCACACGCAGCGGCGGCTCTTTTGCAGAGGCCGAGCGTTACGACGGGTTACCTAAATCCGATGTTCTGCAACTCGAGCTTGAAGACGGCAGCAAAATCTCCATGCGTCCGAGCGGTACGGAACCTAAAATCAAATTTTATATTTCGGTCTGCACTCTGGCCACAAACGACGGACCTGAAAAGGCCTACGAGCAAAGTATATCGCGTGTGTCTTTATTCCGACAGGCGGTAGACCAATACGTTAAATCCATCCAATAAAGGCGAGCAGTCATGTCGGTCGGAAAACTGATAAGCGACGCCCTGCGCCCGCGCTGCACCTCGCTGCGCGGACAAACTGCGCTCATCACCGGAGCATCCTCAGGAATCGGTCTTGCTGTTGCTGCCCGCTTGGCTCAAGAGGGCTGTCACCTTTACCTCGTCGCCCGCCGGCAAGATCGACTGGCCGAACTGAGCATTGAATTGCAAAGCCATTTCCCTGAACTGCGCATCAAAATCTTCCCGCAGGACGTAACCCGCGAAGACACTGCTGACGTTTTGGAAAGTGCCGGCGCCTTTGAGGCGGACATTCTCATCAACAATGCTGGGCTGGCAAAAGGCCTCGCAAAAATAACCGAATCCGTGACAACCGACTGGTCTGAAATGATTTCTACCAACGTGAGCGCCGCCTTTACGATGAGCGCCAGAGCTGCGCGTGCAATGAGTGCAAGAAAAAGCGGTGACATAGTCGTGCTCTCTAGCGTTGCAGCACATCATTCCTATGAAAATGGAGCCGTTTATTGCGCGAGCAAGCATGCCGTCAGGGCTTTTCACGAAGCGCTGCGGCTCGAAACTCTTGAGAGTGGAATTCGCGTTATGATGGTCTCGCCGGGCATGGTTGAAACGGAATTCAGCCTCGTCCGCTTTTCCGGCGACAATCAACGCGCGAACGCGGTTTATCAGGGCGTTGAATCGCTTGATGCGGGCGATGTGGCTGAAAGCATTCTCTTCGCACTGCGGCAACCGCGACACATCAACTTGGACGACATCATCATCAAACCACGGCAGCAGGGGAACCCGTGGCGCGTCTTTCGTAAATCCTGATTGCAGAAACTACCTGCGGACTGGCTCTCTAAAAAAGTAGACCAGTGTCCGTGCCGACATCTGTGGACTCTGGATCTGCGAACTCAGATTGAGAACACGTGCCAGTGTTTCTCTTCCAGCAGCTGCGTTTGGACTCACATCAAAGACAAGAGGAATCTCCTGAGGAGAGAACTTTTGCAATCGAAGCGGAAGAGAATCCAGCGCAAGCGCCTGCGGGCCAACCAAAAACAATGGTGCGTCACGCGTTTCACCACTTGAAGCTTCGGAATTGAGTCGGAACGAACCGCCCAACCACTGACTCACGTTCTGGGCGGAAAAACTCGTTTGCTGAGCGCCCAGATGACTCTGGAACCAGCTCAGCTCAATGACTTGGTCACGCAGGCTGCAAGGAAACACACGAATGACCTTTCCGCGCGGGAGCGGCTCCTCAACGATCGGCTGACTCGATACCAACCCAAAGTATGAGGACGACGCCGTCCACTCAAATGGCTGGCATCCCGCAGCACGCGGAAGGACAATCATCCGAAAGCGGCTGACGTGCTGCAATTGACCCAAGGCTTCAGCCGTTTCAGACGCGGGCAATGCTCCCTCGGCAAGAACAGTTGCGCCCAGCTGGTTTGAATTTTGCTGTGTGCCCGAGTCACTCTGCAGAGATTGGGAATTCCTTTCCTGAGTGGGCTTTTCGAGCTCATTTTTCTTTCCAGAAGCAGATGCCTTTTCAATTTGTGCAGGATTGGGGGGCGTCGGCTGTCTTTTAACCGCTTCAAGACTCAGCCCCTTAAAAATTCTTCGCCCATTGACGTCAAACTGATTGAGCTGAACACCAACAATCTGCGCTACCGTTGCCAGCGAATCATCGAAACTGGAATTCGTTGCGACTGCTGGGGAGCGACCTTTCAAACCAGGAACACTGACGAGCAAACGCCCTGCTTGTTCTTTACGGCCAACCGAGTTGGACGGCAAAATCAACGCCACCGCTGTGCGATGAAAAGTCCGACGGGCAATCAACGTGTCGATCAAATTGCCAAACACGCGGTCCAGCATCACAATCCGCGCGAGTTTATCGCTGACCGCGGGAAACGCCAACGCTTTGAGCTTCTTGTACTTTAGAACTTTGAGGAAATCCTTGAACGACGGACGCAATGCCCAGTCATCGTTGTTCAAATACACATGAGCCAAAAAGCGCGTCTGGGTATTTTCCCTCATCCAGCGCTGAAAACCGTCAACAAGACGCGGCAGATACAACATATTGTCACTGATGACAGCAATTTCATTGGCACGCCAATCAGGGATAGCATCGCTGGAGCGTTCAAGACCCTCGAGCATTTCTGCCATCTTGTTAAACTCGGTTTCTGAGATCGCTTGCACAGACGCAGTCTGTTCATTCTTAAATATTGCATCAAGCCCGGTCACAGGCTCATTCTGCTGATCAAGTTCCTTCCTGCGCGCCACAAATTTCCAGTCGTTCTGTTCAAGCCAACGTCCGTCAACTCTCGGAATTTCATGCCCGCGTGAGAGCGCCTCCGGCAGCGCAAGAGCTTTGGAGGGCGCAAAACTGACTACCTTGTAACCGTAGTTTCTAAACTCCTGATACAGATTGAAAACTCCGCTTCCAGTAAGCAAATCTTTGGTTAGAATAGGTAACCCGACCGGAATGAGCTCAGCGTTCTGTCGCACGATTGTATGCTGAAACAACTCAGCAGCAGACACATTGGGAATCTGAGTTGGAATGTTCAGAGAATTTTGTAGAAACGAATGAAGTCTGGGCGCCAACTCAGCCAATTGCGCCTCATTGGAGAACGCCTCATTCAATGCAGGATCCAGCTGAATGAACAAAACATTGTAACCCACAGCGACAGAATCGCTACCAGGCACATCAATCACGCTGTTGTATTTGACGGACTCAGGATCAAGCAATTCGTCCAGCGGGTTTACCTTTTTTTCCGTCGTTTTCTTCTCTGACTCTGAACCATCCTTTTTGCCTTTTTCATTTGTCGCGACTTTACTCCCCGCCTGTGCTGGAATGGCGGCGGGAGCAGAATTCTCTGCCACCTTTACGCCGGCAGATTGAGTATTGGCAGGCATGGCAGGAGATTCTTCCCCACCCTCTTCTGCAACGACTTCCTGACTACTTTCCTCCTCGACAGACACCTTCTCGTTTGCCGTTCGCCAGAGTGAACTCGATTCGCCGACCTGAACAGGCAATCGACCAACTCGATCCCACTGAGAAATTGAGCCGGAGGTCATCAGCACGCTGCCGCTGCCCATGCTCAGACGTAACATGGTTGCGGCAGGATCATTGACCGGAATCGAGACGGAATGAACCTTATTTACTTCGGAATCGTTGAACTGCCTGCCCCAACTGAATTGCCCAATCCAAGCACGCATGTTCGAGGGAGCCAGCGGAAGGACGTTGAAAGTGATATTTCTCTTATTTTTTGCCGGAGGGAGATTCACTCTTATTTCTTCGCCGGCCACCAGATGAATGCCCTCGACACACTGCGCTCCAAACGGGGTTGGCAGCACAATATAGCGCACATCCCTGAGAGATGATTCCGCACTTCCAAAAAGCCGCTTTGATGGCAGTGATGGCCAAATCAACGGTACGGCAGGCGAAGCACCAACAGGGACTTCCGGTGTTAAAAACTGAATTCCCTGATCCAAAAATAAATCAAAGATCGGAACATTCAGATAATCCATGCGCCGCAAAATAATACCGAGCCTGCGCTGCTGTTCGCTCTTCGGGAAACGACGGAGTTTTTTGCGCTCTTGCTTATCCTCTTCAATGGAAGGCTGGGGCCAGTGTCCCAAAAAAACAGATTCTTTGGCTTGCGAGAAATCTGCATGCAGCACAGGCCATGGATATTTGCTGACTAGCCACGCTGCGGCCGACAAGACCAGCAAAACAACCACGGCCAGAGAGATAAAAAAATTTATTCTAAAAACAGAACGGCGCGACATTCAGTGAATCCTCGCACGGGCAAAATTTTCAATCACTTTGAGCGTCTCAATTTCGAACTTCGAAAAAAACAACTCTTGCTCGCGCGCATCCAAAGATCGCCAAACGAAAGCTTTTTGTGAGTCAGTGGTCGCCTCGGAAGGCTGAAGTTGAAACAATAGGAACTCGTTCAGCACATCGCGTTCTAGATAGACTTCATCGAATGGCCGCGGGGTGGACAACTTATCAGAAGTTGCAGCAGAGACTTTTCCGCCCTGCTGACGGGCAGCGCCGCCTGCAGAGCCTTTTCCTCTGGCAACCAAGATTGAGGGGGGCAATTCGCTGACTCCAGTCAACTTCGAATACCCCTGAAATTTAAGTAAATAAGTCTCATCAATGGATTGCTGATCGGTGCGACAAAGAAAGCCGATACCGGGGTCACGCGCAATCAAGTTAAGAGACTTTTTAGACAAAAAAACGAGGTCACCCAGCGGCAGCTGAGATAAAGAATTCAAGAGCTCACCCAGACTTTTTTCACGCTGTTGCGAAGATTGAAATTGGAAATCACCTCCCGCAGAGTCCACCTCAGTCACAGAACACATCAACTTCAGTTTTCCCGAAGAGTTGTTTTTTGCGCCTGGAGCGTTGGTTTCCGGCATCACCGGTGCGAGTTCTGAATCCACGAATTGACCCAACAATCGGCCCAACTCATTTTCAAACAAACCGAAAGTCTGCATCTGACGTTCATTCAATTTCGAAGTTAGATCAATATTTTCCTTTACAAGCGCGTAGCTGACTGGATTGACGCGTCTGTCATCCGCATACGGCAGAATCGCCCACAGGCTGTTTTCATTCGCTGCGCTGTCGTGCAGGTATTGCGTCAACTCTCGGACAATATTCTTCGTAATCAGGCGCTTCTCGTAGCCGGATATTGTCTCAGGCCAGCCCAACGGCCGGAAGGGAGCTTGAATACTTGAAAAACGACTTTCAAAAGCTGAAAGCTGAATCACAGACAGAGACTTTGAATTACTCAAGCTTTCAGAAGACAAGCGCGCACTGCGTCGAATCCGCGCAACATCATCGGAAACCAAATCTAGCCATTCCATATTCCGTCCAACAAACGGAAGTCCGTCGAGCAGGCGAAGTGCGGAAAAAATCTGAAATTGTGAGAGAATCAGGCGACGCTGTGCTTCATAAACAAAGAGCTTTTCTTTCAAGCCCGCCAGAGAATTCGCTGCAAGGCCAAGAGGCTGACTTCCGAATCGAACCTGAGGCGACAAGGAAAGCAATACATCCGAACCGCTGCTTTTCTGAAGTTTTCCGTATTCATGCGGGGCTGCAAGAACTCTTCTGAACAAATCAAAAGTCCGATTGTTATTTGATGCAAACAACGAATCAAGCTGCTCGATCAGGTTGGACCGTGACATGATGAAGGGAATGCGCTGCGCACCCTTCAACTTGACCATTTCGGCTTTGAAGTCGTCGCTCTCTAAAAAATCAGCTGGCATCATAAAGACGGTCAGACGCCTGCCGGACTTCAAGGCGTCATTCTGCGGTGCACTGTTGGGTCTTCCTGCCACGCCGGATGACATGTCAAACGATGCCCTCGTCAACGACGTCAGAACAAAATGACTGCCGACCGTCATCGATGCAAAGTGACTTTCCTTTTGAAACCAATTTCGGGTGATCTGAGGTGCCGAAACCAAATTTAAAAACAAAACCGACAGATGGCTCAAAATCAAAATCGCCACGGGAAGCATACGAACAAGTTTGGCTTTGATAGCTCCACCACGACGGGACGTTCTTCCGGCATGGTAATCGAGATACTGCCGAGACATAAGCAGCACAAATGCCGCAGGAATTGCGATCACCGCACCAATGATTCCGTTGAGCGCTACAAGACTCGCAGCAGTTCCGAAAAGCTGCCAATCCGTAAAAACACTTTTGACCAAGCGCAAATCAAAAGAGTCGGTGATCTTTCCATCTGCCACAAATAGGATAAGAAAGATGGAAAGGATAACCCAGCCTAAGACTGACAGTGAGACGAATCGTGAGACCTGCTCAAAAAATGCGAGAACACCGCCGCCGGGTGTGTATTTTGAGCGTGACCTGTAGGCCATGTTATGTCCCCTGTCCGTTGTGTCTATCGAGTTTATCCACGACCTGAAGAAACTTCAAAGAGGCAGGCATGTCACAGACCATCGATTCCAAAGCCACCCAATCGAGCAGAAAAATCACTCTGGAAGGCGACCGACTGACACTAGGGCAATTGGTCGACATCGCGCGGCACGGGGCTCAGGTCGAGCTCTCCCAACAAGCGCTGGTTGCCGTTAGCCGCTCGCGACAATGTGTCGAGTCACGACTCCAGAGTGGAGATACTTTTTACGGCATCAATACAGGTTTCGGCGCCCTCGCAGCCGTCCGCATACCTGCGGATCAGCTCTCCCAGCTCCAACTCAACCTTATCCGATCACATGCCTGCGGCGTTGGTGCTCCACTGCCTCAGGAGGTGGTCAGGGCAATCATGGTCCTCCGCCTTCAGACCATGCTGCGCGGAAATTCGGGAGTCCGCGAAGCGACACTCCGGCAAATGCAGTTTTTCCTTAACAACAAAATCCATCCTGTCGTTCCAAGCCAGGGCTCAGTCGGTGCTTGCGGCGACCTCGCGCCGCTTGCGCACTTGGCGCTTGCCCTGATCGGCGAAGGTCAGGTGGAATGGAATGGCAAGATACAGGCAACCGCAGAGGTCCTTTCACAACTCAAGCAGCCCCCTTTGTCGCCGGAACCCAAGGAAGGTCTCTCACTCATCAACGGAACCCAGGTGATGACCGCTATCGGACTGCTAGCATGTGACACAGCTGAGCAGTTGCTTTGCACGGCCGATATCACAGTTGCCATGGCGCTGGACGCGACGCTTGGCACCGCAACCGCCTTTCGTGAAGAAATTCAGGCCGTCCGTCCACACAAAGGACAGCAGCAGGCTGCTGCCAATATGCGTAGTGTTCTCGCAGACGACGGCATCCGCCTCAGCCACGCTGCGTGCAAGAAAGTTCAAGACCCGTACTCTTTCCGATGCGCCCCGCAGGTGCACGGTGCGGCTCGCAACGCGTTTAACCATGTATTAGATACGCTTTTGACGGAGGCCAATTCCAGCACCGACAACCCGCTGGTTTTCCCTGAATCAGACGAAATTTTAAGCGGAGGCAACTTCCACGGCGAGCCAGTTGCAATGGTCCTCGACTACCTCGCCATCGCCATCGCAGAAATCGCCAGTATCGCCGAGCGGCGCATCGATAAGCTCGTCAATCCTCACATGAGCGGACTGCCGGCATTTCTGATGAAGAATTCAGGGCTCAACTCAGGGTTTATGATTCCCCATGTCGTTGCCGCTTCGCTCGTCAGCGAAAACAAGGTCCATTGCCACCCAGCCTCAGTGGACAGCATTCCAACTTCTGCAGAGCAAGAAGACCACGTCAGCATGGGAATGACCTCCGCATTGAAGCTACAAAGAGTGTTGGAAAATACTGCGCGAGTTCTGGCGATTGAATCTTTGGCCGCAGCTCAGGGCTTGGAATTTCATACGCCACAACAGGGAGGATTGGGGGTCCGCGCCGCATATGACTTCATCCGCAAACGCTCAGCCTCAATGGACGTCGATCGCTCGCTTCATGTGGACATCGAATTGCTGTGTGAAACTATAAAGACGGGTGAATTTCGCAGATCCGTTGAACTCGCATGCGGCCCACTCTCAATCTAAATCAGTGGAGATTAGCTTTGCGACTTCAGGAACTCCTGCCTGCAATAGGCGAAAACTCAGCCAGATGGATGCTGCATATCAGCACCGACATGATGAACATCTGGCGAAAGGATTTTCTCAGCCAATTGGTTGCCGAAAACAACTTTACGCTTCGCCACCTGCAACAGGATTTTTATACAATTGAATTCAGCTCGGCTGTAAATTCGCGGGACCTTCTAAATACAGTTTTTCCTCGCTGGATATGCCCAATCATTCACCAATGGCCCACTTCACCGCATGCGGATATTTTCGTCGAAAAAGCCGCGCAGGGTTTATTGCGCAAATTTGGCTTCTCATGGGAACAGTTGGAGATCATTTCCACGACCGCAAAACTCAAACGAGTGGTGGTCGGTCTGAAAGGGAGAATTCTGCAGCTAAAGACGCAAGCTCAACTGGAGAATTTGGAGGAATCTGAACCAGTGTGCCGCGCACCGGAGCAACAGCAACCTATACTGGCGGTGCTTCTGGACGAAAGAGGATTGTTCGCGGGAGTCGTACAAAATCGGATGAGCATGGGCAGCGCATTAAGCGGTGGGCTCGGATTTTTATCGCAGAACAACTCCGAAAATGCTCAAGAACGCTATCAATCGCCAAGCCGAGCCGGCGGGAAAATACGCGAAGTTCTTGCACTCCTTGAAGAACTTAAGCTCACCGCAAAGCATTTTCAGAACTGGCTCGAACTTGGAGCAGCTCCCGGCGGAATGACACAGCATTTGTTAGACTGGGGAGCACGAGTGACTGCCGTCGACCTGGCTGAAATGTCTGCCAAGGTCCTTAAAAACCCAAAGCTGAGACACCTAAAAGTTCACGCTCAAGACGTCCAGAGCGCAAGCGGATTTGATGCGCTTCTTTGCGACATGAATGGTCCTTATCAACTTGCTGCAAAGTATGTGGCAAATCTAGCTCGAACAATGGCTTCTGGCTCACTTGTAGTCTTCACATTGAAGCTTCCAGACATGCATGAAGCCTGCGACGCCATCGCTCAGGCTTCCAAGCTGTTTGCCGATTCGCAAGCTTCGGTCATCTGTACCAAGCACCTCTTCCACAACAGACAGGAAGTCACCATCATTGCGGAACGCAACTGAACTTCGAAGTTCAGCCGCAGCCCCCGCCCCAACAACGAAAAACCGCGATTCCAAAAACGAAAAAAGCCGACCAAACGGTCGGCTCTCAAAACTAACAGAATCAATCGACTCCGTTATTTAGCTTCAGCCTGCACTTTGGGCTCATCAACCAACTCGATGAGCGCACGGCGGGCGTGGTCACCAGGACGGAAGCCAAGCTTCAAAATACGGGTGAACCCACCTGGACGCGTTCCAGTCGCGGGAGCAACTTCCCTGAAAAGCTTCGACACAACTTCGCTTCCGTACAGGCGCGCAGCTGCAATTCTACGGTTCGCAAGAGAGTCTTTGCGTGCCAATGTAATCAAGGGCTCGACAACTCCACGCAGTTCCTTCGCACGCTCAACAGTCGTCTCAATGCGACCGCTCGTCAGCAACTGAGTCGCAAGGCCGCGCAAGAGCGCCTTTCTCTCAGTTGAATTACGATTGAGCTTTCTATAGCCAAAACGATGTCTCATCGCACAATCCTACCTTCTTATGCCTTGAATTCACGTTCGCGAAGACGGGCAGGATCGAAACCTTCGATCTTCATACCAAGATGCAAGCCCATTTCCGCAAGGATATCTTTAATTTCGTTCAGCGTTTTACGACCGAAATTCTTTGTCTTGAGCATTTCGGACTCGCTGCGCATCACAAGCTCACCAATATACCGAATTCCAGCGTTTTCAAGACAATTCGCAGCCCGAACTGAAAGTTCCAGCTCATCGACTGACTTGTAAAGGCTCTCGTTTACGCGCGCATCTACCGTCACTGCTTCTGCAACTGGGGCCTCTTCTTCAGCTTCTTGGAAGTTGATGAAGACCGACACCTGATCTTTGAGAATTTTGGCAGAATAAGCCAACGCATCCTCAGGAGAAACAGCACCGTTGGTGCTCACTTCGAGAACAAGCTTGTTGAAATCCGAGCGCTGACCAACGCGCGTTTCGGCTACCGAAAAGCTCACACGACGAACGGGCGAGAAGACGGCATCCATCGGAATTACACCGACAGGAAGCCCTGCCTCTTTGATTGACTCGCTCGTCACATAGCCTTTACCTGAACGGATATGAAGTTCAGCTTTGAAGCGTCCGCCCGCACCGACCGTGCAGATGACCTGATCAGGGTCAAGTACGCGCAAAGAGCCGTCGCACTGAATATCAGAACCAGTCACTACCTTAGGGCCAGCAACGTCGATTGTAGCAACTTTTTCAGTCTCGCCATCCAACCAAACGCCCAAAGCTTTCAGGTTCAAAACAATCTCAGTCACATCTTCAGCGACGTCAGCCACCGTTGAGAACTCATGTTCAACACCATCGATCTTGAGACCGACGACTGCAGCACCCTGCAATGATGACAACAACACGCGACGAAGAGCATTTCCAAGTGTCGTCCCGAAACCACGCTCCAGAGGCTTAGCAATGAAACGACCGAAAATAGGGGTGACATCTTCTTTTTCAATAAACTGTGGCTTAACAAGCGCTTTCCAGTTACTCTGCATCAATTACCCCGTCCTAAATCCTTACGAATGCGCGTTCCTGCGCACTCATTGTTACTTCGAGTAAAGCTCGACAACCATCTGCTCGCGTGCAGGCACCGAAATGTCTTCGCGGGCCGGCTTAGCGAGAATCTCGCCAGTGAAGCTGGAATTGTCCCACTTCAACCACGCAGGAGCACCATGGCCCTCACGCTTGGTAGCCTCGAGCGACGCCAGCACGGGCGCCATGTTACGGCTTCCCTCTACCAAAGTCACCTTGTCACCGACCTTCAAAATCGCCGACGGGATATTAAGACGCTTGCCGTTCACCAAAACATGGTTGTGGCGGACGATCTGACGAGCAGCGTTACGGCTCGAAGCGAGACCCAAACGATACACGACCGAGTCAAGTCTCAGCTCAAGACCTTGGAGCAGAAGCTCACCAGTCTTACCTTTTTTAGCGGACGCTTTTTCAAACAAACCACGGAACTGCTTTTCAAGAATTCCGTATACACGACGAAGCTTCTGCTTCTCGCGGAGCTGGTTGCCGTAGTCCGACAACTTGCTACGACGCGCTCCGTGCTGACCCGGAGCAGACTTGCGTTTATCAACAGCGCACTTGTCTGTATAGCAGCGGTCGCCTTTCAGATAGAGCTTGACGCCCTCCCGACGACACATTCTACAGCTTGGACCAATATAACGAGCCACGGTTAAATCTCCAATTCAATTAGACGCGACGACGCTTCGGAGGACGGCAACCATTATGTGGAATGGGTGTTTCATCCTTGATGAGCGTGACCTTCATACCTGTTGCTGAAATCGCACGAATCGCGGACTCACGACCCGAGCCTGGACCAGTCACCACAACCGAGCAGGAGCGCATTCCGCTCTCCATTGCCTTGCGAGCTGCGTCTTCAGCAGCCATCTGAGCTGCAAAAGGGGTGCTGCGGCGTGAACCCTTGAATCCCTTGCTTCCCGAGCTCGACCAAGTCACAACATCACCATTGACGTCAGCAAATGTGACGATGGTATTGTTGAAGCTAGCGTTGATCGTAGCGATCCCTACTGGAACATTGCGTTTTACACGCTTCTTTTTGCTGACAACAGCCTTGTTCATAATTCACTCACTTCAGCTGGCTATTATTTTTTCTTGTTTGCAACGGTCTTCTTCGGACCCTTGCGTGTACGTGCATTCGTCTTCGTCCGCTGTCCGCGCACTGGCAGACCACGACGATGACGGAGGCCACGATAGCATCCCAAATCCATCAAGCGCTTGACGTTGGACTGAACCATACGACGAAGATCGCCCTCAACAGTGAGGCCGCTATCAATCGCCTTACGAAGCAAGTTCACTTGCTCGTCCGTCAATTCCTGCGTGCGTGTGTCACGGTTAATAGCAACCGTGTCAAGCAGCTTTTGCGCTGTTTTACGGCCAATGCCGTAAATATAGGTTAGTGAAATTTCGATCCGCTTGTTGCGCGGAATGTCTACACCGGCAATACGTGCCACGGAAAACCCCCAAAAAACTCTTAGCCTTGGCGTTGCTTATGTTTCTTAATTGAGCAAATCACCCGAACAATACCTTCACGACGAACGACCTTGCATTTGTCGCAGATCGGCTTCACGCTCGCACGAACCTTCATATACAACCTCACTCAATTCCAATTCTTACTTTGCGCGGAAAACAATCCGACCCCTCTGGAGGTCATAAGGACTCAACTCAACTTTCACTCTGTCGCCAGGGAGAATATTGATGAAGTTCATCCTCATCTTTCCAGACACATGAGCGAGAACAAGGTGTCCATTTTCAAGCTCCACCCGAAACATATTGTTCGGTAGCTTCTCAGCAACAGTGCCCTCAACCTCAATTCGATCATCGCGTTCCATACAAATCCCACCAAAGACCGAAGTCAGACGAGCCAGTTCGCTATCCTAAATTTAACGAACCAGCAACACTTCACTTCAGTTTTTTCGTTATTACATCTCCAACATCCAAGTAGACCCGTTCAGGTGACTGGTTGGCATCAATACGATGCAACAGCCTACGCTCACGGTACAGACCCGAAATAGGAGCAGTTTCAGTAGCATAGACTCCAAGCCTCTTCGCAACTGAAGCAGGCTCATCGTCCTTTCGTCTCGCAAACGACCCAACCGCCTGACAGGAATTACAGGACGAGGGGGCTAAACCCTCTGAATTCCCGGAGGCAATCGCTCCGCACTTCTGACACGTCCAGCGGTTGCTCAATCGCGCAACCAGCAGGTCCGTAGGAACTTCAAAATCAAGTGCCGCGTCGACCTTGAGGTTCAAATTCTGAAGCACGGTGTCGAGTATTTTGACCTGAGTTACATTGCGAGGCACTCCATCAAGTATCAGGAGTTCATTTTTTGCCTCGCGAGCTCGGACCATAGCTCCGGAACAACATTCGAACAGTGTCTGGTCATCGACCAGCAATCCACTTTCTACAAGTCCCTTCACCTTTTGTCCCAATGGTGAGCCCGATTTGATTTCTTCTCTTATGATAGCGCCCGTGGAGATATGGTTCGCCCCAAGCCGCGTAGCGACTAATGCAGCTTGAGTCCCCTTGCCCGCACCGGGCGCGCCCAAGAACACAATAACCTTCACAGCGGACTCCGATCAGTCGCTGGAGTCAGGTTGGGTGCAGAATCGTTACCCTTGCCCGTAAAAAGCAATGAGTCGTAGCGCTGAGTTGCCAACTGCGCACTTACCTGTCGAACGGTTTCAAGCGCAACGCCAACCACAATCAAAAGACTCGTTCCGCCCACAAAAAGTTTTTCAGAAAAGCCACCCGTGACAACCTGTGGGATGATGCACACCAGATTCATGTAGATTGCACCTGCCAAGGTCAGACGTGTCACCACCATGTCGAGGGCTTCAGCTGTTTCTGTACCTGGGCGAATTCCGGGGATGTAGGCGTTCTGTTTCTTCAAATTCTCGGCGATGTCATCCGGCTTGAAGGTAATTGACGTGTAAAAATAACAGAAAAAAAGCACCAGCAATGCAAACAGAACATTGTAGAGCCACTGATTCGGAAAAAGCGCCGACATCCAAGGACTCGCCTCAGTCTTTCCGAAAAATCCTCCGAAAGACAATGGCACAGCCAGAATTGTACTTCCAAAAATTGCGGGAATCACACCGGACATGTTCACCTTCAAAGGAAGGTGCGTCGATTGGCCAGACGTGACGCGATTACCTATGGTTCTTTTCGCATAATGAACCGCAATTTTGCGGTAGCTCTGCTCAATAAAAGAGATTCCGAATACGAGTGCTATCAAAAACGCCGCAAGACCAAGAGCTGTGACAACTGTCATACTGTTGTCCTTGAGGCCTTCAATTACCGTACCGAGTCCATTTGGAAAATAAGCTACGATACCGGCGAAAATAATCAACGATGTCCCGTTACCAATTCCCTTTTCGGTGATCTGCTCTCCGAGCCACATCACAAAACACGTCCCTGACGTGAGAAGAAGAGCTGCCAGAGCTCTGAAAGCAAAACCAGGGTCGAGAACAGCAGCGCCAGCGGCAGTTTCAGGTGCCTTCTCCAGCGCAACAGCCGCAAGGTAGCCCTGCAAAACAGCGATAATTACAGCAAGCGTGCGCGTGATGCGGTTCAACTTTTGACGACCGACGCCGCCCTCTTTCTGGAGCTGCTCCAGTGAGGGCACGACGACGGTCATAAGCTGAATGATGATGCTCGCAGAAATGTAGGGCATGACGCCCAACGCGAAAATAGAGAACTGGTTAAGTGCGCCACCAGAAAACATATTCAACATTTTCAGGAGGCCGCCAGAGTTCTGGCTTGCCAGAGTGACAAGAGCTTGCGTGTTCACACCCGGAGTCGGAATATGCACACCCAACCGGAAAACCATCAGAGCCAACAGAGTGAAAGCCACTCTTTTCAACAACAGATTCTCACCGCTCTCTTCGGCAAGTGCCATCGCGTCCTTACTCCTCAATCTTCACGCCGGCGGCGTTCAGTTTGTCGCGTGTAGTCCCTGACACGCGGATTGCTTTAACAGTCTTCAACGACTTTGGTACGTCGCCTACCGACAACAACTTAACAACCGCCTTATCACCGGCGATCGTCTTTCCGTCAAGCACTCCGGCCTCAACATAAGGCTCCGAGTCGCGCAGATTAAGCGCAAACACTTCAATTGCATGAACGTTGGTGAAACCGCGTTTAGGCAAACGGCGGTAAAGTGGGGTCTGGCCGCCTTCGAAACCAGGGCGAATTCCACCACCGGCACGAGCTGTTTGGCCTTTGCCACCACGGCCGCCCGTCTTTCCAAGACCACTTCCCGGCCCACGGCCAAGACGACGTCTGTCCTTGGTAGCGCCTTCATTTGGACGCAAATCTTGCATTCTCACGTGACACCTCTTACTCAGCGGCTTCTACTTTGACCCACTGGATGACTTTGTTAACTTGACCGAGAATCGGATTGAGGTTCGGCAATACGCGTGACTCACCGATTTTCTTGAGACCCAGAGAAATCAAAGTGCGCTTCTGCGATTCAGAGCGGCCCGCATGACTTCTCAACAGTGTGACTTTAATTTTCTTCGAATTAAGGCTTTGCATGGCCTAAACCTCATTTACGTGCGTTTACGTATTCTTCGCGAGTCGTCAGCTGCCGCAACCCAGAAAATGTTGCCTTGACAACATTGTGGGGGTTACGACTGCCTTGGATCTTCGCCATCAGGTTGGGAATTCCAGCGAGTTCGGCGATCGCGCGAACAGCGCTTCCCGCAACGATACCAGTACCATCTGGAGCGGGGCTCAACAGGAGCTTACTAGCACCAAATTTCGCCTGAACCATGAATGGAATGGTCTGGTTCTCAAGCGGAATGCTAACGAGCGACTTTTTAGCCTGCGCAACTGCCTTGCGGACAGCCTCAGGAACTTCGCCTGCCTTACCGAGTCCGAAACCGACAGTGCCTTCGCGGTCACCAACAACAACAAGAGCTGAGAAGCTCATGCGACGTCCGCCCTTCACTGTTTTCGAAACACGAGCAACGCTGACGACACGGTCTTCAAAGCGATCTTTTTTCTCTTCAGTTCTAACCTGCATGTGTACTCCCTGACCTTCTTCAGAACTTCAAGCCAGATTCACGTGCAGAGTCTGCAAGAACCTGAACGCGACCATGGTAACTGAAACCATTGCGGTCGAAGACTACGTCTTCGAGACCGAGCTTCTTTGCACGCTCTGCAATAGTAGACCCAACTTTCTTCGCCATGTCTTTGCCGCGGAGGCCCGAAGTGCGAAGCGACTTCTCAAAAGATGTTGCAGAAGCAAGAACCTTTTGACTGTTATCATCAATCAACTGAACCTGAATGTGGCGTGCACTTCTAAAGATGCAAAGGCGCGGCTTGCTCAGATCAGTCAGGCGACGACGCCAGAAACGCATCTTGCGATATTCACGCACACGCCGTCTGTTCACAACACGATACATAATGTTCTCCTCGTCGCCTGCTCACATACAGGCCGACAAACCTACGTTCATTTCTTACCGGAAGATTTACCAACTTTGGTAACAATAACTTCGCCGACGTAACGTATACCCTTGCCATGGTATGGCTCAGGTGCACGAACAGCGCGAACTTGCGCAGCAACACGTCCGACGAGTTCTTTATCAGCACCAGCAACAACAACCTTACCGGCCTTGTCTACGTCAAACGCAACGCCAGCAGGTGGTGTCATGTTGACAGGATGCGAATAACCAACAGTGAGGGTCAGGTTCTTGCCGCTCATGGCAGCGCGATATCCCGTTCCCACAAGCTCAAGCTGGCGGCTGTAGCCCGTTGTAACGCCCTCGACCATGTTGGCCAGGAGAGTTCTGTACAGACCCCAGAAATTAGCTCCATCCTCGATCGCAGGCTGAACTGCAATCTCGGCGCCAGTCTGAGCAATTTTGATACGTCCAAATGTATCGCGCTTAAGCGCGCCCTTGGGACCATTCACTTCAAGCATGGGACCGTTCAACTTAACGGTCACGCCATTCGGAACCTTTACGGGTTGTTTACCGATTCTTGACATAAATCACACTCACTTCTTAAGGCAGCAGATCACCAAACCTGTGCCAAAACCTCGCCGCCAACCTTCTCAGCACGAGCAGCAGAGTCGGTCATTACGCCCTTAGGTGTTGAAAGAATCGCCATGCCGAGGCCAGCACGCACTGGCTTCAACTTAGCCACGCTCGAATAAACTCGGCAGCCCGGCTTGGAAACCCTTGCCAGTCCGCGAATCGCCGGAGCGCCGTTCTCGTTGTACTTCACCGCAATCTTGATTTTGCCTTGGCCGTTATCACGGATAAGACGGAAACCGCGGATGAATCCCTCAGATTCGAGAATCTTTGTGACGTCGACCTTCAGCTTGCTGGCTGGAACGACCGCATAGCGGAGTCCAGCGCGGCTAGCATTGCGAAGGCGGGTCAGCATGTCTGCAATTGGATCAGTCGTGTTCATTGTACTTCACCTCACCAGCTAGCCTTGATCATGCCCGGAATTTGGCCGTTCAAAGCCAACTTTCTGAGGCACAAACGGCAGATGCCGAAATCGCGGTAATAAGCTCTTGGACGCCCGCACTGGTTGCAGCGGTTGTGCGCACGGGTCGAGAACTTCGGTTTCTTATTCGCTTTATTAATCATTGCTAAGCGTGCCATCGTTCAAACCTCACTTACGGAATGGCATGTCGAGAAGAGTCAGCAGCTCACGAGCTGACTCATCCGTCTTGGCGGATGTCACTATCGTGATACTGAGGCCGCGAGACTTGTCGACCTTGTCAGCTTCAATTTCCGGAAAAATAATCTGCTCACGCAAACCCAACGAGTAGTTTCCACGACCGTCGAAGCTGTTCACAGAAACGCCGCGGAAATCGCGTACGCGAGGAAGAGCAACGTTCACGAGACGGTCATAAAACTCAAACATTCTTTCGCGACGGAGAGTTACGGAAGCGCCGATCGGCATTCCTGCGCGCAACTTAAACGAAGCGATAGACTTTTTAGCGCGGGTGATCAAAGGCTTCTGGCCCGTGATCATCTCAAGTTCAGCAGCAGCCGACTCAAGAGCCTTGATGTTCTGTGTCGCTTCACCCTGACAGGTGTTGACAACAATCTTCACCAGTTTTGGAAGCTCCATTGGGTTGGTGTCTTTGTGGCGCTTCTTGAGCTCTGGGAACACGCTGTCGCTGAATTTCGACAAGTAGCGTGGTTTGACACCCTTTACATGTTCGCCACGCACAACGGTCACGCCCGCGTCGGCTTTCTTTCCGCCAGCTTTCTTGGCTGTCGCGTTCTTATCGGTTGCCATAATTACAAGACCTCCGGAGCAAGACTAATGATTTTTCCGCAGTTGCGAGCGCGCAGTTCACGAGCAACGGGCCCGAAGATACGGGTGCCGATTGGCTCACGTTCGTTCTTGACAATTTTGACAAGAACAGCTGCGTTTTCGTCAAAACGGATGCTTGATCCGTCAGCGCGAGACACTTCTTTTTTGCATCTGACGACGATGGCCTTGTGAACTTCACCTTTTTTCACACGGCCTCCAGGCACAGCGTCTCTGACGGAAACTACGATCAAGTCACCAACGCGCGCGTAACGGCGGAACGAGCCGCCCATGACGCGAATAACGTTGAGTGATCGCGCTCCGCTGTTATCAGCTGCTACCAGGATGGATTCCGGTTGAATCACGATACACCTCTTAAAATCTCAACAAATTAAATAACGGAAACTACTTTCCAGCTCTTGGTCTTCGAAATACGACGGCAGGGAAGAATCATGACTTCCTTGCCTTCCATCACCTTCGTGTCGGCAGTATCAACGTGAAGCGAGATTTCACGTTGAAGGCGCTTACCATAACGTTCGGCTACAACAACGCGAGGAACTTCAACTTTCGCAGTTTTCCCGTCCTTGGACAGGCCTACGACGCGCGCTCTCACGGGGTTCTTTGTTACTTTATCAGTCGTTGTCACTGGCTACTCCTCACTTCTTCTTGCTGTTCGCGGCTGCTGCGCGGCCAAGGACACGCAACTCACGGCGGAGTTGGACCGGACCTTTGCCCGATGCAATCGTGCTTGGATCAAGCGATACGCGGAACTTCACGAGATCCTTCGCGAGCTCGCGCTTGCGTGCAGCTGCGTCGGCTGGTGAAATCGTTTCTTTCGTCTTCTTCGAGCTCATCAGACCTCCCAAACCTTAGCAGCGCGGGACACAACCCGAGTCTTGAAGGGAAGTTTCGCAGCTGCCAGCGCGAAAGCTTCCTGTGCGAGATTTTCGGGAATACCCTGAATTTCAAACACCACGCGACCAGCGCGAATTGGTGCAACCCAGTGATCCAAGCCGCCTTTACCAGAACCCATACGTGTTTCAGCTGGCTTCTTGGTGATCGGCTTGTCCGGAAACACGCGAATCCACACCTTACCACCACGCTTAATGTGGCGAGTCAAGGCAATTCGGCTTGCTTCAATCTGACGCGAGGTCAGCTTTCCAGGCTCAACAGCCTGAAGAGCGAAGTCACCGAGAGAAACTGTGTTACAACGGTCCGCAACACCCTTGATACGTCCCTTGTGGGACTTACGAAATTTAACTTTCTTTGGAGCTAACATCGTCCATCACTCCTCATTCGAGCGAGGCGTACGGCCTTCCCGTCCGGGAACGCCCTTGCCGAAGATTTCATTCTTGAAGATCCACACCTTAACGCCAATGATGCCGTAGGTTGTCTTTGCCTCTGCAGTTGCGTAGTCGATGTCCGCACGAAGCGTGTGGAGAGGAACGCGTCCTTCCATGTACCACTCCGTACGAGCCATTTCTGCGCCGTTCAGACGTCCGGAGACGCGAACCTTAATTCCTTTGGCACCAGCTTTCATTGCCGACTGCATTACTTTGCGCATTGCACGACGGAACGAGATACGCTTTTCAAGCTGCTGAGCAACGTTCAAAGCGCTCCACTGTGCGTTCGTATCAGCATTCTTGACCTCAAAGATGTCAACTTTCACTGTACGCTCGGGCTGCTTGAGAAGACTTTTGATTTCGTCTCTCAAAACCTCAATTCCCTTGCCTTGCTTACCGATAATCCGGCCCGGCTTGGCGGTGTAGATCTTCACAATCAACTGTTTTGCGGCGCGCTCAATTTCAATCTTTGAAACGCCAGCCACGTCGACTGATCCGTATTTCTTGGAGATGAACTTGCGAACGTTGAGATCCTCGTTGAGGTAACGCGCGAAGTCGCGCTGGCTGAACCAACGGGAATCCCAAGTCTTATTAATACCCAAGCGCAATCCGATAGGATTTACTTTCTGTCCCACTGCGATTCCCCCTCAACCAAGTGCCAAGCGAACTGTTAAGTGCGATGTCTTCTTCGTTACAGGCGACGCGCGTCCTTGAGCGCGAGGCATGTAGGTCGTACGACGAGGACCTTCATTCACCACCAAATCCGCTACTACCGCGTTGGCCGCCAGTTCCTTGGGAAGTTGCGCCATGGCAGATTTAATCAATTTGATTGTTGCAACCGATCCAGCGCGTCTTTCAGCGCTGAGAAGTGCAACCGCGGCAGCTGCCGTCTTGCCTTTGACCAGTGGACGCAGAAGACGCGCTTTGCGGGGCGTGCACTTTGCTGCGTAATGCGAAGCTTTAGCGTTCATATCACTCCCCCTCACTTCTTCTTAGCCGTCTTCTTGTCAGCCCCATGGCCGAAGAAGGTTCGTGTCGGAGCAAACTCACCGAGCTTATGGCCGACCATGTTTTCATTCACATAAACAGGAACAAACTTCTTGCCGTTGTGAACTGCAAAAGTAAGTCCAACAAAATCAGGAACGATTGTAGAGCGGCGGCTCCAGGTCTTGATGACCTTTCCTGCACCCTTATTCTTATCCGCCGCCTTCAGCAGGTGACCATCAATGAATGGGCCCTTTTTTAACGAACGTGGCATACTTCAAACCCCTCTTACTTCTTCTTGCGGCGACTAATGATGAACTTGTCACTTGGTCTAGCAGTGCGGCGGGTCTTGTAACCCTTCGCCAACTGACCCCATGGAGAGCACGGATGACGGCCACCTGATGTGCGCCCTTCACCACCACCCATCGGATGGTCGATTGGGTTCATTGCAACACCACGAACCGCAGGACGCTTGCCCATCCAACGAGCGCGACCAGCTTTGCCCAGCGAAACGTTCATATGGTCAGCGTTTGAAACTGTACCAACCGTCGCGTAGCAGTTTTCTGGAATCATGCGGAGTTCACCTGATGGCATACGCACCTGTGCGTAGCCTTCGACACGACCCACAAGAGTTGCAGATCCACCGGCGCTGCGAACCAACTTGGCACCTGCGCCCGGCTTGAGCTCGATGCTGTGGATTGCTGTACCAGCAGGAATCTTGCGCATTGGCAAGCTGTTTCCTGGCTTGATATCTGCTTCTTCGGAGTTGAGGATTTTGGTTCCGACTGTCACGCCAGTCGTAGCCAAATGATAACGACGATCGCCATCTTTATACTGAACCAACGAAATAAAAGCCGTGCGGTTCGGATCGTACTCGACGCTAGTTACAACGCCTTCGATGTTGCGACGAGTCCGCTTCCAGTCGATGACACGATACTTGCGCTTATTTCCGCCGCCTTGATGACGAACCACAATGCGACCATTGTTGTTGCGTCCTGCTTTCCTGGGCAGCGGCTCGAGCAAACCTTTGAAGGGCTCGTTCGTAGTCAAAACTTCGCGGTACTTGATATAGCTCTGGAACCGCGTGGTGGCCGTGTAGGGCCGCATCTGACGAATTGCCATAAACCTCTCCTAAGGGCGCGATAACGAGGTAATTTTCCGCGCCCCAATAATTACTTACCTTGCTCGGTTTCTGCTGCGACCAGACCTGCTACAGGCAGTGTCTGACCTTCTTTCAACCGAACGTATGCCTTCTTATAGTTTGGTGCCTTCACGGTCACAGGGCCAGCACTTTTGCTGCGAGCCTTGCGCGCGACGCGACCACGGACGATTGCTGTGTTGACTTCGAGCACATCGACGCCGAATACGGCTTTGACTGCTTTGGAAACATCAGCTTTCGACGCCTTCTTTGCCACTTTGAGTGCAAAGACATTTTGTGCAGAAAGCGTGACAGCTTTCTCACTCAGAATCGAACCAAGAATTACGAGATCAGAACGCATCTCTCACCCCTTTACTTCGTGAGTCGGCGAGAGAGGATTTCCATCGCCTCTCCGGTCGCAACAAGTTTTCTGCACTCGACGATGTCAAGGGCAGTGACTTGCTCTGGTTTGACAAGCACAACACCACGGATGTTGCGGACTGCGCGCAAGGTCAGCTCGGAGGGATTCGACAGACAAACAAGAACTTTTCCTGCCTTCTCGTCAATCTCCTTAAAGAGTTTCCATGCGTCTTTTGTTTTTCCGGAAGGAATTTCCACAGCACCAGTGAAAACCTTTCCAGCTTTAACACGGTGAGCAAGTGCAATTTGAAGAGCAACGTTTGCCATCTTGCTCGGGATAGCTTCACGGTAGTCACGAGCCTTTGGACCGTGAGCAACACCACCGCCAACATGCAGCGGGGAGACAAATGAACCACGGCGTGCACTACCGGTTTTCTTCTGTTTGTAGGGCTTTTTGCCAGTCGAAGCGACCATTGCGCGAGTCTTTACGCCAACAGTGCCCTGACGACGGTTAGCACGATAAGCCTTCACGACTTGCCACAGCGTGCCTTCGCTTTTTTCAGCACCTTCTGCCAACCAACTTGGTAATGTTTTAATTTGCGACAACATCTCAGTGTTCCTCACTCGCCTAATTAAATGAATACGAGGCCGCCGCGAGGTCCCGGTACACCACCGACCACAGCGAGAATTGCTTCGTCGCCTGACCAGTATGCAACCTGAACTTTGCGCAGGGTGACTTGTGAATCGCCGTGATGACCCGGCAGGCGTTTACCCTTAGGGGTACGGCCTGGTTCGGTACGCATACCGACAGAACCAGGAGCACGATGGAAACGGCTACCATGACTTGCAGGACCGCCGGCAAAGCCGTGGCGTGTCACTGCGTCCTGAAAACCTTTACCTTTGGAGATTCCCGTCAGTTTGACGAGCTGGCCTGCTGTCAAAGCAGGTGAGGCAACAGATGAGCCGACTGGAAATTCAGCGGCATTTTGAACTGCCCAACCACGAGTTGTCTTCTTTTTTGCACCGGTATCGTACTCAACGACAACCAGAGTGCGCCCATCTTGGAGACTCTCGTGACGAACAACCTTCGCAGGTTGCAGACGCAGAACGGTCACGCCCTGCGCTTCTCCCGCTTCGGTAAATGCACTGGTCATGCCGACCTTGATAAATGCATTACGAATCATATGACTTCCCTCGGACTGGATGCGAGTCATTCGCAGCGCCAGTTTGTCAATAAACACCCCGCACTATTGCGGAGTGTCCTCGTTAGTAAAGATTAATCTCAACATCCACGCCGGCAGCGAGGTCGAGCTTCATCAGAGCATCCACCGTCTGCTGTTTGGGCTCGAGCAGGTCGATCAAACGGCGGTGAGTTCTGATTTCGAACTGCTCACGTGATTTCTTGTCCACATGCGGTGAACGCAAAACCGTATAGCGGTTGATGAGAGTGGGCATCGGAACAGGACCCGCAATGCGCGCGCCAGTACCTTTAGCCTTGCTAATAATTTGCGCAACGCTCTGATCTACGAGCGCTACGTCATATCCCTTAAGACGAATGCGAATTTTTTGGCTTTCCATCTAGACATCTCCAAGTATGGGCCTCGAGCCATATCCAACAGCCGAAACCTTGTCAAGTAAACCTTAAAAAATAGATTCCATGCGAATTTCTAAATAAAAAAAAGCCCCGAACGCAGGTTTCGGGGCTCGTCTTTACTCGGCCTAAGTAGCCAAATTATCGGTAGTTATGCGCATGACCACCAAGACGTGCAACCATCGAAGGTGTTGCCGCCTCAATAATGGCTTCGGCATCAAGTGTCTGGCCCTCAACGAACATATCAACATTCTTGTACAAGTTGACTCCCGTACCTGCAGGAATCAGGCGACCCATGATGACGTTTTCTTTCAGACCACGCAAAAGGTCTACGCGGCCGGACAACGAAGCTTCTGTAAGAACCTTTGTCGTTTCCTGGAACGAGGCAGCCGAAATGAACGACTCCGTTGACGAGGCCGCCCGGGCAATACCAAGAAGCAAGGGCTCAGCCACGGCAGGACGAGCACCGCGAGCAACCGCAAGCTCATTCTGCTCTTCGAATGTCCACTTCTCAACCTGAGCTGCAGGAAGGAACTCGGTATCTCCTGGGTCCTTGATTTTCACGCGACGGAGCATCTGCTTAACGATAATTTCGATGTGCTTATCGTCAATTGGCACGCCCTGAAGCTTATAAACGGCCTGAATCTCAGAAACCAAGTAGCTTGCAAGTGCCTTCTCACCCAAAACACGAAGAATATCGTGCGGGTTGAGTGAACCATCCACAAGCGGTTCGCCGGCGCGGATGAAGTCTCCTTCAGTCACGACAACGTGGCGCCCCTTTGGAATTAGGTACTCTTTGTGGTCACCGATTTCCGGTTTCACAACCACGCAGCGCTTGCCCTTGGTATCCTTACCGAAGCTGACGTAGCCATCGATCTCAGAAATGATCGCAAATGTACGACGCTTCTGAGCGAGGAAAAGCTCGGCAACGCGGGGCAGACCACCCGTAATGTCGCGTGTCTTGGCCTGTTCGCGAGGAATCTTCGAAAGAATATCGCCAGGGAACACAGACTCGCCATCGGCAAACATGACCGTCGCACCGCTGGGCAGCAGATACTTGGCATCACGTGTTTGAGAAATCTTGACCGCCGTTCCACTGGAATCGGTCACCAACAATGCAGGCTTAATTTTGGCATCACGCGTCTCGAGAATAACGCGACGTGAAATACCCGTTGTTTCTTCCTGACGCTCTTCGTACGAGACGCCTTCTTCCATGTCGCTATAGCGAACCTTACCGGCCACTTCAGCAACGATAACGACTGAGTGGGGGTCCCACTCGATCAACTGATTGCCAACAGCGATGTTTTGGCCGTCTTTGACGAAGACCTTCGCACCATATGGAATCGAGTGACGATCGCGCTCGTTACCATCAAGGTCATAGACCACGATTTCACCGTTACGACCCATTGCGCGGAACCAGTTTTGGTCTTTGCCTTTTTCCTTACCGCGAACGAGGTTCGAATTGAGGATTTTGACCGTTCCTTCCACCTTGGCTTCATGAGAAGACTGCTGAGCCTGCGTTGAAGCAGCACCACCTTGGTGAAACGTACGCATTGTGAGCTGAGTTCCTGGCTCACCAATCGACTGAGCAGCAATGACGCCGACAGCCTCGCCAACGTTCACGAGGTTACCTGTAGCAAGGTCACGTCCGTAGCACTTCGCACAGACACCACGGCGGGTGCGGCAGGTCAATACCGAACGAACTTTAACGCGGTCGATCTTCGCAGCCTCGAGCTTTGCATTGACCTCTTCCGACATTTCTTCGTTTGCTTTTACGATAATTTCGCCGGTTGTGCGGTTCTTAACATCTTCAAGCGAGGTACGGCCAAGGATTCGGTTACCCAGCTTCTGGATAACTTCACCGCCTTCGATCACGGGAGTCATCTCGATGCCGTCCATTGTTCCACAATCGTATTCTGAAACGATCGTGTCTTGCGCGACGTCGACAAGCTGACGCGTCAGGTAACCTGAAGACGCGGTCTTGAGAGCCGTATCTGCCAGACCTTTACGCGCGCCGTGCGTGTTGATGAAGTACTGCAACACAGTGAGGCCTTCACGGAGGTTTGCCGTGATTGGGGTCTCGATGATTTCACCCGTTGCCTTGGCCATCAAGCCTCTCATACCAGCCAACTGGCGCATCTGAGACTTGCTACCACGTGCACCGGAATCGGCCATCATGAACAAAGAGTTGAATGAGGGGATGATTGTGTCCTTGCCCGTCTCGTCTTTGACCTTCTGCGTCGAAATTTGCTTGAACATGTGTTCAGCAATGTCGTCCTGCACGCGTGACCAGATGTCGATCACCTTGTTGTGACGCTCGCCTTCGGTGATGAGTCCCTGATTGTACTCTTCATGTACCGTGCGCACTTCTTCATGCGCTTTGCCCAACAACGCAGTTTTTTCTGCGGGAATCACCATGTCCTTAATAGAGATGGAAATGCCGGCTTGAGTTGCATGGCGGTAACCGAGCTCACGCAGCGCGTCAGCCAGCAGAACTGTGTCCTTGGCTCCACACAAACGATAGGTTTCGTTCACAAGAGCCGAGAGGCTCTTCTTGTCCATTGCCTTGTTGTATTTTTCGAAGAACGGAACGCGGTTTGGAACCACTTCGCGAAGAATCACTCGACCGACAGTCGTTTGTGTCAGGGTCTTGTCCGATGGCTTCGCACGGACGTGCACGCGAGCATGGACATCAATACGGCCATGGTCATATGCAGCACGCACTTCGCTCAGGTCGGCAAATTTCATGCCGCTGCCTTTTGAACCGACGTTTTCGCGGGTCAAATAGTAGAGTCCGAGAACGATGTCCTTGGTAGGCTCAATAATCGGAGTACCGTGCTGAGGCGACAGAATGTTATTTGTCGACATCATCAGAACGCGTGCTTCAATTTGCGCTTCCAAGCTCAAAGGCACGTGCACACACATCGTGTCACCGTCGAAGTCGGCGTTGAACGCCTGACATACGAGCGGGTGCAACTGCAAGGCTTTTCCTTCGACGAGAACGGGCTCGAAGCCCTGAATTCCCAGACGGTGGAGCGTTGGAGCACGGTTAAGAAGTACCGGATGTTCTTTGGTCACTTCTTCAAGCAAATCCCAAACTTCGGGACGCTCTTTTTCGACCATCTTTTTCGCGCTCTTGATGGTTGAAACGAAGCCACGCTCTTCAAGTTTGTTGAAGAGGAAGGGTTTGAACATTTCCAGCGCCATCAACTTGGGCAGACCACACTGGTGAAGCTTGAGTTCAGGACCGGCTACGATCACCGAACGTCCCGAGTAGTCTACGCGCTTACCGAGAAGGTTCTGACGGAATCGACCGTTTTTACCCTTCAACATGTCTGACAATGAGCGGAGCGGGCGCTTGTTGGGACCTGTGAAGGTCTTGCCGCGGCGGCCGTTGTCAAACAAAGCGTCGACAGCTTCCTGCAACATGCGCTTTTCGTTGCGGACAATGATGTCAGGAGCGTTGAGTTCGCCCAATCGCAAAAGACGGTTGTTACGGTTGATCACGCGACGATAAAGGTCGTTCAAATCCGACGTGGCAAAGCGGCCTCCATCGAGCGGAACCAGTGGGCGCAAGTCAGGCGGCAGAACGGGAATAACGTTCAGCATCATCCACTCAACGCTGTTGTCGCTGGTCAAGAACGCACCGACGACCTTCAAGCGTTTGATAAGCTTTTTTGTCTGGGCATCGGAAGTCACATTCTTGAGCGCCTCGCGAAGGTGATTCGCAAGCTCAAAGACATCAATTCCCTGAAGCATTTCGAGAATTGCGTCGGCACCGATACTTACGCGGAAAGCGTTGTTGCCGTACTGACGCAAACTCGCCTGAAACCTGTCTTCACTCAGAAGCTCGTTCTTTTTGAGATCGGTCTCACGCGGATCCAGAACGATGTACGACTCGCAATAAAGAATTTTTTCCAAATCCTTGAGTGAGAGGTCGACGACGGCACCGATGCGTGAAGGAAGGCACTTTAAAAACCAGATATGAGCAACAGGCGATGCCAAGTTGATGTGACCGAGTCGTTCACGGCGAACCTTGCTCTCGATAACTTCAACGCCACATTTTTCACAAACCGTACCGCGGTGCTTTTTACGCTTATATTTTCCACAGATGCACTCAAAATCGCGCACTGGTCCAAAAATCTTTCCGCAGAACAAACCATCGCGCTCTGGCTTGAAGGTACGGTAGTTGATTGTTTCTGGCTTCTTAACTTCACCAAAAGACCAACTGCGGATGCGCTCGGGAGACGCCAAACCGATTTTGACCGCCGTAAAGTCGAGCGGGTCAACCGGCTTTTCGAAGAAGCTGTAAGCTGTTCTCAGATTATCATTCATCGTTAGCTCCTAGATGCGAAGATTTCGTCAAACACGAGTTTTCAGAGGGAACCCTTACGGGTTCTCCCTCTGTTCACGCTGAAGGTCTTCATGGCTGACCTCTTCGCCTTCTCTGATCAATTTAACGTCAAGCGCGAGTGACTGCATTTCCTTAACCAAAACGTTGAAGGATTCTGGCAGGCCCGGCAACATCATGTTCTCGCCCTTCACGACAGCTTCGTACATCTTTGTGCGGCCGACGATGTCGTCGGACTTCACAGTCAGGAATTCCTGAAGTGTATAGGCTGCGCCGTAGGCCTCCATTGCCCAAACTTCCATTTCACCCAGACGCTGACCACCGAATTGAGCCTTACCGCCCAATGGCTGTTGAGTCACAAGGCTATATGGTCCAATAGATCGCGCGTGAATCTTCTCATCCACAAGGTGGTGGAGCTTGAGGATGTACATAACGCCGACTGTCACCGTACGGTCGAACTTCTCACCTGTGCGGCCATCATAAAGCTCAACTTGTCCTGATTCAGGCAAGCCAGCGAGCTTAAGGTAATCGAACACTTCACGTTCTTCGGCGCCGTCAAACACGGGGTTCGAGAGTGTGACACCTTCGCGGTATTTGCGAACGAATTGACGAAGTTCTTCGTTACTGCATTCTTTAATGAATTTGCGAACAGGTTCATCGTCCCAAACCTTGAGCAAATACGCCTCAAGTTCGGCACGCGGCGCAGCCTTTTCGAGCATATCGTTGATTTTCTCACCGATACCGCGGGCAGCCCAACCGAAGTGCGTTTCCATGACCTGACCGATGTTCATACGTGAAGGCACGCCGAGCGGACTCAACACGATATCGACGGGTTGGCCATTTTCGAGGAACGGCAGATCTTCAACTGGCACAATCTTGGAGATGACACCCTTGTTACCATGACGGCCAGCGAGCTTGTCACCCACCTGCAGACGGCGCTTGATGGCAACGTAGACCTTAACCATCTTGATGACGCCCGGAGGCAACTCGTCACCGCGTTTGACGCGACCGATTTGCTCTTCCGTCATGACGTGAACGAGGTTGAGCTTTTCGTCCATCGATTTTTTAATCTTGGCGAGAACGCTGCTCTTTTCGGGACTGACCACTTCAAGCTTGCGAATCTGATCAATCGACATTCCCAGGAATGCCTGCTCGGTAATCTTCTGACCGGCCGTAACCTTATGAACTACGCCGTCGTGCTGCGTCTCAAATGCAACAGCAACAGTTTCGCCAACCATCATGGCGCGCAATTTTTCGAGTGCGGACTGACGGATGATTTCGATACGGTCGCGCTCGTCTTTGCGGAGTTTGGAAATTTCCTGCTCCTGAATGGCTTGCATACGGCTGTCAGGCTCGGCACCTTCACGCGAAAATACTTTCGCGCCAATCACCGTACCAACAACTCCCGGCGGAACACGCAAGGATGTGTCACGCACGTCGGCAGCCTTCTCACCAAAGATGGCGCGCAAAAGCTTCTCTTCTGGAGTCAGCTGAGTTTCAGCCTTCGGTGTCAGCTTGCCGACAAGAATATCGCCAGGCTTAACTTCGGCACCGATGCAGACGATACCTGCGTCGTCCAAGCTCTTGAGAGCTTCTTCACCCACGTTCGGAATGTCGGAAGTGATTTCTTCGCGGCCGAGTTTGGTGTCACGGCTGATACACTCGAACTCTTGGATGTGAATCGATGTGTAGAGGTCGTCTTTCACGACGCGCTCAGATACCACGATCGCATCTTCGAAGTTGTATCCCTGCCAGGGCATGAACGCGACAACAACGTTTTGACCGAGAGCCAATTCGCCCATTTCGGTTGAGAAACCGTCAGCGATGATGTCACCAGCTTCGACGCGCTCGCCGACCTTCACAATCGGGCGCTGGTTGATACAAGTATCAACGTTGGAACGCTGGTATTTGATGAGGTTGTAGATATCAACTTCAGACGCGACCTCGGTTGCATCCGCGCCCACATCGGCAGCCTTCACAACGATTCTTTCCGCGTCAACGCGAATCACAGCACCAGAACGCTTAGCGACAACGGTCACACCGGAGTCGGAAGCGACTTTACGCTCCATGCCTGTACCTACGAGAGGTGCACGGGTTCTCAAAAGCGGGAGACCCTGGCGCTGCATGTTGGCGCCCATGAGAGCACGGTGCGCGTCATCGTTCTGCAAGAACGGAATCAGCGATGCCGCAACAGACACGGGTTGGTTTGCAGCGACGTCGATGAGGTCGATATCTTCTGCGTTTGCCATTGTTGTTTCGCCAGAACGGCGGGTGTTGAGCAGCTGGTCTTTGGTAATGGACTTCGCCTTGTCGAGCGTCACGTTCGCTTGCGCGATCGTGTGGTCACGCCATTCATCGGTCGAAGAATAATACCGGACACCATCTGTAGGCTTGCGATCAGCCACTTCACGATACGGAGTTTCGATGAAGCCGTATTGGTTCACACGCGCGTAGGACGCAAGCGATACAATCAGACCGATGTTCGGACCTTCCGGAGTTTCAATTGGACAAATACGTCCGTAGTGGGTCGGGTGAACGTCACGAACTTCAAAGCCCGCGCGCTCACGCGAAAGTCCGCCTGGTCCAAGGGCCGACAAACGGCGCTTGTGATAAACCTCTGCCAGCGGGTTCGTCTGGTCCATGAACTGGCTCAGCTGAGAAGATCCGAAGAATTCCTTCACAACTGCCGTAACAGGCTTGGCGTTGACCAAGTCATGCGGCATCAGACTGTCGAGATCCTGCAACTGAAGGCGCTCGCGGATTGCACGTTCGATGCGTGTCAGACCAATACGGTATTGATTTTCAAGAAGCTCACCCACCGCGCGAACACGTCGGTTTCCAAGATGGTCGATATCATCAACAACCTCAGTTCCTGCGCGAACCGCAAGAAGATTCCTGACAGTGCCGAGGATGTCTTCACGGGTGAGAGTTCTGTGGTCGATGTCGATCTTCTCGCCGAGCCCCAATTTTTCGTTCAGCTTCATACGACCAACACGCGAGAGGTCGTAGCGCTCTTTGACGAAAAAGAGGTTTTCAAAAAGCTGGCTGGCGTTGTCCAATGTTGGTGGGTCGCCAGGACGCATGCGCTTGTAAATTTCGATAAGCGCTTCTTCGGTATTCGCTGTTTTGTCTGAGTTCAGAGTGTCACGGAATGAAGAGTCAACGTTCACGTCGTCGATGAACAGCACTTCGAATTCAGCAACGTTCTTAAGCTTGATTTGCTCGAGAATGGGCTTCTGCAATTCTGTATTCACCGGAAAGAGCACTTCACCGGTGTCTTCATCGATAACATCGCGCGCGATAACCTTTTTGCTGACTTCGTCGTCGGTCATCGGCAGAGCTGTTACGTTGGCGGCCTGCAATTGCTTGACAACGCGTGCGTTGATTTTGCGGTTGCGCTTGACAAGCACTTCGCCACTCTTGGGATCAACGATGTCAGAAGGAGCGCGCTTGTTGCTCAAGAATTTCCAGTCCACTTTGCGCATAAACTTACCTTCTTTGAGAAGGATTGTTTCGCGCTCGTAGAAATGATTGAGGAGCTCTTCGGTTGTGTAGCCGAGAGCCTTGAGAAGAATCGTTGCAGGCATTTTGCGGCGGCGGTCGATGCGGCAATAAAGAATGTCCTTGGTGTCGAATTCGAAGTCGAGCCATGAACCGCGATAAGGAATGATGCGAGCGTTGTATAGCAACTTGCCCGACGAAAGAGTTTTACCCTTGTCATGATCAAAGAAGACGCCCGGAGAACGGTGCAACTGAGACACGACTACGCGTTCAGTACCATTGATTATGAAGGTTCCATTTTCTGTCATGAGCGGAATTTCACCGAAGTAAACTTCCTGCTCTTTGAATCCGCGGATGGATTTTACACCCGTTTCGTGGTCGACGTCCCAGATCAAAAGGCGGATGAGCACCTTGATTGGAGCAGCATAAGTCATGCCCTTGGATCGGCACTCCTCGACTGTGTATTTCGACTCGTCCAGTGAATAACTGACGAATTCAACAGAAGCCGTCTTGTCGAAATCCTGCACGGGAAAGACACTCTTGAAGACACCTTGAAGACCAACTTCGCTTCGCGTGTCTGCTGTCTCGACTCCCTGAAGAAATTCGGCGTACGACCTCTTTTGAATGTCAATTAGGTTAGGCATGCCAATGATCGGATGAACCTTCGCAAAGTTTCTCCGGTGGCGAACAAAACTAGATGCCAGAATAGACATAAAGAGGACCTCGTTACGTTACTGATCCATAATCGCAAATAGCACCCTCCCCACGGGAGGCGACCTTTTTGCGCATGTAGGCGGAAACTTATCTTCCTAATAGCAAAAGTCAAGCCAACCGAGGGATTCGGTTGGCTTGAATAGGCATACCCTGACCGGACGAGTCGTCCGGAACGGGGCATTACTTGATGTCAACAGTTGCGCCAGCAGCTGTAAGCTTCTTCTTGATGTCTTCAGCTTCAGCCTTGGTAACGCCGGTCTTGAGGCTCTTAGGAGCGCCTTCGACGAGGTCCTTAGCTTCTTTCAGGCCAAGACCTGTCAGAGCGCGGACTTCCTTGATGACGTCGAGCTTCTTGTCGCCGCCAGCCTTCAGGATGACTTCGAATTCAGTCTGAGCTTCAGCAGCAGGAGCAGCAGCGCCGGCAACAGCAGCAACAGCAACAGGAGCAGCAGCGGAAACGCCGAAGATTTCTTCGAGCTCTTTCACCAGCTCTGCAGCTTGAATGAGTGTGAGGCCTTTGATGTACTCGATGAACTGTTCTTTAGTGATTGTCGACATTGATATCTCTCCTAACAAAATGATTTATGAATAAGCAAAAAAGTATTCAGTCCAGATTAAGCAGTCTTCGTTTCCTTGATCTGATTCAACACGCTGACCATTGCGCGCGGAACTCCTTGGACGACTCCAAGCATGCCGCGGTGAGGAGCAACGAGCGAACCAAGGATCTTGGCAATGAGAACTTCCCGCGAAGGAAGCGATGCCAGAGACTCAATCTGCTTAACGCCCAGTTTTTCAGCTTCCATGTAGCCAGCAACAACCTTCAGCTTCTCGTTCTTCTTCGAAGCTTCTGTGAATGCCTTGGCAGCGGCAGCTACATCGCCAAACACGAAAACGATGCCTGTCTGGTTCTTGAGGTCGGAGGCAATAACGCTCTCCTTGCGACCTTCAATGGCCTTCTTTGCAATCGTGTTCTTGACGACACGAAACTCAGCATTGGCAGCCTTGAGAGCGCGACGAAGTTCCGTCAGCTCCTCCACTGTCATGCCCTGATATTGCGCCAGAAACAGCGCGGACGACTTGTCTAGGTATTTAACCACGTCGTCGCGCCAGGCGACTTTGGCATTCCTATCCAATCGAACCTCCCTTCAATTGAGGTGGCTTGCACCACCGGTTGACTACAAAAGGGGGTCTTAGTCTATGCGGGATTTACCCCGAACCATCGGGAACCTGCAGTCTTCGACCCACAATCAAATTGATTATTTCATTTCCGTTGTGTCGAGACGAACACTAGGGCTCATCGTGGCGCTTACGTAAGCTGACTTGACGTAAGTTCCCTTAGCGGCCGCAGGCTTCGCCTTGAGAATCGCTTCGACAAACGCTTTGAGGTTTTCTTCGATTGCAGGAGCTGCAAAAGAAGTTTTGCCAACAGGAGCCTGAATAATTCCGGCCTTGTTCACCTTAAATTCAACGCGGCCAGCCTTCGCATCTTTAACAGCAGTGCGAAGATCCATGGTCACAGTTCCGACCTTGGGGTTCGGCATCAAACCGCGTGGAGCGAGAATCTTACCGAGACGGCCAACGACGCCCATCATATCAGGCGTAGCTACAGCAGCTTCGAAATCAAGCCATCCGCCGAGGATTTTCTGAGCGATGTCTTCACCACCAACGTAATCTGCGCCAGCTTCTTCTGCTTCTTTGATTTTCTCGCCCTTAGCGAAAACCAACACGCGAACTTTTTTTCCAAGGCCGTTCGGAAGGACAACGGCACCGCGGACGTTTTGGTCGGCGTGACGAGGGTCGACACCAAGGTTCATTGCAACTTCAACAGTTCCATCGAACTTGGAGTAGCTGATCTCTTTCAAAAGAGCAGAAGCTTCAGTCACAGAGTAACGCTTATCAGCGCTCACTTTCTTGCGCGCTTCGGCGAGTTTTTTACCGATCTTCTTCATTTAAATCTCCTGAGGTTCAAACGGCCTCTCGGCCTCCCTCAATAGTATGTTTGTATTACTTGACTTCGAGTCCCATGGAACGCGCCGAACCCTTGATGAGGCGTTTCGCAGTTTCCACATCGTAGCAGTTCAAGTCGGGGAGCTTCGTCTTGGCGATTTCCTCAACTTGCTTTTCAGTCACGGAACCGCAAAGAGCCTTGCCGGGAGTCTTGCTTCCGGACTGGATCTTCGCAGCCTGCTTCAGAAGTACTGTCGCAGGAGGCGTCTTCGTGATGAATGTGAATGATTTATCTGAATACACAGTGATGATCGTCGGGAGGATGGTTCCTGCCTGCTTTTGAGTGCGGGCGTTGAACTCTTTAACGAACATCGCAATGTTAACACCGCGTTGACCCAGGGCCGGACCGATTGGCGGAGCCGCTGTGGCCTGTCCAGCTGTAATCTGGAGCTTGATGAGACCGACTATTTTCTTTGCCATTGGCAACCTTCCTATTCACAACTTATCCAGAGTTACAGCGCGAAATCGGCTGTTTCCAGACGTGAGTCGTTTCGCTTAATACAAAGCTGGAGGCAGCGCAAGCAAGAACGTTAGAACTTGTTAGAACTGGTAGGTAACCTGAATCTCAAGCTTTCCGCGCAGCAAAGGAGCCTCGGGAATCTCAGGGTTTAGCGCCGGGCTCGGCGATTTGGACTCGAAAGTTGAGCGAGTTGCAGCCATTTCGAAGCCGAGGCCGCCAAGAAGACCCAGCCGACCCGATCTCTGTTCTGGCGATGCGTAAGTCGTCAGCAACATCAATTGCAGAGCAAAACGCTTCTCAAACCAGCTATACGCTGTGACCTCGCCATCGCGAATCAGCAGATCCGCCTGCTCATAAATTGGGTTGATGCGCAGATATCCGCGCATAGGGGCCGGTAAATCGACCTGTGACGGAGACCAATTTACTATCTCAAGGTCGGCAGGCATTTGCAGCCTCAGCAATGGATTCGCTCGCAAAAATTGCGCGTATTCGCGCACTAAGGTTCGAACTTTTTTGTCGTCATTTTTGTTGAATGGCTGATCCGCTCCACCCGCAGTGCGGACCGTCGACGAGAAAGCCTCGAACACCATTCCTTGCGTGTAAGCAGGCATTACCGCCTCAGCATAAGCTGTTCGGAATGCGGGACCAGATCGTGACAATTTCGCTCCCTCTGAGTTTTCGTAGCTGAAAGTGCGAAAACCAAAGGCACCCATCAGGGTGGATTGCCGGTCAGCGAGTCGAAGAAACTGATACCCAACGTTGACGTCCAGATACGTCCAAGCCCCAGCACCGTAAAAATGCTGCCCGAGAAGTGTCATTCCGAGCGTCCGGTAGGCATCACCGCCGAATGAAAAACCACGCGTCAAACCCATTTGGCAGCCGAAGAGCACCGAGCACGAAAGCTCTGCTTCTGTTGGCAGCACAGCAGGATGCAATCTCGAATCGAGAAGTGATGACGGAGGAACGGCATGTAACGGACTATCAGCGCCGGAACCGCTCGGATTTTGTGCGTATGTAGTAGCGGGAGCAGTTGCGGTAATGGCTCCAGTCGAGTCTGAAGGTGCGGGTTGAGCAAACACATTCAGCTCAAAACCGACGAGTACGACGCAAGCAACAATTCTGCCGTGCCTCGGGCTAACCAAACAATGCCCCATAAGTCCGGCCATTGAACGAAGGAACGACAACCCTGTCATATTTGACCCCGCATTCGATTTAAATTTCAGAGCCATAGTCTGCGGATGCTTTTTGGATTTTGCAACCTTGCAAAAGAACGCCGCTCGAATATCGTCCAAAATCTTCGAAGCGAAGGAGAACAGACCTGTGACAGCCCTCAATCCAGCTGACTTCCTCAAAAGATGCAGCGAATCAAGTCAGGCTGCGTATGACCTATTCAAAGAACTGCTTGAGCAGTGCGCGCAGCCCGACGGTGCAGGCATCGCCAGGCGATTTCTGCAGAGTCTTAAGGCAATCTGTGACGAATCCGACGATGACATCGACGCATTCATTGGCAAATATCATTTCGCGTTCAGTTGCCTCACTCTCGATGGTCACAGTCAGAGCGAAAATCAGTTAGCCCTGCTTCAGTTGCCGAGTATCTTTACGCCTGAAGACTGGTCTTTTACTTTTTTCGAAGGCCTCGCCCGCTATCCCGCCGGAGAATTTCAGGGACGAACGATAGCCGAGCTTGGTTGCGGAAACGGCTGGATATCAATTGCACTTGCCAGACAAGCCCAGCCTTATAAACTCTATGGTTTAGATATCAATCCACGAGCCATCACCTGCGCCCGCATCAACCTACTCCTCAACGCATTGGACAATTCCGGGACGCCCATCATTGACAGTGAAGGAAAATCTCTCCTCGATCGGGTTGAATTTCACTGTTCGGATTTGCTCGGTTACGCCATTGACCACAAGATTCAACTAGACCGAGTGATTGGCTGCATTCCCCAGGTTTTGAGCCCTGAACCATTGCTCGCAGACCAGTTCGCAACAGAAGACGCCGATGACCAATTTCTATATAGCCTCAGCAACTACTGCGAAAAACAAGGCTACATTGAAGACCAGTTCGGACTGGGGCTGATCGCCAGGGCGGTCGAAGAAGCGATTTCAGTCTGCAAACCGTCAGCAAAAATAATACTGAATATGGGAGGCCGACCCGGCGCCGCGGTGCTTGATCGATTGTTCACCCGGCGGGGCTTCTCAATACGTAAAATATGGTCAACCAAAGTCTGGCAAGCCTCCGATACCGACATTCAGCCGCTTGTCGATATTGAAAAGGCAACTCCTCACCGGTTTGAGTTTTATACGAGCTTGAACAGCGACGAGCCCATCTGTGCACAGACGGCGCAGGCCTATGCAAATGCGGGCGGAAGGATTGCGCATAGTCTTTCGGTCTATGAGGCTCAACTCCGACAGCCGTCGCAAATCAAATCTCTATTCAAGCTCATCGGGCAGAATGAATTCGAGGAATCCCGGAGTGGCCTCGATTTATCCTTCGATAATGAAGAGCTCGCCGAGGAAAAAATCAATTTCATTGGCAACATTGCAGACTGGTTGCAGCAAAAACCTAATCTCCCCTACTCCGACACCGAGGGCGAACCCCAACTCCGTAGACAGATAGCGCAGTTTTTACGAAGCTACTGGCGAATCCCGATGACGGCAAAGAGTGTCTTCATCGCTCCCAACAGACGCAGCCTCATCAAAAATCATTTACAACTTTTTCGTCCTCAGCTGACCTTCATCGACAAAGAGCTCAATGCAATCCTCGGCCGCCGAGGCGAAGACCACCTCCTCTCACAATCGGTGGTTCTCGAGATCCCCAGACGGGCCGACGAGATTTGCAAACTGATTGAAAAGCTGCAACCTGAACTGGCCATCGTCAGTCTTCAGGACTTCGAAGTAAGAAGCAGTGACGCGTTTGTTAGACTCTGCGAGGTCGCCAAGAGCAGTTCGACACGCCTGCTCATCGACTTATCGCAGCAATTTGAATTGTCGAGCCAACCTTCGACGCACGGAGTTCTTTCATTTCTTGCAGACAATCCTCTGCCCAAACACGTCGGACTCCTCTGCGGACTTGTCAGAAACAAAGTCTACCGCGACCTTGAGCTTTGTTTTCTTTTTTCTGAAAACTCAACCCTACTAGAGCAGCTGAGCTCTGCAGCTGAGCTCACATACAGCCGTACTCCTCTGCTCACACAAAAGTACTATTCAAGAATTTTTTCTGACCTATTGAATTTTCAATTGACGGATTTGCGCAAGAATAAATCCGAAGACCTGCGCCTGCCAAAATCTGACAACGATTCCAAACATGGGCCATTGGCTCCATTTATCCAAAAGGCTTTCGCTCATCCGGCTATCCGCACGCATCAGTTGAATCTGGGGGCAAACACGACTCGTCTCGACTACGGAGAGAACTGCCTCAAGAGTCCACCCTATGTTCATGCCGCAATCATGGAAAGCTACCTCAGGCAGAACGTCTCCGCGCAAGAACTCAACGTTGAACAATCTATCGTGGAATTTGTTGCACACAGGTTCGGCCTCGAATCCGTCGATGAGTCAGCGGTGATCTTGGGCAATGGAGTTGCACCATTATTCTCCGCGATGCTCGAAACCATCAGCGAAAAACAACAAAAGATTTTATTGCCTGAGGGTGCTTACGGTTATTTTTCATCGGCATGTGATTTTTTCGATGTAGACCATACGCGGGTCAGGACCCACGCGCGCGATCGCTTTAAAATATCGGCTCAAGAACTCGACAACACAATCTCCGCCACCGGAGCCCATTGGCTTTACTTGAACGCTCCGATTGTCAATCCAACGGGTGCTGTCTACAGCTCGGGCGAAATCTCAGACATCCTCGAGGTTCTTGCCCAACACAAATGCGGTTTGATTCTTGATTCGATTTTTTCAGGCTTGGAATTCCATCGGAAGCAGACCTACACCCGCCTCAGCCGGTTTATTTCGGAACATGAAAGAGAGTCAGTTCCGATCTTTCTGATGGGCGGTATGTCCAAAGAGCTGGCCGCAGGAGGACTCCGATTTGGCTGGAGTGTCAGCACGGATACGACACTTGCATCATCCATCCGAACAAGAATTTCTTCGGCACCGCATTCGACAGTCAAATACGCTGCAAAAAAAATCTATCAAGCTCTTTGCTCTGACCAGCACCCGATCCATGAATTTCTGGATCAGCAGCGCTCTCAGTTGCAGCAGCGCGGAGCTCGACTTTCTGAGTTGCTGACCTCACTGGGATGGGAGGTTGCAGATTCCGAGGGCGGCCTTTTTGTGTGCGCCTCCCCGCGCGGGTACATCGAGGACCTGCGTCGGGCACAGCCACCTGAAACCCAATTCGATCCAACGGCATGTGCCGACAAAATTGCTCACGACATCTTTACCTTCAATGGATTGTTGCTAAATAACGCTACATGGACGGGGTTGCCCTGCCATCTGCGCTTTGTCATCAGCGTCTCAGACGATGAATTCGAGTCGGCTTTGAAGAAGCTTCGGGAGTTTGACGCTGACTGGAAAAGCCGCAGCCGATAACGTATACGTTCAAGATTGACGTGTTTTTATGGAGACCGACGACTATGCGGATTGCGATTTCTGGTCACAGCGGATGCGGTAACACGACTGCCACCACCAACGTCGGGCGGGCTCTCGGACTCAACATCGTTAATTACACTTTTCGCGATCTCGCAAAAGAACTTGGAATCCCATTCGAGGAACTGCACCGCGAAGCTCCGGACAATTTCATTTATGACTATCTGACGGACCTGAAGTGCATCAGAGCCGCGCTGCAAGAAAATATTGTTCTTGGAACACGCCTTGCGGCATGGCTTATGAATGCCGACCTGCGAATCTGGCTGCACGCTCCGCTGGAAGCGCGGGCACGCAGAATCAACAAACGCGAAAGTGAAAAGGAAGCAACCTACGAATCCGTTCTTTACAAGACTCTGAAACGCGATGAACAAAATCGCAAGCGTTACCTGCAGCTGTATGGGCTCGATATTCATGACCACTCGGATTTTGATATCACTATCAACACAGAAAAACTGACCGCTGAACAGGTTTCGTCATTGATTGTCGCTGCGGCACAGTGGGCTAGCAAGAATCAACTGGAAAGAACCAACCTTCATATCAAGAGAGTGCGCGCAATCATTGCAGACAAACTTAAGTTGTCAGATCAAATTTTCTCGGACCCAAGCACCGAGGTTGACGTCTGCGAGATTTATAAACGCCTCAGGAAAGTCTAAATTTTTTCAGACCATCGAATGACCCAAACCGAATGCTTCAGGTCAAGATTGTAGGTTTTTTCTTCTTGTAAAAGTGGATGACTCTCGGTCATAAAGCCGTCCGCCGCGCGTTCCCGTGAATTCCATCCGAGGGTCACTGCGTGCTGATAGCATCTACCGACCGAACTGCCTGCTGCAGACTGTTGCGTCGAAAATCCGAAATTCATCTCGATGTGGTGATCGACCCCGGACAATTTTTTATCTGAGTTAATCTTCACCAAGGATGCGTTGACGGAAGATGATGTTCGGGCGGTGCTGTATTTGCTGAGAATTCTGCTGAAAACAAGGCGTCCGCTGCCCGCCTGCAGACTGAAATTTGCGGATTCGCCAAACAATTGTCCCGACCAACTCAGGATACCCGACAAAGCCGCAGGCACTGCCTGAAATGAAAAAACTCCTCGTGCATAAAGAAATCGCTCATATCCGGCACCGGTCGCGGCACGGACGGAGAATGCAGGAAGCAAAGAGTCCGCCTTGCTCTGCACCACTGAAAACGTCAGACCAGTGCTTGCCGACAAATCAAGCCATGATAGGGCCTGGACATCGTACTGCCGGCCACTGGACGGAAAATAATTCGCCAGAGACAGTTGAGCGTCATAGGAATCAACCAACTCTGAATCGCAACTCTTCTGCGAAAAATCCAAACCTAGGCCAGATCCTTGCGATGAACCTTTGTAAGATTTCAATCCCGGAGGCCCGTATGGAAATTGAATCTTTCCCGACGTCAATTGAACGGAGACTCGAGTCTGTAGGCCGCAACGCGATGCGGCAACATCCGTATCAGGGGCAGCAATGGCATCCATCTCATCTTCTGAGAGAATGTCTGCGTGGACCGGAACAACCGGAGCCAGCAAAACGACAACCAACCCTGCCCGTTTCAGACTCATTTTTCAGGTAAACTCCGCAATGACTCTCCTAACGCGACCAAGGAGCACAACGCAAAAAGGCTGGCTCGCTTTTGTATCAATTCTCTCGGCAGATGCTGTCCGAATTGTTTCTCGGCGACGAGAACTGAATCCTCACCATCAACAAACGCCCAGCCCTGAGTGCTCAGACGTCCGAAAGACTTCTCAAACATAACTCTATCAAAACCGACTCTTTTGAACAGTCCCTGAAGCGCCAAGGCAAAACACACTGTGCCAACTGGTTTGGCTGCACTACCACCCAGCGGACCCGCAATTCCGGTCACCGACAACGAAACAGCGGCACCGAGCTGTCGCGATATGCCTTCAGCCATTTGAGCCGCCGTTACTAGACTCACGGCTCCCTGATTTTGCAGAGCCGATTCTGAAACACCAAGAATGTTTTTCTTGACCTCATTGGAATAAGCAACAACCCCGCCCGTAAAAATCTCCGAACTGCCTGAAAGAGATGTCACTTCGGCGGCGATTCTGCCTCCCGTGCAGGACTCCGCTAGAGCAAGACTAAGTCCAGTTTCACGATAGGTTTGCAACAGCCGCTGCAAAAGAGTTTCGCGTCCGGTGTATAGCAGTTTTGCTCCGAAGACTGATTCAAGGCGAGTCAGCTCCGGTGTCAGATCAACGGCCTGTTGTTCAGCAGCTTGTTTTTGGCTTCGGACTAAATAAGTCACGTAGCCTGCATGGGCCTGAAATGAAAAGTCTACTTGCGGGAGTTTGGTCGAAATCTCGGCTTCTATTCCCGAAATCAGACTCTGAATCGCAGATTCACCCATTCCCCAAATGACCCATGGCCCCCATTCGCTGACACTTTGATTCGCAGCTCCGAGCAAAGGTTTCGCCTGCTCCGCGTACATCGCTTCGCATTCCCAAGGCACTCCGGGAAGAGCAATAAGAGTTTTGTTGCTTCCCTGCATCATGAAATGAACAGCAAAGCCTGCTGCAGTGCCAAGTGAATTGTTCAAGAGAACGGCGCCTTCAGGGAGCATCGCCTGTTTTTTGTTGCTCTCCGGAATTTCCGTGCGGCCCAATTTTGCAAAAGCAGACAAACAGACGTCCCAGGCCTGCTGGGAAAACTTCAAAGGCATGTTTGTGACGGAAGATACGATTTCACTTGTCAGGTCATCTTTTGTCGGGCCGAGCCCTCCAGTCATAATGACGACTTCGTTTTGTCCCAAAAGTTCAACAAGTGACTGCCTGAGTTTCGCACGTTCGTCACCGACGACACGCAGTTCTGAGACTCGGAATCCGGATTGAATTAAATTTTGTGCAAGAAATCTTCCGTTCGTTTCTTGTGTCTTACCAAATAAAATCTCGTTACCAGTGATCAGCAAACCAACCTGAGCACCAATCGCGGGATGCACTGCAGATAATTCCAGTTCCTGTTCGGCAAGTATGCTGAGCAATTCGCTGGTCAGGTCTTGGTCATTGAGAAATAGCTGCGGGTCGAAATGACAGCCGCTTCTTTTAATCATAGCGCTGACGCCGCAATACTTTCCATAGGAAAGTGCAACCGCGCGCGCGACCCGATCCGCGGCAAGTCCTCCGCCCGCAAGTCGGTACGTCAGCTTGCAGTTGTCGAAGACTCGCGGATGTTCGGACGTCTGGGTCAATTCGGTTTCAATGACAAGACGCTCGAGTGGCTGACGCATCTTTTTCAGAATGGAAACAACGTCTACTCCCGTGCAACCGGCAATTCCAAGTGCAACAAGGTCTTTGGGCGAATGGTAGCGCTTCGGTGTTTCCGCATCCGAGGATGCGCCGGTGCGGGTCGCCAGTCTTCCTTCGGAAAATCCTTCGAACTCGAGCTCGTGGGGAGGATCATTTCTAAGCCAATGAGCTGTGAGTTTGATCACACCAACCTCCCGATGGATAATGGACTTAAACAGAGTCCTGTTCCGTCCGGAATGTCGGAACGGCGGACTTACCGACGCTTAGCTTGTAACAAATAGGTAGATAATTCCAGAAGGGTGGGCTCAAAGGGTGACTCGCCCGAGATGACGCGGTCCGCCCTAATTTTGCACGGCTCAACGAATTGCTCGTGCATGGGTCTGACCGTCTCCTTAAAACGCTCTTCAACAGACTCGGGAGTTCTGCCGCGTTCACGTACGTCGCGCCGCAATCGACGATGAAAACGGACCTCTTCGCCAGCATCAATAAAAATCTTGTGATGAATGCGGGATTCCAGCGGCGTATCTGAAAAAATCAGAATTCCCTCAAGCAGAACCACAGGACGCGGAGCAACAATGCGCTGAATCCGCGTGCGAGTGTATGACTTAAAATCGTATTGAGGGACGGCAATCTGGTGTCCGGCCGCAAGCAGATCGAGATGCGTGCACAGAAGCGGAAACTCAATCGCCTCGGGATGATCAAAATTCACCTGCAGACGGTCTTCCATATTCAAATGCCCAAGATCGCGATAGTAATCATCTTGTTTAAGATACGCGACCTGTTCGGGCCCGAGGAGTTCGACCAACTTTTCGCAAAAGGACGTTTTTCCACTTCCGGAGCCGCCACAAACGCCGATCACCAGCGGGGCGACGTGTGAGCGTCCTTTGCCTCCCGTGGCATCAAGCACTTTGCGCGATAATGAATGCAGCCTCAGGGCTGACCATCCGAGCGTCATATCGTGTCCTCTATTGGGCTGCCCCGTCCCTTAGCGGCCAGATTCGCTTTTGGCAAGTTGCAAAAAAAGGCCAAGGCAATAGACTGCGCCCGACCGTAGGAAAAACAAGTGTCAATGCGGGTTATTCGAGGACTCCCTCACCTGCCAAAGACTATCGGAGCAGACTATGATTCGTCGCCATTCAAGCTGCCAAACGGCAGATCCATCCGGAGGCAACCCTCCGAGCCCCGAGGGAGGGGTGCAAATTGCGGGAGTCCGCTTCGATAAAGTTCCTCGAGTACTGATCGCAAAACCTGGGCTCGACGGCCACGACCGGGGAGCCAAATACATCGCCAAGGCCCTCAGGGATGCGGGGATGGAAGTGATCTACACCGGAATTCGCCAATCGCCCGACGACATCGCCATCACTGCAGTTCAGGAAGACGTGGACGTGGTTGGTCTTTCGCTCTTATCTGGCGCACACATTGAGCTTTTTCCGCGCGTTCTTGAAGCGCTCAAAAAACAGGGCGGTGCGAACATTCCGGTCATCGGCGGCGGGATTATTCCGGAAGAAGATATTCCCGACCTGATTAAAGCCGGAGTGGGTGCGATTTTCACGCCCGGCACCCGGATCGAAGACGTTATCGTTGAAATTAAGAGACTTCTGGAGAAGTAAACCGTGACTCTGACAACAGCCCAGTCCATTGAACGACTTCATTCTGAACGCAATAAAGCATTTGAAGGTGGTGGTGCAAAGCGCATCGAGGCACAGCACAAAAAAGGCAAAATGACGGCACGAGAAAGAATTGCTGAATTCGTAGATGCCGGCAGTTTTGTCGAATTCGATGCGTTTGTGGTGCACAATTGTTCAGACTTTGGCATGGATAAACAGAAAGTACTGGGTGATGGAGTTGTCACCGGCTGTGGCAATGTCAATGGTCGGCCTGTTTACATTTTCGCGCAGGACTTCACCGTCTTCGGTGGCAGCTTGTCTGAAATGCACGCTAAAAAGATCTGCAAGGTGATGGATCTTGCAGTCCAGAACGGAGCTCCGGTGGTCGGTCTCAACGACAGTGGCGGCGCACGTATTCAGGAAGGTGTTGCGAGCCTTGGAGGCTACGCAGAAATTTTCTATCGCAACACTCAGGCGAGCGGGGTGATTCCGCAGATCAGCGCGATCTTGGGCCCATGCGCCGGTGGTGCGGTTTATTCGCCTGCCATCACCGACTTCATCGTGATGACACAGCAGACCTCACACATGTTCATCACCGGACCGGACGTTATAAAAACCGTGACGGGCGAAGAAATCGACTTTGAAACGCTCGGTGGTGCAGAGACTCATAACGTAAAGAGCGGCGTTGCAGATGCAGCTTGCGCCGACGAATACGAAACTATCCACTTTCTTAAGAACCTGCTGAGCTACCTGCCGCAGAACAATCTCGAATCACCGCCCTGCCTGCCGTCGACCGACCCGCAGGACCGTTGCGATGCCGAACTCGACACGATCATTCCTGACAATCCAAACCAGCCGTACAACATGCATGAAGTCATAAAGCGTGTCTGTGATGCGGGCTCGTTTCTTGAACTGCAGCCAATGTACGCCAAAAATATTATCATCGGTTTTGCGCGACTTGCAGGACAAACGGTGGGCATAGTCGCGAACAACCCGATGGCGCTTGCAGGGGTTCTGGACATCAATGCGAGCATCAAGGGCGCCCGCTTTGTTCGTTTTTGTGACTCCTTCAACATTCCTCTGGTGGTCTTCACAGATGTCCCCGGATTTCTACCAGGAACGACGCAGGAGTTCGGCGGCATCATCAAACATGGCGCAAAACTCCTCTATGCGTTTTCAGAAGCATCAGTTCCTCGCTTCACAGTCATCACGCGCAAGGCATACGGCGGCGCATACGACGTGATGAACAGCAAACACATCGGCGCAGACCTCAACGTCGCTTGGCCGTCAGCCGAAATTGCCGTGATGGGACCAGAAGGGGCCTGCAACATCATCTTTAAAAATGAAATCGCTCAAGCCGAGAACCCAGAGGCAAAGCGCAAGGAATTGATTGACGCCTACCGTGATACATTTGCCAACCCTTACGTGGCAGCTTCAAAGGGCTTCATCGACGACATCATTGAACCTAAAAACACCCGTAAAACATTGATAAATGCACTGCGAATGAATGCTAACAAGCGCAAGAATCTTCCGCGCAGAAAACACGGTAATATTCCTCTTTGAGGAATGTACGAGGAATGGCAGACCATGACGACACTCAAAAAATACCAGGAACTCACGCACGGGCCGTTCAAAAAGGTGCTCATTGCCAATCGCGGTGAAATTGCGGTGCGGGTGATCCGAGCATGCAGAGATCTCGGCCTTTCGCCGATTGCCGTTTACTCGGAAGCCGACGCAGACAGCCGGCACGTATCGATGGCTGATCAGGCGTGGTGCATCGGCGCAGGACCGAGTTCGGAAAGTTATTTGCGCATTGATAAAATCATTGACGCTGCAAAAGCCTCGGGAGCTGAGGCTGTTCACCCCGGCTTTGGTTTTCTCTCTGAAAATGCCGATTTTGCCGACGCAGTGCTAAAAGCTGGTTTGGTTTGGGTTGGTCCGTCTCCAACAGCAATTCACTCGATGGGTGACAAAACATTTGCCAAACGAGCTGTCACAGCGGCAGGAGTGCCTTGTTCCCCGGGTAAGAATGAACCACTCAAAGACGTTGCAGACCTAAAAAAAGTCATCGAACAAATTGGCTATCCGGTGATTCTCAAGGCTGCAGCCGGAGGCGGCGGTCGCGGGATGCGAGTGATTCGCAAAGCGGAAGACGTTGAAGACGCATTTGCCAATTGCCAGCGCGAGGCACAGAGCTATTTCGGAAATCCGGAGGTCTTCTGCGAGCGCTTCATCGAGCGTCCACGCCACGTTGAAATTCAAATTCTCGCAGACAGTAAAGGCAACGTCGTTCACCTTTTCGAACGCGACTGCACGATTCAGCGCCGCAATCAAAAGCTGATTGAGGAAGCGCCTTCAAGTTACATTTCAGCGGCAACCAGAGCAGAAATGGGCCGGGTTGCCGTCAAAGCCGCGCAGTCGGTGGGCTACGTGAATGCAGGAACCTGCGAATTTATCCTCGAGTCACCCGAGAAGTTTTACTTCATGGAAATGAACACCCGCATTCAGGTCGAGCACCCTGTATCTGAAGCCATCACTGGGATTGACCTTGTGCAGTGGCAGCTCAGAGTTGCTGCGGGAGAAACTCTCCCCTTCGCTCAGAGTGATCTGCAAATCCGTGGCTGGGCATTTGAAGCGAGAATCAACGCAGAGGACCCCTTCAACGGATTTCGTCCTTCCGTTGGAGAGGTTAGTCGGCTTGAACTTCCCGCAGGTCCGGGGGTTCGTGTGGACACGCACCTTTATGCCGGTTATCGGATTCCCACCCACTACGACTCCATGATTGCGAAAATCATCGTGCACGGCCAAAATCGTGAGGATGCTCTGGCCAAGCTGTTCCGAGCACTTGGAGAGACGGTGATCGACGGCGTGGAAACAACCATTCCCTACCATCAGGCACTCATACAGAATGCTGCCTTCAGGGCCGGTGAATACACCACCCGATTTGTTGAAGAGAATGAATCACTCCTTAAGGAATTCGAATCAAATCAGAACGAATTCAGTCCGGAGTTTGCGCTGGCCTCGCTGCTGAGGGTGAACGGACTGCGCAAAGGTCAGAGTGTCGGAAGCGAACAGTCTCAGAACGTCTCTGCCGCCGCCACTTCGTCAGCCGAGACGAGCTCTGCGAACAATCCATGGGCGCATGCACACCGACTCGATGCGACACGCCGCACATAAGGGATGAAGAACAGATGAAATTCAAGGTACAGCAAAAATGTGATGCAAACGGGTGGTTTTTCGAAATCCCTGATCACATCATGGCGAATGGTCTGCGTTCCGGCATGACGATCAAGGCAAAGCGCCTGAACGAAGATTTGAGCAGCGCAGAAGATGTGTCCGTTCGACTGCATCCAGATGGCCGATCGATCTGCGTCGGCAACACGGTTGTTCCATTTTCGGGATCCGGTGCCCTTCTCAAGGGGAGCGATGCACGCATCAAGCTGGGAGCTCCGGCAACTTTCAGACGAGTTTCCGTTGAGCAAATCAAGCCAATTGCAATTAAGAAATCGGCTGCAAACATTGGTGGAGGAGATCAAAAATCTCCACTCACCGGCAAGGTGTTGTCAGTACTGGTGACTGATGGTCAAAAAGTCAGCGAAGGTGACGTTCTCCTCACAATCGAAGCCATGAAGATGGAAAATCGGATTCAGGCTGAATGTGCCGGTGTGATTCGCAATATCAAAGTCAGCTCCGGAACCGGTGTGGCGGTCGGAGATCTTCTTTGTACCCTTATTCCTTCGGCGGAAGAGAACGGCGCATGAAGGTTCAACGCACGATTGATATATCGTTGCTGACCCGCCAGTTGACTGGCGAACAGATTGTCGAGGGTATGACCGATGCGTGGCGCTCACGGGTCCGTGCGTTGAGTCAGGCAATCACCTTTCTTGAAAGCAATCCACTCTTGGCGATGAGCGTTGTTTCGGCAGTCCCCGCGCTGCAGATCCCCTCAAAATCCAGGGTGATTGGATTGACAGGCCTGCCGGGAGCGGGAAAGTCGTCGCTCACAAACCTGCTTGTCCGAGAGATCCGCGCTTCCGGAAAAACTGTTGCTGTGTTGGCTGTCGACCCATCTTCTCCCTTATCCGGCGGAGCTGTGCTGGGTGATCGGGTACGCATGCAGGAGCATTTCCGAGATTCAGGCGTCTTTATCCGCTCCATGGGTAGCCGCGGAGCGCTGGGCGGAGTTGCAAGGTCAACTCGCGGTGCCATCCGGCTTGCCGGTCTGCTTGGCTTTGACTTCATACTCGTGGAAACTGTCGGGATCGGTCAGAGCGAAAGTGAAATTGTTGAATTGGCCGATACCACCGTACTCGTCCTGATGCCCAACAGCGGAGACGAAGTACAACTCATGAAGGCAGGGGTGCTGCAACTGGCTGATATTTACGTCGTCAATAAGGCTGATCTGGCGAGTCCTGCACGGATGATAAACGAGCTACATGAAAACACCGCTCCCGCGGATGCCGATGCCTGGTGTCCAAGGGTGCTTGCAACGAGTGCGGCAAACGAGCAAGGGATTGACCAGCTCGCCTTTGCCATCAGCGAACACGCAGTTTACGAAGAACGGCATCCCAAAGGATACGAACTGAAGAAACTCAGGGCGACTCGTGAAATTCTCAGAGCCTTGCAGAACGTCATTGAACCTGATTTCCTCAATCTGATAGCCTCGATCGATATAAACAAACTCGACGAGGTAATCGACGGACGAAGACCGGCGCTGGCAATTGCGGATGAGCTGGCAAAACAATTCAAGAGGCAGCCAAAATGAAAATCCTGAGGATCAATCACCTTGGAATTGCTCCAAAGAATGCAGATACGGCAAAGAATTTTTTTGCAACAATGCTCGAACTCGAATCGGCCGGCGAAGAAACCGTTGCAGACCAAAAAGTGCACGTGACTTTTTTTCAGGCCGAGCGAAGCCGGCTTGAAATTTTGGAACCGACCGAAGACTCAAGCCCCGTAGCAAAATTTCTCGCAGAACGGGGAGGAGGAATCCAGCATATCGCTTTGGAGGTTGATGACATCGATGCGTGGCTTGCAAATCTCAAAGCCAAAGGTGTCCAACTGATTGACTCCGAGCCGCGGCTCGGCGCCCACAACACACGCATTGCGTTTATTCATCCGCGCTCGACGGGCGGCATACTCGTGGAACTGACTCAGGAACGTAAAGGATACTGACATGAAGAGAACACTAAATCGCGTCATTGCATCAACAATGTCAGCAAGCCTCGCAATCACCGCACTTGCAGTTGTGACGGTCGGATGCGAAGTAAAACCAATCTCCGAACTGACCGCCGAAGATGGCGTTGTGCGACTGCGTGCACTTCACAAAGACGAAAATTGGGAACGGCTGATTCAGGAAGTCAACGAGTACAAGAGCCGCTACCCATATTCACAATACGCATCAGAGGCCGATCTTCTTCAGGCTGACGCCTACTTCCGAACCAACCGACACCCTGAGGCTATTGCCAACTATGATGACTTTCTGAGACGCAATCCAAGTCATCCGCAGGCCGATTTGGCACTCTTCAGAATTGCCAACAGCTATGACAAACAAAGCCCCGAAGAAGTGGATCGCGAACAGGCAACAACTCAGCGAGCGATCGAGAAATACAAAGAATTGATTCAAAAATTCCCCCGCTCCACACATACAGCGGAAAGCGTGCAACGAATTGCAGCGCTCAAACGAAGAGTCGCCGACCATCACATGTTCATTGGCCAATTTTACCGGAAGAAAGAACTCTGGCACGGAGCACTGACTCGTTTTCTTTTTGTTGCCGACAATTTTGCGGAGATAAAAGAACTGCAATCCAGTGCTCTTACAATGGCTGCTGAAGCATACAACAAACTGGCAGAACAGCTGGAAAAAGATCCAAAGTCAGACGAACTAAGCTACTTCCGCTCCTCAACTCCCGCGCAGCTCAAAATCAAGGCCAATCAGCTGCTGGAAAGAAGCAAAGCTCTGTCAGGAACCGCTGCCGGTTAATTCCGGCAGATCTTTTCATCTTTCACTGACCAAGCCAGACACTTGCCCGCGCCATCAGGTATCGTGCAGATTTTTTCAGAAAAAACTTGGCAACACTTTTTACCAACGTCATCAAAACTCCATCCCGCTCCGCATGCGGCGCGGGTCGTCAAAACTCGCGCTGGAAGCTCTATCGCGGGGAAGGAAACATCAGGCATTTTACAGGCCCCGAATGCGTCACTCATACAGTCCACTGCGGCGTCATTCTGGTTGTTGATATAGATGTTGATTGATTTCTCCCAGCTCGAAAGCTGTTCAGAATTCAACTCGGGATATTGGGTAGGATTTTGCAAAACATACCTCAGGTCTCTCGCGAGTTCGGTCGCCTGGTCCCTGTTTTCAGCAAGCCTTTGCATGACATATTGCTGCCTTGTCAGCACTTGCGGATTTGGCTTGAGTGACAGGGGCGAAACACCCGAATAGTCCTTTGTAATCAGTTCGAGAGTCACAGGTGCTCCTGACGCACCACTCACGAGTGTAGGAAACTTTCGGGCAAAATCCTGAAGATTTTCAACCTCAGGAAGCTCGCCGTTGCCGCCCTGTCGATACATTTTTACATGTGTCCTTGCATTCATGTTGAAGTGCGAAAGTGCGGTGTTGATCTGTTGCGATGCTTTCCACCCAACTCCCGCTGCCGAAAGTGCCGCGGAGAACTGACGCTCTTCTTCAACCGACGAAAAAGAAAATTCAAAAATTGCAAAGAATTCGCCACCGGTTCTTCTGCCATAGACAAACTCGGAACCGCACTGACGGGCAAAAGCATCACCGCCAGAGGATTTTACGAGAACCTGTGTTTCTGGTGTAAAGCTAAAATCGGCTGCGATCTCGAGCTGATTGGCAACCCTCGTATGCACCATTAGATATTTGCTCTGACTATTTTTATTTATACTCTGAGCAAAAGACATACGACCGCTGTAACCAGCACCCGTCAGTCCGCCAAAAGATGCGCTAGCCGATACATTCAGGCTTTCACGCAATCGACTTTCGCTCGTGATTTCGAGAAGTCGAAATTCGGCAATTTCTCCCGTCACGTTGCCACTCTGAGTTTTCAACCCACCAAGTGTGACACAATGACCCTTTGCCTTGTTCTCAACTGGATTAAGCCCCTGCCCCAGAAGAAGCGCAAGTGATGAATCCTCTCCCGGTACGTTTTTGACCATAGAGAATGAACGCGTGCCTCTTCCACAGGAAACGGACACGAGTGCAAAAGCACTCGTCAAGGCAATGCTATAAAAAAACGAAGACCCAAATCTAGAATCCAGAAAACTCAATGCCTGAAAAAGTGAAGTTCTCATTTCAATATTTTCCAATCTCTTACGCCGAAGCAGACACGACTGAAAGGCCAAATAGACTCGACTCAAAGACGAATCATGCCCTAAAAAACTGCAACATCGAGTTTAGATGCAGCCGCAAATTCCAATAAACTGCCCATTACGCGTTACAGGATATTTGCCGATATCCCCGGCCAACGAACACATTTCATCGTGATTGTTGACTAGAGTAGTGCATACGCCGCGGGGCAAACGTTTATCGGGCGAAAAGCCTTGGCAAGATGCAGCCGAAACAAACTGTCTCTCAAAACCAGCACTCACCGACTCGCCTTCGGCAAGCATTGTTGAAACATCGACCTCATAATGATGGGCACTTTCAGGGAATGCCGCCTCGGGAAAAACAAACTCGTTGCGCAACGTTGTTTGAATAACTCGCTCGCCTTTTGGTCCACGCACAGGAAAGCTTAGACGTATGTCACATTCAAGCGTATTGCTGAATGGGTGTTTTATTGAGTAAAAAGCTAGAATTGAGCCATCCTTCATTGCTTTTGTAAAAACATTAACAGTCAAATCAGAACTCTTGAGGTGCGAGTGATCACGCAGCTGCTGACTTCCATCGGCAGGTTCCGGAGCTGAACATGCGAGCAACACTGAAGCAAAAGCAAATTTTGCAGAATAAACAATTTTTCTGAAACCAATCGTCTGCGGACGGAAGGCGAAAACTTTACAAAGTTTGGATTTGATAATCATAAATTTCTCCTTTTATTCTGGCGATCGGAAAATAATTTTTTTCATTTTTTTTCAGGACATTCCTTGACGTCTACCAGTTTGAACGCAAGGCATTTTCCGTCGTCAACCGGAATGACACAAATCGCTTCGGTCAGCGTTCGGCATCCGTCCAAATCCACATTTTCATTTTTTTCAACCCGTTCTGCTGGAGGCGCTTCGCTGACTCTTTTTCTTTCTTTTTCAGCGCCGCAGCCCGATGCAAATGCAACTGTCGAGAGTCCCACGATAGCCAGTCCAATCGCTGGTTTGATTTTCATTTTAGACACTAAATTTTCTGCACAAAATTTCTCTTTCATTGAAAAACTCCTCATAAACAAATTCAAATAAAAATTCTGCCTCTTAATTCTCTGCTTTTACTTTTTCTCTTTTAAGAAGTTCCGCCGCTAGATGAGCGCGCAACAGAATACGAGATTCTTTGGCGGAAAGTCTCTCCTGCCACGCCGAATCTCCGAGAAGCAGACCATTCGCAGGGATAATATGGTGCGCAGAACTGGCTGATTTCACGTTGAAGTTCATCATTAAGCCACGGTATTCAATTTGTTCAATTTTCACGACTGCATCCGCAATTCCATCGGCACGCAGCAAGAGGTCTTCTGCAGAAACTTCGGAAGCCTTCTTCATCATGTGAGGAGTTCCATCTGGGAGAGCGACCAACACAGGGTGTGCCGGACTCAGAGTCACACTTCGTCCACTTTGTGTTGTCAATTTAAAGGAGGTTTCCTTGCTGGGACCGAATGTCAGTCCGTTCACCTCACGTGCCGACTGACTCCATGGCTGACCGTAGGAATCCATCGATAATAGCGAATATCCTTCGGTTTTACGAGATGCAATCTGACTTTCGCCTGTCGAATCCTTTTCATCTGCACCGATAAAAACTGTCTCTTTTGCGAAACATCCACAACGGCACTTATAGGGTATCTGATTTTCCGAAACTGGATACCAATAACCTGGAGGGACACTACCAAAGCATCCGCCGATAGCAGCACAGCCATCAGTTTCATTGTTGCAAATGAACATGGCTGCATTGTTGTCGCCTGCGATCACACAACGGGTGTAGGGAGCCTCAGGCAAATCACAAAGTCTATGCCAATCAACCCCGACGATACACCGAGACTGAACTGCAAGCGCATAGTCTGAAAATGAAAACACAATTGGTGCTGCCACTATGAGAGAACTAAGTTTCATACAAATCGACCTCTTTCTAATGCGATACGTTCAATTTTTAAATGCAAAACGACCAGAGAAATAGTTCCGATGAAATTGAATGGACATGCCGTTAGCAGCGGCACTTGAAAGATTTTCCGTTAACCGATGACACGAAAAAATAGCCTGAAGGAACTTCACCTGCACAACTGACGTCCAGCCTGCATTGAATTGAATCTTTGCACATCAGACCACCCAATGTTCCAACCGAACAGACCGGACTTGGATGATTAGGCAGATCACAGAGACGATGCCAGTCCTCACCAATGACGCATCTGGAATGAGATGCAAGTGAGGTGTTCGAGAACAGAAAAGTCAACGCAGCAACAAGATAAACCTTGTTCTGGTAGGTAGTTTTTAAAAATCTCTTTACTGATAGAAACATGATGTTTCCCATTTTTTTTATTGTTGTTTTTTCTGATTCAAATTTTATATTCAGGAATTATCGCCTTGACCTTCTTGCGGGCTTCTTCAATCGGAATTCCGTCTTGAGAAAGACGCAAAACAGTCTCTGCAGCTGCAACCCTGCGAAGCAGCGGATGGGCCAGCTGAGAGAAAATTCCCTCTGCATTCTCAAAATCAATCGCAACAAGAGCACCGAGCAACTCGCCACGCTCAGCAAACATTGCGCCGCGAACCTTTGGAGCAATCGATTCAGAAGGTACGACTTTCGCAACATCAATTGCTATTCTGCGAGCTTCGGGATCGAAGCGCGCCCGGTACAAAAGGTAGTCTGCATATGCAATTCTCGCGTGGACCTCGGACTCTGCGGATGGCGGACTTGACAGCTTGGCGGCAATTGCCTTCACACCCGCTAGACCGCGCTCATTGAGCCTGGACAAGTGCGCCCTGGCTGCTTCTTTATCAACTCCTGCTAAAAGCAGTCGTCCAAAAACGTTATCCACGTCTGCAAGAAATTCAGTCGTTTCTTGGGTACTTAAATCTTTGTCCCACCGTTTGTCTTCAGCAACAGAAGAGAATGTATGCGTTCCGGCTGATTCTTTCTTTTTGGACTTTGACCTATCTGAAACTTCACCACCTGGAGTCTTTTTACTGTGTGCTTCTCTTTCAACAGCTTGGACAACCTCATTGGCGTGCAAAGATCGGAGCGCGAGGAAGGTTCCCAACCCCAGTGCACCTGAGATCAAGAGTAGATTGACCTTCGTCTTGTTTTTCATTTTTTCTCCCGCCGGATTTTTAGTCGGCCATTATGAGCCGAGCTAAAAATGGCAAGAGCAATGGTCGTGCCAAGTAAAAATTCACCAAGTTAAAACATGAAAACTTAACGATTGTGGCGACTATTCATCGGATGCGCGGCGGCTGGAACTGCTTTTTCGACTTCTGAAAGATGACTTCGCTGGGACATTGGCTCAAAATCGGACCGTTCTGGCTGAATTTCAGCCAAACGCTCACCCGACAGATAAAACTGCTGCTGCCTCTTTCAGACGCCCGCGCTCAGCGCCGCTGGTGTGCAGCCTTGAGCCTGTCCTTAATTGGACCCGCACCAATCAGGTAAACCTTAAAAAGACTGCTGCTGTTGGAACGCACAAATTCAAACGGATTTTCAGTGGCACTGCCGATGAATACGTCGATGTGCTTTCCGTGCAGCGCACCGCCGGTGTCGGCGGCGTAAAAATATCCGTCGTGTAGGGCCTGTGTGCCGTTGGGAAGTATGATTTGCGCGCCGCGAGCCTCGGGAACGTAAATCACCGAACCATAGGGAATATACGATGGGTCGACCGCAATCGTCCGATAGGGAATCAATTGATAACCCATCACACCATCACCGAAACTACTTTTGGTCCGATAGAATCTCGAATACGCCAAACCCGGCAATGAAACATAATCCGAGCAGTCAGCCTGCTTGAAGCTCTGACGACTGCCCGCATAGTTGTAAACAGCATCGAATCCGTTCGAATTTACAACCCGCACCGAGCCTTCCAAAGCGGCATCGCACCAATCCCTTCGTGACAGCGTGACACCCAAATCATTGCCATTCATGTCAAGCAGGGGAATGCCGGAACTGCCACGATGTTGAACGGTCGGTATCCTGTAGTACGTAGCCCACAGGGAGAAGACATCGAGAATTTCACGATCAGCGGGTTCACCAAGACGAAATTCCAACGTATCAGCGGAGGAATTCGGGCTTTTACTCGCCCGAAAAGACTCAAAGAACTCGCGAGACCAACGCATGGTCTCACACGCAGGACCACCCTGAGCTGCCACACAACGCTCGTGTTGTGATTTCAGAAACGGGCCGTAAACGTTGTTTCCACTGAAGCAAACCTCCAACTCAGCGTCCCATTGAGTCCCGTTGGGACACTTGCCTGTTCCGCGAATTCCGTGCGCAAACTCCCTTTGCCAGTGAAGACCATCACACGGAGCGCCTCCACCAAAAGAGCGGCACTTTTCGACCATAGCATCGCTGAAGGGCCCCAAAACTCCGGTTCGACCTTCACAGAGATGATAAACTTTTTCGTATGTATAACCTGCCGGACAATAAAAGTCGTCGGGACCGGCTTCTCCGCTCAGTCCAAAATTCTGCTGATCGGCGGGTGGTGGGTTCTCGGGCGGTGGAGCACAGAAGATCAACAGACCGGCAGTTGCAATCACCAAAAACCGGAAGAACAGAGTTCTCGATACGTTCATGTTGATTTTCACGAGAGAACCTCCTTTCCTTCTACAAAATCCAAATCGGCTCCGTGAGTTTCACGCAGCGCAAACAATGCAGCGAAAGAGCAGGCAAAAGCCACTACGAAAGCAAGCCACGCACCTTTCATAATTTGCCCTGACACCGCAAAAGTAGACACGATAAAATTGAGAGGGACCAACGAAGCACGAACAAAATTTGGAACAGTTGTCGTAGCTGTTGCGCGCAGATTCGTTCCGAAATTTTCCGCTGTCGTCAGTACGAATAGAGCCCAATATCCAATTGAGATGCCGAGCGTTGTGAGGGTCGCATAAAAAATAAATTGACTGTACGCGCCGACGGTCAGATGCATCACCGACAAAATAAGCGCGGCAAACATGAACCCGCCGATGACCTTCTTACGGCTGCCGACATAGTGAGTCAGGGCGCCGGAGGTCAGGTCACCAATCGCCAACCCGATATAAACCAACATCACGGCCGTTGACGCGTGCACGGGAAATTCGATCCCACGCGCTTTGGCAAGATCCGGCGCCAGAGTGGCGAATATACCCACGACCAGCCAAACGGGGATTCCTAGACCAATACACGAAATATAACGCTTGAATAAATCGCGATCGGTAAAAAACGAAAAGAACGAACCTCTCGAGTACTGCCCAGATGCGACAATTTTCGCAAAAATCTTCGATTCGCCAGTTTGCATGCGCACAAAGAGCAGCAACAAACCGAGCACACCGCCAATCCCGTAAGCCCAGCGCCAACTCAGGTATTCTCCGATGATGGCAGCGGCCACAGATCCCAACAAACCAAATCCGGCAACCACTCCTGCGGCGGCACTGCGCAATTCTTTGCCCAACACCTCGCTGACCAATGTAATGGCGGCACCCAACTCACCTGCGAGTCCTACACCAGCAATGAAACGCAGCAGACCATAAGTTGTCGCGTCATAAACAAACGCGTTGGCCAAGTTGGCCAGCGAGTAAAGCAAAATAGAACCGTAGAGCACTGAAACACGACCACGCTTGTCACCAAGCACACCCCAGATGACACCACCCACAAGCATGCCAATCATCTGCAAGTCAATCAGACGAAAGCCCACCGACAGAATGTCCGACTCGGCGATTCCGATATCAACAAGGCTCTTTTTGCGAACGATGCTGAACAGGATGAGGTCGTAGATGTCGACGAAATACCCCAGCGCCGAGACAACCACAACGCGGTTGAGCAGCGTAGGTTTCTCAAGTGTCCCTGACTCCATTCAAGCCTCCATGCCTAAAAGTCAGGACTTTTTAGCGGCTCAGCCAGACTTCTGCAAGAGGAGGGTCCGCAGGCGTGAAAGCTCGACGCGTCCGGTCTGACCGTCGACGAGATCATTAATCTCCGGAGATATTTGCGATTTATCTGAAAACTTTTGAGCTATCGCAAGCATAGTATTGAGCCGTTCCAAATCGAGCCATTCTGCAAGCGGAGGAATTTTTTCAGCATGACGAAAATTCAGTTCGCACAGGCTCAACTCGAATTCCTTCTGCGCTACATCATCGGGCGAAGAAAGTTTTGCAACTTTCAGAGGAAGACCTTGCGTGCGGCAGACTGTCGGGCGAACCTCATAAATGCTGCACAAATCTTCCGAGAGAAACACGCAGCGCTTGTTGTTTTGCACTGCTTTGCTCCAACTTTGCGTGAGTTCTTTTCGAACTTCAGCGGAGAGGTCCGTGAACCAATCAAAAATTAACTGAGCCTCGACCGGAAAAACCGTCAGATGTGCAATGCAACACTGGCTGCAACCTCGACCGCAATTCATCTCATTCGAATATTTTCCAAAAAAACTGTCGAAGTGTGCTGTGACGTTCTGATGCAGTGAAGCAATGGGAGGTGTTTTTTTCCCATCTGTCATGTGTTTTGCCTCCGTTAGGCTAGTTTTGCCGCGAAAACACTTCAAGAAAAAACAGAAATTGTGCAAACTCAAAACAGCTGCGTTCTTCAACAAAAGGAGCCGTTTGTGCTGAGATCAATTGGCTTGTTCCTTGCTGCAGGTATCGTTTGGCTGTTTCTTTTTTCACTTCCCATCGGACAGGGAAAAACGCTGTATCAACTCGGTCAGCACTTCATCATTAAAACCTCGCCAATCCAATGGCTGGGCAATAAAATTACGACCGGATACGAAGCAACTCTCGAGGCTACAGACGAGAAGGTCTCTGAATTTCAATTTCGCGAGCTTCCCGAGAAACTGAGTCGCCGCTGATTCATTCCAGCGCGATGGTTGAGTTTGGAAATCTGCTGGCAAAAGGCCACGGGAGAATGGACTGCAAATCGCGCTCACCGCGCAAAACTGCAATCAGCCTGTCTAAGCCGAGGGCATTTCCAACGCACGGATAAAGCCCCGAGCGCATCGCCGCCTCAAACAACGGGTCGCGAGAAATATCGTTCCGCTCGATTTCAACCAAAGACACACGTTTAAGAAAATCCTCGTAGTCAATCAATTCACGATAGCCGTTGCAGATCTCAACACCACCGATGTACGCCTCGAAACGATCGACAACCCCGTTGAGCTTTGTGTTTTTGGCAGCAAGAGCGCCCATTTGCTGCGGATAGTAAGCCACGAAACACGCCTCTTTCTGCGCAAGAATCGGCTCCACGAATTCCATGAACAGTTTGCAAAAAACATCATCCCACGAGTCAGTTGGCACTACGGATGTGCATCTGTGGGATGCGCTATCGCGAAAAATTTGTACATCTGACATTTTTTCGAGGTCAATATCCAATATCGAGTTGAACAGCTCTCTGACCGAGAAAACCGGCCAAGGCCGTCGAGGGAGCGAGGCAGTACCCAGCAGACCCGAGGCAATGTCTGCGATGAGCTTTTCGGTTTCACGAATCAGGTCCTCAAGTGTCCCACCGATCCGGTACCATTCCAGCATCATAAATTCGGGATCATGGTGACGGGAGAGTTCGCCTTGATTTCTGAATGCATGAGTCAGTGCAAAAATCCTTTGGACACCCTCGGCAATAATTTTCTTCAGGGAAAACTCAGGACTGGTGGGCAACTCGAGCTGCCATTGTTTACCCCGGTGATCAATGTACTGCGTTTTAAAGGTATTCAGATAGCGTTCAACTCCACCCGAGAGAACCAGCTGCGGAGGATCGAGCTCGAGGTAGCCGGAAGAGCGGAAAAACGCACGAGCACGCTCGATTCCAAGGTTCCTCTGCAGCAAAATATCAAGTCGTCTTGACGTCTCCGAGAGAAAAAAAAACGTCCCGCTGGGATTCGTGACCGCACTCACTTGGGCTGGCACGTCTGTCGGACTGGGGATACCATGCATCTCCCACGCCGCTCCATCTTTGCCGGACTGAAGTTGCAAATCGTCCACCTGTAGAAAAATCTCGTTGTCGCGATATTTAGAAACAGGCGTGTGCTCGCCTACAATTCCGCCGATTGTGAAGCTGTAGACACAACCCTGTTGAAGGGTGTTAGAGTCGCAGCCATCAGCCAAGCGGACCGGCCAAATGGCGCCTGAGCCATCATTGAAACCCGCCTGACCTGCATGCATAAAATAACGACCGAGTCCGCGCCGAGGGCGCAGACTGCGGGTGTTTCGCAATTCAAAATGTTCCTTGAGAGAGTATGATTTCATCTTCGAACAGAACGTTTACCAGATGATTTTCCGCTGCTCTTTTTTTCCTTTGACCTCGCAGCTGACTTGGATTTTGCACTCTTCTTCTCGGAGGAGCTGGATGACTCCTGGGATGATTTCGGATGCAACGCCTTTGCCACTTCTGCAAAGGCCGAACCCGGAGTGAAGCGCTGTTTGTCTTCTTCCCAATCACCGGTAGCAAAGCCAGTTAACAACTCAAAGGCTTCCTCAACGCGTGTCACTGACCAAACGTGGAATTCACCGCGCTCAACAGCCTCACGAACCTCGCGTTGCAACATTAAGTGCTTCATATTCTGGACCGGAATAATGACACCCTGCCGGCCATTAAACCCCTTGATTTTGCAAACACGGAAAAAACCTTCCACTTTCTCATTGATGCCACCAACCGGCTGAACTTCGCCAAACTGGTTGACCGAGCCTGTCACCGCGATGCTCTGGTCGATGGGCAAATTAGCCAGCGTACTCAAAATGAGAACCATCTCGGCCAGTGTTGCAGAGTCACCATCGACACCGCTGTAATTCTGCTCAAAACATATCGTCGCAGCGAGTACGACTGGGTCTTTTTTGCCAAAAACAGCGTTGATCCAACTGGTCAGGATCGAAATTCCCTTGTTATGAATCTTGCCGGACAGCGCCGCATCTCGTTCGATATTAACAATTCCCGGCTTGCCTTTGTATGTGCGGCATGTGATGCGCGTCGGCATCCCGAACGACACATCACCGAGATTGTAGACAGCCAATCCGTTGATTTCACCTACACGGCGTGAATTCGCAGAGATCAAAATATCACCGCGGGTCACCATTTCGCTCAGGTGGTCCTGCACTAATGCCGAACGGAAATATCGTTCATCGACAGCCTTTTCAACGTCATCGCGGGTAATCCGTTTAGCCTTGCGTTCCTTCGCCATGAAATCAGCTTCAATTGTCAGGTCTTTGATCAGGCTGAAACGAGTGGTCAGTTTGTCCTGATCATCCACAATACGACTTGAAAATTCGACAATGCTCGAGATCGCCGAAGCGTCAAAAGGAAGCAGGTTCTCAACCTGTGTTCTAGTCGTCACAAAGTTGATGTAGTCTTTGATGGTGTCTTCATTTCGCGGCATCTGCACATCAAAGTCTGCTTTAATCTTGAAAATCTTGTTGAAATCCTCATCAAACTGATAAAGCATCCGGTATATCCAGTCAGAACCAATCAGAACGATCTTGACGTTCAATGCAATTGGTTCGGGCCGGAGCCCACTTGTCGGAAGAATGCTGTATTGCTCACCGAGATCCTCGATGAACAATTTTTGATTTTTGAGAACACGCTTCAACGTTTCCCAAACCTGCGGATTGCGCAACACATCAATCGCATTGAGCACAAGATATCCGCCGTTTGCACGGGCAAGTGCGCCTGCTTTTATCATCTTAAAGTCGGTCGTATAGATGCCGTATTCGATGTTCTTTTCAATCTTGCCGAACAAGTTGTAAAAAGTCGGGTTGGTCTCAATGACTATAGGAGCACCCTTGGTTTCCGTATTGTCGACGAAAACATTCACACGATAAGGCAGATAAGCGTCGCCCTTGCGCAGATGGTGAGGAACCGGACTTTCATCTTCTTCGCCATCTTCATCATCATCTTTGGCAAAGTCTTGAATATTTTCGAGCAAATGCTCTTTAGCTTCGTTCAAATAATTGAGCACTGCCGGATTATTGGAATATTCCTTTAGCAGGGGCTGCATTGCAGCGCTTACAACATAATCTCCGATTTCCGAACGCAGAGATTCAAGCTTGTGCTTGGTTTCATTCTCGATTGCCCGCACCTTACGCGCAAAGTCGAGTACCTCGGGCTCCAACTGATTTCTTTCCAGTTCAATTTTTTCTTTCTGGTCGTCACTTAGATCCGCATAGTCCTTCTCGGACAGAGGCTTACCGTCGACAATCGGTACGGTAACAATTCCCATGCGGGTCGACTTCACACCAAAATTCATCGCTTTTGATGTACGCTCGAGCTCACTGAAAAGCTTCGCCTTCTTTTCGTTGCTCGAGTTGACCGTGGAATTGACGTTGTTTTCGTATTCCTCGGATTGCAGCGCATCGGGAATCTCTGTCGTCAGCTGTTCGACGAGTTCATCCATATCTTTCTTGAACTTCTTTGCCAGACCAGTCGCGACTTCAATTGCGCGCGGAGACTCAGTGTTCTTGAAGTTGTAAACATAAATCCAGTCGGACGGAGTTTTTTGTGTTTCGGCAGTCTTCTTCAAAAACCCGCGAATGACGCTTGTCTTGCCCGTTCCTTGCACTCCGGCAACATAAATATTGTATCCGGGCTTGGTGACACCGAGACCAACAGTAATTGCACGGACGGCGCGGGCCTGCGAAATAATTTCGTAATTTGGAACTTTGGTCGCATTTTTGGACAAAGTCTGACTGTCCAGGTCGCTTTTCCTAAAAACCTCATCTGAGTTCAAATGTCTGAAGACTCGCTTCGTGCGGCTCAATTTAGAGGTCACCGGAAACTCTGTATCCCGCCGGGAAAGGAGCTGCAGCGTCACCGTGCCGCCATTGTGTCCCGAGGCGCGTCCGCTCGTTTTTTTAACTTTAGCTGCTGACTTTGGCTGGAGCTTCTTTTTCTGAACAGTTTTTTTCTTCACGACACGTCCTGCGTCTACAGGTTAATTCAACTCTGTGTGATTGCATCAAAATTTTACACTTATCGCAAGTGCTCTGAAGAGTTGGGCGTCAGAGCAGCTGCTATCGTCCCCGAAAGGGCGCGTGTTTGTTTGTCCGAACGGGATGCGCAGAGATCGCATCTTCCACAAAAGGCGCTGCTTTGAAGTCGAGATGCACCCGAACGAGGCAAAAAGAAATTTTCAGCCGGTACCATACGACACTGCTCTGCTGTCACAAAAGCCGAAAGCGCCTGCAGGCTGCTGCTCAGAGCACCACGCCATCGCTGATAACGGGGAATCAGTGACTGCAAATTTTCAAAATCGCCGGAAAGCAACACCGATTGAACAGCTTGGGATGTTGGAATGAGGTCAAAGGTCAGCTGCTGCTTATCGGAGTAGTAGCGGAGAACCTCCAGAACTTTGGGCGCGGCAATTTGCAAATCTTCACACAGCTCGTTGAGCGCAAAGCTATCGATCCGGATGCCGACCTGCGTTGAGGCGTCGGCAAACCTAGCTTGAATCCACTCAAGAACCATTCTTCTGCGTGACGGACCCACGGGCAATTCAGCGAGCAATCTGACCATCATCTCCGGATTGGGTACTTTGAGCTCGATCCAATCGGAACGGGTCGACTCCAGCGCTCCGCCGCGTCCCAGCATCGACAAAACAGAAACCAGACTCTGGACTGCCTGTTCGACATCCTTCTCTTGTTTGAACGATGATGCAAAAAGACTCAACAGCCTGCTTTTGTGCATCAGGCGGGTTTGTCCTTCGCCGGGCATCAGTGTCGACAAGCGCCGCATGCGTGAGAGCATTTGCCCAACTTCGGGCATCGTCTTATCAAACTGAAAAGAGCGTTTTTTGGGATCAGATCCTGACCAAACAATCACAGCTCTGGACAACTCACCCTTGCGGCCGGCACGCCCCATCATTTGAAACATCTCTTCAAGATTACCAGGAAAACCGACAACGATGATCAGTTGGACATTGGGTAAGTCGATTCCCATTCCGAACGCCAGCGTTGCACAAATAACGACTGGACGCGCAGACTCGCGTAGATACTCTTCAACCGACTTTCTCATTTCGCGAGGCAGTCCGGCATGATAGACCACCGCATTTATTCCCTGACGTTTTAGCTCCTGAGCTGCCTTTTGACATTGCTCTCGACGGGGAAAATACAGAATAGATTTCGTTGATTTCGTTTCACGGACGATCCGCTCAACTTCTTGCCAGCGCTGATCTTCGGAATAGACTCTCAAAGACTCCACATGAATGTTGTCTTTGAGAGGTTTGTCCACAAGCTCAAAGACTGAAGCAGGTTCAGGAAAAACCATCTCGCGGATGAGTTCCCGACTTTGCCGTGAGGCAGTTGCTGTCAATGCAAGAATTCTGGGGACGTCGAGCTGCTTGAGCAGGCTCGCCAGCTGGCCATATTCAGGACGAAATGAGTGGCCCCACGTGACGACACAATGAGCTTCATCTACGACAACCATAGCCAGTTTTAAGCGACGCAAAAGCCTCTGAAAGCTCGGCAAGCAAAATCGTTCAGGACTGACAAACAAAAGTTTGGCGTTTCCTTGCATCAGACTTCTGTATGCCTGCCGGCGCTCGTCTTCTGACTGCTCGGAGAATATAGTCGCAGTAGAGATTCCAGCTTGAACCATGCGTTGCTGCTGATCGCGCATCAACGCGATGAGAGGGCAAATGACAATTGTGACTGACTCACGAAAGAGCAGACTACCAAGCGCATAGAGCAGTGTTTTTCCCGCACCGGTCGGCAACATGGCCAACACCTGACGCTGTGACTGCAATGCAACGAACACATTTTTTTGTTGGGGACGAAGAGAACTCAAGCTGAAGTGCTTTGCAGCGAGGCTTTCCAAATGCGATAGAAGCACTTCGCTCTCGACCACCTTTTGCCTCATTATTCTGCAAAAATAATTGTTTCGCCCTACCTTAGCAGGACCTGCCAGAAGAGCAACATGAGTGTCCGCAGTTGGCCGGATTTTTTAGACTGTGTATAGTCTAACTCCGCATGCGGAGGACTTGAGATGCCCCTTTGGCTGAGAATTGGCTTGCTGAGTGCAATTGGCTTTTCGCTGGGCTTCGCCGGCATATATGCGTTTATGAACAAAGGTCCGAATGCTGCCGCTGATACAGACGGAAAGCCGCGTGAACTTGATTGGGCCGCACTGCGTGAGCTCGACATCAATACTGGCAAAATGAGCACCGTGCTCAAAGAAGCGGACGGCAGGAAAGTCAAAATTCCTGGCTTCATGATCCCACTCGAGGACAATCAAAGCAACGTGACTGAATTTCTGCTTGTTCCAAGCCCGATGGCTTGTATTCACACACCACCACCACCTGCCAATCAAATGGTGACGGTGCGCATGGCTGGCGGAAGGAAAACAGAAATGACGTACGGCCCCGTTTGGGCTCAGGGCCGTCTGAGAATCTCCGACGTTCAAGGTCCCTATGGCAAATCGTCGTACGAATTATTGGGTGAAGTTATTCTTCCTTACCAATGAGCCCGACTCACTCTGCGGGATCAAGTCAGTCTTGCCGCCCGGCGTGAATCACAGCGCCACACCAAGCGTAACCCCAATGTCGTAACGGACCACCTGATTGATCGTGTTCAAGTCTGAGATAACCTCGGCCACTCCGCTTTTGCCGCTAAGTTCAGGACTCTTGAGATGCTTGTTTTCGAACTTGGCTTGCGGAAAGTTAACTCCAGCGCCGCCGTACAACGACCAGGTGAATCCAAATGTCGTGAGCATCCTGTAGCCAACATGAACTGCCGGAGAGATAAGTGTAAAAGCCTTTTCAGACTCTGTTCCTGCAACATCAACCGTGACCTTCACCTGCCCCAGATACACCTTACCGCCCAAAAAAACTCCGCTGAGCGCCTGCATCGGATACAGGCGAATTTTGGGTGCCACCAGCATGCTTTGCGTTGATCCGCTGGCACCTGCATTGTCCTTGACTGTCTTTTCAGAAAACAGCAGGTCCGCACCAAAATTCATCGCCTCGGAACCGCGGGTCTCAAACTCCAGCCCAAAGCCCTTGTTGATCAACTGTGCTGCATTGACCTCAATCACGTGATTGGATTCGGATGCACCGGGAGTGTATCTTTTTCCGTACGTTGGCTGTTCACCCATCGGTGGCTGATATTCACTTTGCGCCAATACATTTCCAGACCAAATCGAAGAGACGGCAGCAACGGATAGAACACTGAAAAGTTTCATAGGTGGGAATTACCTCCACGGTGTTTTAAGGGTGTCGCAAATTGGCACACGTATCGATGAATTTAGCGGCATAAGCCGGAATCTCTGCTGCATACATCAGTCGCGTATGCCCACGTTTTTCGTCGACATGCGTAAAGAGCGCCGAGGGAATTTCGGCCATCAGGCTCAGAGCGCGATCCAAAGGAACACGTTTGTCGCGCGCTCCATGAAACCACAGCACAGGCGTCTTGACGTTCTGCAAAACACGGCGCTGCGCAAAAGTTTCATGCACAAAATTCGCCAACTGAACTTCCTGATCAATGCCGATCCTCAATCGAATGGGAAACGTCTTCATCTGCTTTTTCGAAGACGGCGGCATCACACCTGACAAACCGTAAAAAGGAACAACTCCAAGAAAATCTTTTATCCAAGCAACAGGGCTCAGTACCGTCCATCGCTCACGTCTGAATGAACCATCATGACAGGTGTTGACAGTCGGGCTCACTGCGATCACGCCGGAGATGATTTTTGCACAGTCAGTTCTCGAGGCTGCCAGCAGGCCGTATGCGGCACCAGCTGCGTGACCCATTAAAAAACACAACGGCCCATGACGTTTGGGAGACAACTGAGTGGAGCCTGCCTCGCCATAGAGTTTTTGCAAAACGAGCGGAATAGAACGCGACGCGGCTTGCATATCCAGCGAGGACCCGCCATGCACTCCGTGACCATCCCAATCGATCGAAAGTACATGAAGCCCCCGTGAGTTGAGCGCCTCGATCCAATGCCAGTAGGGGTAGGTGGAATCGAAGCCCAAAGCGTGACACAGGATGACCAGCACAGGTTCACCGGGGCGGGCTTCCTTCGGAGAGGCCAGCACGCCTGAGCCTACCCCGTTTGCGAGCGGTATCGAAAAATACTGAAAGTCCGCGTTCTTGCGACAGACTTCGGGAACCTTTCTGTGCGAAGACTTTGCAAAAACGGCCTCCGGTATGCTCATGAGTCTCTCAGCGAGCCAACTCGAAACATCTTGCATTGAAGTCTTCCCTCAACTGTCGGAAAAAAGAATTGATATCTTTAAGGTCTGATTATAGCTTGCCGCCGACTGACGACAAGCATACCCCCTGAAGGCATGTCATTTTCTGTGAGGAGACTGGCCGTGACACTCGAGTTCGACTTGAATTCAACAATGCAGGACGTTGAAAGCAACTACCCCTTCGCACGTGCGATGCTGCATGCAAAGTTCCACGTCGGTGGATGTGCTTCGTGCGGATTCGAGCCCAACGAGACTATCGCACAGGTCGCCCAAAAGCATAGCAAAGATGCAGCTTCCATGGTTGAATCATTGAATCAAGGCATCAAAGACATGATGGAGGCTGAAATTGATGTTCACGCTGCCTCCAAATTACTCACCAATCCCGAGCGAGCACTTTTTGTCGACGTCCGCGAACAGTGGGAATTCGAAATCTGCAAGCTTGGCGAAAACGTCATGTTGCTCAACGAAAAGACTATGCCGCTGATCTTTGAACAAGGGCGCAAAGCTCAACATGTTGTGGTTTATTGCCATCACGGCGTCAGAAGTTTGAATGCTGCTCTGTATATGCGCCAAAATGGACTTCCGAACGCTGTTTCTTTGAAAGGCGGCATCGACAGATACGCTCAGCTCATCAACCCGTCGCTTCCTCGATACTGAGTTCCGCCTCTGGAACATTTGCTCCTTTCGGTTCATCATGGATCAACTCAAAACCATGATGGATCGCACGGAGGCAAAATTCATGGGCGCGAACCGGTTTGTTGGTGCATTGGTACATCCCGCAGGAAAAACTAAAGTCAGTGAAAGCGACAGAGCAATCCGCATCGGGCAACTGGCCGAGTTGGGTTTCAACATCACTGAACTGGCTCCTGAGGTCGCAGAGGACCACGAAGTTACGGCCGGCAAACCGCTGGAACGCGCGTTGCTCCTGTCCCAAGCTCTCACACAAAGACGGTACTCTTACGTGTGGGCATCACGGGGAGGATTCGGCACAACCGAACTCATCCGCTTCCTTGAAGCTGCGCTACCTCCGATTCTGCCACCCAGACTCTTCATCGGATTTTCCGACAATTCGTTTCTTGGGAACTATTTGGCTGCCCGCCATCCAAATTTGACCTACATCCACGCCAACCATGCATTTGATTCCACGCTGCTCGAACACAACAACCGGGATAGCGAGATTCTGTTCAAACTGATGAAAGGCGAAAACGTTGAGAAGCTGAACGTCAGCGCCCAACTGGTCGGCGAAAGGACCTGGCCAGACTGCAGAATTTCGGGTCCCTGCATCCCATTCAACTTGAGTCTCGCTGAAAGCTTTTCGACGCTACGCCATGTCGCCCTGCCTGCCGGCTCGGTGCTTTTCCTTGAGGACATCAATGAAGATCTCTACCGAATATTGAGAAAGTTCGATTCACTTTGCAATTCAGGACTCATCTCAAAATGCTCCGCAATTGTTGTCGGGCAGTTTACTGCCTGCGCGAAAGCCGACGGCACTTTTGCAAGCGAAGAGGAAATCGCGCAATTCTTTGCCCGCAAGACGCAAATACCGGTCGTTGTTGCCCCCTTGTTCGGTCACGACAAAGCCCGGCTGCCGCTGGTTGCACATTCCGATACCTCAATTGACTTACGTAACAACATCGCAACACTAACCATCAGCTTTGAGGCAAAAGATAGAGCCGGTCTGGCAACGAAGTTTCCTGCGAATCTTTTCCAACCGGCTTCCCAAAACGCAAATGCAAAAGCAAAACTTCATTTCACGGGCGTCGGCGGCACGGGAATGGCCGCTGTCGCTGGATTGTTCGTATCGGCGTCGCATGAAATATCGGGCAGTGACAATCCCATCTACCCGCCGATGGATGAGGTGATCAAACATATCGGATTGAATCAGGTGATAGGTTATCAGTCAGACACGCTGGCTCAGATGAAACCAGACGCGGTTGTTCTTGCCAACGTCATCACAAGACGCAATGCAGAACTGAAACCGAATCTTGAGATGGAATCACTGCTGCGTTCAGACATCCCAACCATGAGCTTTCCGTCCGCGCTCAGAAAATTTTTTCTGCACGATTCGACGAATATTGTTGTCAGTGGAACTCACGGAAAAACTTCTACCACCAGCTTGATTGCGCAAATGCTGCAGGATTTGGGACAAGATCCGTCACTGTTTGTCGGCGGAGCTCCAGCAAATTTTCAACACGGCTTCAAACTTGGACGCAAGAAGATATTTGTTCTCGAGGGCGATGAATACGACTCTGCACTATTCGACAAAGGGCCGAAATTTCTTCATTATGAGCCGAAAGTTGCCCTTATAAACAACATTGAATTTGATCATGCGGACATCTATCCGAACATCGAGGCGATTGAGGATGAGTTCTACAGACTCGCCTGCCTCACACGTGACAGAGGCGGCATAGTCGTAGCAAATGCTGATGATCCGCGCGTCAGCAGAGTCGTACTCCGCTCTCAGGCCCCGACTCTCTGGTTCGGAAAATCAGCCAAACATTGGGGTCTCATCAAACTCGACACATTCAGTGAGGGCTCCGAAGTCCTGTGCAAATCGCCCTCAGGTGAGAATCTGAAAATCAGACTTAAAATGTTTGGCCAGCACAATGCTATGAATGTGACAGCGGCCATGGCTGTGATGCACGCACTCAGTGTCATCGAAAAGCAGACACTGATCGTGCAAGCCGATCTGGAAAAAAATCTTCCAGAAAAATTTGAATTGGATACATGGGCCAAGGCTGCCGGCACATTCAATGGGGTCAAGCGTAGATTCGAGCTCATCGGTCAGGCGCGAGATATCGTCGTTTTTGATGATTTTGCCCATCACCCGACGGCGATCGCAACGACTCTCGACGCATTCAAGGCATACGTGCAATCAAGCCGCCGTCAGGGACGGCTGATCGCCTGTTTCGACCCACGCAATGCAACAATGCGACGCAGCGTGCTGCAGGATCAGCTGGCGCAGAGCTTTGCGGCAGCTGACGTTGTCATGTTGGGTAAGGTACCTCTCGATCTTCGTCTAAAGGAAGGTGAGGCTCTAGACGGAGCCAAAGTCGCAGGGCTTATCGGAACCAAAGCCACTTATTTTGCAGATAACGACGTCCTGCTCAAAAAACTCGTTGAAATATCCAAACCCGGTGACACGGTCGTGTTCATGTCGAGCGGAGCATTCGACGGACTTCCCCGCAAACTTTATTCGGCTTTGGAGCAAGCATGAAAAGTCTATGCCAGCGAATTTTGGGTTCGCTTTCAACCAATTTGACCCGCGCGGCGCTGGCATGCGTGGTACTGACAACCATTGGCTGCAAAACCACAGACAAAGCATCAAACAAGTCGTCCGAGGTCAATGCTCTCGACCTATTGGGAAGAGAGCAAAACCAACCACGCTCCAGCGTCGAGTGGGATAAGATTGTCGAGCAGCTTGCACGTGGCCCCTTGTCGGAGAGCGAAGCAGATCTTGCGTTCCTAATTGCCGAAAACTTTATCAATCAAAAACAACTCGATCCTGCCACCCGGCTTATGAGATCGGTCTTCAACTCCCACCCCACCTTGGTTTCTGGCATTGAACTCGTAAGGCTCACAACTCTGAACGGCGATTTGACAGAGGCTGAGCAGATAGCCAGAAAACTGCAACTCTTTTACAGCAAGAGCCCCGAGCCCGCATTGGCGCGGGCGTATATCGCGCAACTGAAGGGAAATCGTGACGAAGCACTCGAGATTCTTGACGCCACCATTAAAAAACACCCAAAAAACGAAGAAGTTTCGGCGCGCTATATAGCTCTCCTGATTGAGGCAGGAAAAAAAAGCAAAGCAAAAGAAATTTTGATGCAAGCGATCAGTTCGATGCCGCAGTCACCTTATTTCCTGCTCAGGCTGGCAAAACTCAAGACGGAAGAAAAACAGTATGGTGAGGCAAAGAATCTGCTCGATAAGCTTCTGAAACTGTCGCCAGAAAGCATCGAAGGCTGGACTCTTGCCGGCTTTATCGCAACTCAGGAAAACAATGGCGCCGCTGCCGAAAAATACTTTCGCGAGGCATACGAGAAACAACCGGAGAACGACACACTCGCGCGTTATTACGTGACACAACTGCTTAAACTCAATAAATTTCACGAGGCCCGACGATTGCTCCTCAGACTCGAGGCTTCTTCAGAGGGTGAAGAGGCTCTCGACTCTGACCTCACGTTTCAACTTGGATATGTGCTTTTCCAGCTCGAAGATTTTACGGAAGCCAGAAAGCGATTTTTGACTCTTGTGGACAAGTCACTCGATAAAGACCGGTTGTATTTTTATGCCGCCCAGTGCGATGAACGCCTTAAAAACAATCAAGATGCACTTGCCTTGTATAGAAGAGTTAATCCGGCAAGCGATGTTTACAAAGTTTCTTTACAGAGAATTATCCTACTGCTTATTGAAGACGGTAAGTTTGATGAAAGTGAGAAATTGTTGGTCGAATTTCAGGACAAAATGGGAAAGAAACCCGGCGAAGAAGATTTCAAGTTTCTCGCCAGCTCACATTCCAAGATGCGGCAATTTTCAAAAGCCCAGACATTTGCCGAAATTGGTTTGCAGAAACATCCTCAATCGGTCGATTTGCAGTACCTAAAGGCAGCTTACCTCGAATACACAGTATCCAAAGTGGCCTCGATTTCTGCGCTGGAAAAGCTTATCGCCGCGCATCCCGACCACATACAATCACTCAATCATCTGGGTTACACGTTGGGTGAAGCAAATCAGAAGCTGGAGTTCGCATTGGCTCTCGTGCAGCGCGCACTCCAGAAGGACCCAAAAAATGGTTTCTACCTGGACTCACTCGGCTGGATTCAATTCAAACTAAAGCAGTTCAAGGAATCTGAAAAATCATTGATGGCAGCCCACTCCCTTGAACCGGAGGAACCTGTCATTTTGGAACATCTTGGTGAACTGAAACTGGCTCTTGGTGATTATTCAACCGCTCTGAAACATTTTGAAGCGGCGATGCGAATTTTCGAAAAACAACCCAAATTCAAGATTGAAGCGGACCTCGAGTGGTCTGCATCACGGTCTCGGGTTGAAAAGCGGATTCAGGAAATTCGCCGCAGAGCACTCACAGTGGGTTATCGTTGACGATGAACAGCCACCAAATTCTACTGCCTGAATTGTTTCAAGCCTTAAGAACGATGTCGGAAATCGATGAAATCGATTGGACAGTCGCATCCCGACTCGCTGAGCACTGGAAAATGTCGATTGCCGATGTCTTGTTAGAAATTCACGCCCTCGACGAAACAACAGTGGCAAGGGCACTCGCCCGTGCGCACGGACTACAATACATTTCAGGGCTGGAAATCACTTGCGATTTCTCGGACGTGGACACCGAACTTTTCAGCGACCTACTCAACGTCGGAGCTGCACCTCTCGACAATAACCGTCTTGCTGTCTGTAATCCTTATGACGATCATCGCGGCCATCTTGGCAGCAAGATGTGCGAACGGGAGATGGTCGTCACAGAAAGAAGTCTTCTTTATGAAGCATTGCGCAAGCAAAGTCTGACAAATTGGGTGTGATTGCGGGTTGCAATCTAAAACTCCTCTGCAGCCAAGTGACTCGCCTCATTTAAATTTACCCTCAAGCAAAGAGAATTTTTCATATGGAAATCTCCTGTCATGCTTTTATAGCCACAAGTCTGGACGGCTTTATTGCGCGTGTTGATGGCTCAATCGACTGGCTTGAGCAGGCGAATTTGCGGATACCCGCCGGTGAAGATTGCGGATACCAATCCTTTTTCAACCAAATGGACTGCCTTGTTTTGGGGCGTAAGAGCTTTGAGACGGTTATAAAATTCCCACAATGGCCTTATGGCGACAAGCAGGTCTACGTAATGAGTCGCAGCGGATTTCGACCTGCAGCCGGTGTTTCCGTACCTGCAACAGTTGAGTTTTCAGAGCAAAGCATAACTGCACTTCTGACTCGTCTTGAATCGCAGGGTATTAAGAATGTGTACGTCGACGGAGGTTCGCTGATTCAAAGCTTTCTCAAAGATGACCTGTTGACGGAAGTAACAATCACACGAATTCCCATATTGTTAGGGAATGGAATCCCGCTTTTTGGGAACCTCTCAAAAGATGTTCATTTGAAGCTGATTGAATCACGGCACTGGAACTTTGGATTTGTTCAGGACAAGTATCTGATATCTCCAAGATGACTCATCCACTCATCCTTGGATTCAAGCATCTTTAGGAACTGAGAACGAAAAAAAATCCCCGAGGGATTTCTCCCTCGGGGATTCAGAA